>JAPPOU010000034.1:4527-22171 GCA_028817795.1 Alphaproteobacteria bacterium
GTGCACAATGATTCAGCGTTTGGAGCAATTGCGTAACAGTATTCTGCAAGTCAATGCCTTGATGGAGCTGGAAATTGAATCGGAAACAGATACAAGCGCTGTTTTGCCGATGATGAAGGGGCATATTATTGTCGAAAACGTTTCATTTGGTTACGAAGAAAACCGTGATCCTATTATAGGCGGCTTAAGCTTTGAGGCTTTGCCGGGGAACGTTGTTTCTGTTATGGGGCGTAACGGTACGGGGAAAACGACTATCTTGAAAATGATTAAAAGCATGTATCAGCCCACGGCAGGAACTGTACGCATAGACGGTTTTGATATTCGCCAGCTTAATTCTTTGGAATTACGGCGGCAAATGGCCTATGTGCCGCAGCAGCCAGATTTCTTTCCGGGCACAATTGCCGAAAACCTTGTTATCGGCAACCCCATGGCGGCAGATGAAGAAATAGAGCAGGCGCTACGCCTTGCTGATGCATGGGATGATTTAAATGCCTTGCCGGACGGGCTGGAAACCATGCTGGGCCGTAATCCGTTTTCATCTTCCTTGGGGGCTAGAATATCTTTGGCGCGTGCGTATTTGCAAAGTGCATCTGTGATGTTGATTGATGAGCTTCCTAATGCGGTTTTAAATGGCAAGGCCGGTGAAAATTTAAAGAACTATATAGAACAACATCGCGGGAGAAAGACGTTTGTTATTGTGTCGTACCGGGATGATTTCATCAAAATGTCTGACGTTTCAGTTCACTTGCGCCGTAATGCGGAAGCATGGGTCAAGACAGGGAAAGATGATGTTTCAACGATGTCTGTGAAAGGGGTGGCGTAGCATGGAAAAAAGAAGCAAGGAAAAGCAGCTCCGCTATTTGGCGCAGTCTATCAGGCTTAAGGAAGCGGCCAGCCCGCGTCTTGTCCGCATGACAATACTCGTCACCAGCTTTTCGATTTTAGGCTTCTTGGGGTGGGCTGGTATTACCAATGTGCATGAAATTGCCCATGCGCCGGGAGAAATTGTGCCCAGTGGGTTTGTGCAGGTTGTGCAGCATTTCGATGGTGGGATCGTAAAGGATATTGCCGTGCGCGAAGGCATGGAGGTACAGACAGGCCAAGTTATTTTACGGCTTGATGGCGCGGGGATTGAAGAAGATTTGAAACGCGCCAAAAGCCGCGATTCTTTGTTGGCGATGCAAGAGGAAAGGTTGCGCGCGTTTTTGGAGAATCGTGATTTATCCTTTAAAGAAGCGCCTGCCGCAAGCGCGCATCAAGAAAAAGACCAGAAAAATTTCTTTAGCACGATGTTAAGCGCCAAAGAAAAAGAAAGCGCTGTGATCCGTGACCAGATCGACCAGAAAAAGCAAGCCATCCGCGCTTTAAATAGTGAGCTGAAAACGGCGCGTGACAATCTGGAAGTGACGCAAGACCTTTATGCACGCCGCCAAGAATTACAGCGCAGAGGGTATATGGCAGATATGAAACTTTTGGAGACAGAGCAATCATATAACCAGGCCAAAGGGCAGGTGAATAACCTTTACAATAAAATCGCTGCCGCCAAAAGCGCAGTAGCGGAATACGAGAGCCGTCTTGATTCGCTGTCCGCCGGAAATAAAAACAATGCCAGCCAACAATTGAGCGCCGTTATTGCCGAGCGCGTGGAAATTGCTGAAATGATTGATAAGCTGCAAAAACAAGTAGCACGGCTCGATATTCGCGCCCCTGTGAAGGGTATTATGAAGGCGCTAAACGTGAATACTATCGGCAGCGTTGTGATGCCGGGGCAAAAACTGGCCGAAATTGTGCCGACAGATGCGCCATTGGTTGTCGATTTGATGATTCAACCGCGTTACATTGGTCATTTGAAACCGGGGCAGGATGTGCAGGTTAAATTCAGCACGTATGATTTTTCCCGGTATGGGGCTGTGCCCGGTCGTTTGGAGTTTATTTCAGCCGCGACCTTCGGCGATAATCAAGTAGACCGCTATTACAAAGGGCGCGTAACGTTAAAGCGCAGCTATGTTGGCGCAGACCCGAAAAATAACATCAAGCCCGGCATGACGGTTATGGCAGATGTCATTACGGGTGAAAAAACGGTGCTTGCTTATTTATTAAAACCTGTCCGCAATGCGGTTTCTACGGCCTTCACGGAAAGATAGGAGATATCAATGACTGTCGCAAAAATGTCTGATAATAAGCCTTTAAAAAATACATTGCCGGATACGCGTGCCCTTGGGCTTGTCAATACCTGTCGTTTTAAAGTCAGGACAATAGAGGATGTGGAGGTCGTTGCACAGTTCGCGGCGCATATATTTGGTGACCCATCACGAATACAGCCGGGCCTGCAGGCGCTGATGCTGAATGCCGTGGAGCACGGTTGTCTTGGTGTCGGCGGAGAGCTGAAAGCGCAATTGATGGAGCAGGGCACATGGGCTGATGAAATTCGCCGCCGCCAGTCGTTGCCAGAGAACAGGCAGCGCTTTGCAAATATTATTATCGCCCGCAAAAAAGATGGCATTTATACGGTGATCCAAGACCCCGGCCAAGGTTTTGACTGGCGCAAATGGCTTTCTGTCGATCCAACGCGGGCGAATTTATCCTATGGCCGTGGCATTGCCCTTGCGCGGAGCATGAGCTTTGACGGGCTTACCTATAATCCTGCAGGCAATCAGGTTGTGGCGCATAGCAGGGATATGGCGGATATTGAGTGGTGATGGTGCCAGCATATTGAAGAAGCTGCAGATGCATTAGCCTTTTTTACACTGCGTACCATAGGGCGTGATATCTGTATTGGCTTTTTGTCCTTTAGAAGATGTGCGTATTTCAGAAGCTTGTTTTTTATATGTTTGAGCTTGTTCAGCCTGTCCTGTTTTTTCCAGCACAAATGAATACTCGTCAAGTAGGTGTGCGTATCCCGTAGGGTCCTTTGTGTCTCCAGCCACTTTTTTTATACCTTTAATCCCCAGAGAGAAATGTTCTGCAGATTTTGAGTAGTCCCTTTTCGCCTTGTACATTCGGCCAAGCTCTATCTGGGACATAAAGGCGGGTCCGTTGCTTTTTAAGTCCTGTTCATAGGCCAGTTCAAGACCGTCTTTCGCTTCCGACCATTCGCAAACAACTCCCGACGCACGTCCATATTCATAGTAATATACAGCCATCTTGGCGGAGTCAGAATGCCCTAGCTGGCCATTAATGACGGCACGACGATAATTTTCCCGTGCAAGCGTCCAGTCGCCACGTTCAACTGCTTGCCATCCAGCTTCACCATAGTTCATGGCTGTTTTCTGGTTGATTGGATTTCCTGCGCATCCTGCTAAAGTTACAGCAGCTGTTAACAAAGCCAGAGTTAAAGTTTTGTTCATGATGTGCTTTCCTAAAATGACAGTTTCTTCTTAGAAAAAGAAGGTGGAGTGGTGCTGCCAGAGAGAATTGAACTCTCGACCTCACCCTTACCAAGGGTGCGCTCTACCACTGAGCTACGGCAGCATTTTGGTATCAGGGGTATCCTGATACTACACTATGGCTTATCCCGCAAGGCGCTCCTTGACGATGCCGCTGGCCTTGGCGAAGTCCATTTGGCCGGTATAGCGGGTTTTCAGTTCGGCCATGACCTTGCCCATATCCTTGATTCCACTGGCAGAGACGGATTTAACGATATCCTCGACGGCGGATTTGATCTCATCCTCGGTCAACTGGGTGGGGAGGAAGTTTTCAATAATTTTGATTTCGGCGGCTTCGCGCTCAATCAAATCCTGCCGGTTGCCGATGGTATACATCTTAATGCTTTCTTGGCGCTGCTTAATCATGGTTTGCAGCATGGCCAGGATTTCTTCATCCCCGACGCCATCCCAGTTTTCTTTGCTGCGGGCGGCGATGTCACGGTCCTTCAGGGCGGCCATAATCAGGCGTAAAGTGCCGGTTTTCAGCTCATCTTTGGCGTGCTGGGCCAGTTTTAATTCGTCCTGAAACTGTTTGCGCAGGGTCATGGCATTTTATCCTTTTAAATGGCGTATTTAATCTTGCCTCTGTTCTCTGGATGGCTATAATAGCTGAAATCCGTCCAGCAGGGAAACACGAATGTTCGCATCATCGAAGCCTGCGCCCACGCGCGCCGTTCTGGTTCTAGCAGATGGCAGTGTTTTTGGGGGCAGGGGCATTGGTGCAACGGGCCTCACAGGCGGAGAAATTTGCTTTAATACAGGGATGACAGGGTATCAGGAAGTGATGACAGATCCTTCCTATGCCGGGCAGATCATCACCTTTACATTCCCCCATATCGGCAATACAGGTGCAAACAGCGAAGATAACGAGGCAAAGCAACCCTTTGCCAAAGGTTTGGTTGTGCGTGAAGATATTACGCCAGCGTCCAATTATCGTTCCGAGGTTGATTTTAACGATTGGCTGATCGAACGGAACATTACAGGTATTTGCGGCATTGATACCCGCGCATTAACGCACCACCTGCGCAATAAAGGCGCACAAAATGGTGTGATTTGCCATGCAGTGGATATTGATTTGGATGATATTAAAAATCGCGCCAAAGCGCTCCCGGATATGACAGGGCGGGATCTGGCGGCGGAGGTATCTTGCAGCAAGCCGTATATGTATGGCGACGCGGCGGCGGAAAAGCATGTTGTGGTCGTTGATTATGGCGTAAAGCGTAGCATCCTTGACGGTCTGGTGGCGCAAGGGCTGCGGCTCACGGTGGTGCCGTGTCGTGCGGCGGCACAGGATATTATGGGGCTTAAGCCTGATGGCGTGTTTTTATCGAACGGCCCTGGTGATCCGGCGGCAACAGGCACACACGCTGTGCCGCTGATACGCGATATTTTGAAATCAGGCCTGCCATTGTTCGGCATCTGCCTTGGCCACCAGCTTTTGGCGCTGACGCTGGGTGCGCGGACAGAAAAACTGCCTTTTGGCCATCGCGGCGTGAACCATCCCGTTAAAAATGTGCTGACAGGGCAGGTGGAAATTACCAGCCAGAACCATGGTTTCCATGTGATTGCCGATAGCTTGCCCGATGGCGTAGAGGTAACGCATACAAGCTTGTTTGATGGCACAAACGAAGGATTGCAGGTGAAAGGCCGTCCGGTCTTTTCCGTGCAATACCATCCTGAAGCATCGCCCGGTCCGCATGACAGTCATTACCTGTTCAGGCAGTTTGCGGAATTGGTGCGTATAGACGACACGAAAAAGGCAACAGCGGCAGCATGACAATGACAGTAGATAAAAAAAGCACGGACAACACATTGGTGATATTCGGGCTGACTATTTTTATATCCGCCGCCTGCATGTTTATGGTGCAGCCAATGGCGGGGTGGATGTTGCTGCCTTTGGTCGGCGGCGCGCCGTCGGGCTGGATTGTCGCGATGGCGTTTTTTCAGACAATGCTGTTGGCGGGCTATTTTCTGGCGCATCTTTTATCGCGATTTTCGCCGGTGCATCATGCCATGTTATACATAGGTGTTCTTTTGGCAGGTCTTGCGTTCTTGCCTGTCAAGCTGAACGGGGGATTGCTGGATAATATGCCGTTGCCGGAACCGGTCGCGGTTTTTCTTTTGCTGACATGCGCTTTGGGGCTACCGTTTCTGGCTTTGTCTGCAACGTCTTCGACGGTGCAGCGGTTGTTTTCCGGGGTGCAGCATAAATCATCGGGCGATCCGTATTTTCTTTATGCAGCCAGTAATTTTGGCAGTTTTATAGGCTTGTGGGCGTATCCGTTTTTGGTGGAGCCGTATTTCAGGCTTAGTGTGCAGTCGCATATGTGGCTGGGGGCCTATGTGCTGTTGATTGCTTTGGGCTGCATGTGTCTGTGGCTCGCAAAACGGCAAGGCGTGGCCGCGCTTGAAAAACCCGCCGCGCCTGTGACCGGTAAAGCCGCCAAAACCGAAAAGCGGATGATGTGGCTGATCCTGTCATTTTTTCCGTCAACGCTGCTGGTGGGCGTGACCGGGTTTATTACGACAGATGTAATTTCCGTGCCTTTAATCTGGATTTTACCGCTGAGCCTTTATTTGCTGACATTCGTTGCCGCTTTCAGTCAAAAACGGATTTTTAAGCTGCAGGTTTTGGAAGCCTTGATGCCCTTCGTTGTGGTGGGCACGATTATGCTGATGATTTTCCAGGTCAGTAATATCATTCATGTCACGTTGGCGACCATTCCGCTGTATCTGTTCAGTTTTACCTTTGTTGCATTGTATTGCCATACGCGCCTGGCTGATTTGCGGCCCGTGGAAGACAACAGACGGCTGACAGAATTCTACCTGTTCTTGTCCATAGGTGGCGCACTGGGCGGTGTTGTGAATGCCTTTGTTCTGCCTGTTATCCTCAACCGCATGATCGAATTCCCGTTGATGATGATTGCATCAACACTGGTGCTGCCCACGATCGGGCTGAAAAAGACCAGTAGCAAAATTATGCTGGGGTTATTGGCATTGTCTTTCTTGCTGGTGCATGTTCAGCCCATGGTTTTGCCTGTGGGGCATTTACAGGATCTGCGCGTGGCGTTGTTCCTGGCCATGATTGGCTGCATGATCTTGCCGGACCGCAAAATGATGCTGGGTGCCTTGGTTGTTTTCATGATTTCTGAATTTGCCATTGCCCCGAATGCATTGCTGCACATTACCCGTAATTTCTATGGCGTGACTCGCGTGCTTGAAAACCATGTGAAGCGTGACGGCAAGCCCATTGTAACGCGAACCATGCGCCATGGCACGACAGAGCATGGCCTGCAAATCTTGACTGATGAAGATCGGACAAAACCCACCATATTTTTTAGTGAGGCGGGTCCATTGGGCGAAGTGTTCTGGGCTTACAGGCCAAAGCGTGTTCTGGTCGTGGGGCTGGGGACGGGCACAATCGCTTGTCATACGGCGCCCGATCGTGAATTTACCTTTATCGAGATTGATAAAGAAGTCGTGGATGTCGCGCAGGAGTACTTTACGTTCTTAAGCGAATGTAAATCAAAAGAACCGCCACGTCTTATTGTAGGGGATGGACGGCGTGAAATTGAGAAAATGGAGGATGAGGTTTTTGACCTGATTATCCTTGATGCGTTTTCATCCGATGTTATTCCCACGCATTTGCTGACTGTTGAGGCTTTCGCAAGCTATCTCGAAAAACTGTCGCCGCAGGGCATTGTCGCATCGCATGTGTCGAACCGTTATTTCAGGCTGCAACCTGCACTGGCAGCTGTGGGGGCGGAACATAATTTGCGCGTGATCCAGAAAATGGCGGCAGAGGTGCGTGACCCGCTGGGTGCTAGCGGCCATTGGGTCTTGTTGGCCCAGCCCGGCGTATCTACCGAAGCACTAGATAAGAACGGGTGGTTTGAAGCGCGCCAGTTGGACAGCGTGAAACCGTGGACCGACGATTACACAAACCTTCTTGCGACTTTGAGGTATTTTATCGATGCGAAGAGATGATATTAAATCCATTCTTGTCATCGGTGCCGGGCCGATCGTTATCGGGCAGGCGTGTGAATTTGATTACTCCGGCGCACAGGCATGCAAGGCGCTGCGGGATGAAGGGTATCGCGTTATCCTTGTAAACTCGAACCCTGCAACAATTATGACTGACCCGGCTCTGGCGGATGCTACCTATATTGAACCCATTACACCAGATATTGTGGCCAGCATTATTGCCAAGGAAAAACCCGATGCCATTTTGCCTACGATGGGCGGGCAGACGGCATTAAATACGGCATTGGCACTGGCAGATAACGGCACGCTGAAAAAATATGGCGTTGAATTGATCGGCGCGAAACAAGACGCCATCCGCATTGCAGAAGACCGTGAGCTGTTTAAAGAGAAGATGGCGGAAATTGGCTTGGCGTGCCCGCGCTCCAAAACGGTCAATAGCTTCAGTGCCGCTATAGATGCACTTGATTTTGTGGGTTTGCCTGCCATTATCCGCCCGTCATTTACGCTGGGTGGCACAGGCGGCGGTATTGCCTATAACCGCGAGGAATTTGAAACGATTGTCCGGCAAGGCATTGAAGCATCCCCCGTTAATCAGGTTTTGATCGAAGAATCTGTTTTGGGGTGGAAAGAATACGAAATGGAAGTTGTCCGTGATAAAGCGGATAACTGCATTATCATCTGTTCCATTGAAAACATTGACCCGATGGGCATCCATACCGGTGACAGCATCACGGTTGCACCGGCTTTGACCCTGACAGATAAAGAATACCAGATCATGCGCAATGCCTCTATTGCGGTGTTGCGCGGGATTGGCATTGAGACAGGCGGATCAAACGTACAGTTCGCCGTGAATCCCGAAGATGGCCGTTTGGTCGTGATTGAAATGAACCCACGTGTCAGCCGTTCATCGGCGCTGGCATCAAAGGCAACGGGTTTTCCCATTGCGAAAGTGGCAGCCAAGTTGGCGGTTGGTTATACGCTGGATGAATTGAAAAACGATATTACCCGTACAACGCCTGCATCGTTTGAGCCGTCCATTGACTATGTCGTGACAAAAATCCCGCGCTTTAACTTTGAAAAATTTCGCGGCACTGAAGAACGGCTGACAACATCAATGAAATCAGTTGGTGAGGTGATGGCCATGGGCCGCAGCTTTGCCGAAAGTCTGCAAAAAGCGCTATGCTCGCTGGAAACGGGGTTGAACGGCTTAAAAGAAATAAGCCTTTTTCCTGAAGGAGAGGAATATCACGCGCAGCATATTATGGCGGCATTGTCGCAACCGCGTCCTGATCGCCCGCTGGTGATTGCGCAGGCGATCCGCCACGGCATTGCGCTTGATGATATCAGGGCGCAAACAGGTTATGATATGTGGTTTATCCGCCAGATTGAAAACCTTGTGCGTCATGAAGATGCAGTCCGGGAACAGGGCTTGCCATCAAATGAGGACGACTGGATGCAAATCAAGCGTCTGGGCTTTTCCGATGCGCGTCTTGGGGAACTGACGGGTAAGAAAGAAGCCGATGTCACAAAAGCGCGGCATAAAGCGAAGGTGACGCCTGTATATAAGCGGGTTGATACTTGCGCTGCTGAATTTGAATCGCATACATCATATATGTATTCGGCCTATGAATATCAGGCGGAATTGCTGGGCGGGGGAAATCTTTCCGATGAATGCTGCCCGACAGAAAACAAAAAAGTCATCATTATCGGCTCCGGCCCGAACAGGATCGGGCAGGGGATCGAGTTTGATTATTGCTGCGTCCATGCCTCCTTTGCGCTGCGCGACAAGGGTATTGAAAGTATCATGGTCAACTGCAACCCCGAAACCGTATCGACAGATTACGATACGTCTGATCGCCTGTATTTCGAGCCGATTACCGCAGAACGCGTATTAGATATTATCCGCGCCGAAGAAAAAAGCGGCGAAGTGCTGGGCGTGATTGTCCAGTTGGGTGGGCAGACACCGTTAAAACTGTGCCGCACACTGGAAAGCGCGGGTGTGAAAATTCTGGGCACCAGCCCTGAAGCCATTGACATCGCTGAAGATCGTGATCTGTTTGCGAAAATGCTGGAGAAAGTCGGTTTGGTGCAGCCCAAGAACGGCATTGCCCGCACGGCTTTGGAGGCCGAGCGCATCGCGCATGAAATCGGCTTTCCCGTTGTTCTGCGCCCATCCTATGTTCTGGGCGGTAGGGGGATGGAAATTGTCTATGACCAGACAGCTCTGAAGAAATATATTGCCGCTGCTGTCGATGTTTCGGGTGATGCACCCTTGCTGGTCGATCAATACCTGCAAAACTGTATCGAGGTTGACGTTGACGCTTTGTGCGATGGCGAGGATGTCTTTATCGCGGGCGTCATGGAGCATATCGAGGAAGCAGGTATTCACTCTGGTGACAGCACCTGTGCACTGCCGCCATATTCCCTGCGGGATGAAGTGGTGGATGATTTAAAAAAACAAGCTGCCGTGTTGGCCAAAGCGCTGAAGGTCAAGGGGCTTTTGAATGTCCAATTTGCCGTGCGTCCCAGCCGTGACCCTGCAAATCTCGATCATTACGATATTTTTGTGCTGGAGGCGAACCCCCGCGCATCGCGCACCGTACCGTTTGTGGCCAAGGCAACGGGTGTGCCGGTGATTAAGGCGGCGACACGTTTGATGCTGGGTGAAAAGGTTCCGGCGCTGTGGGGTGAAGGCACAATACATGACCGCAAGCTGAACCATGTGGCCGTCAAAGCCCCCGTATTCCCGTTTGAACGTTTCCCCAAGGTCGATCTGGTCCTTGGCCCCGAAATGAAATCAACAGGCGAAGTCATGGGGATAGATCGTGATTTTCGCACGGCCTTTGCCAAGTCGCGCTTTGGCACGGGGGC
This sequence comes from Alphaproteobacteria bacterium, assembly GCA_028817795.1. Classification (GTDB taxonomy): domain Bacteria; phylum Pseudomonadota; class Alphaproteobacteria; order Micavibrionales; family UBA2020; genus JAPPOU01. The sequence goes on from JAPPOU010000034.1 coordinate 14,808, forward strand.
AAAGCTTCCGGTATCCGGCACGGTCTTTATCTCGGTGCGGGATCAAGATAAAAACATGGTGATCCCGCTGGCAGCGCGATTGGCTGATATGGGCTTTGACATTGTGGCAACGGGGGGGACGGCCAAGCATTTGGTGGATGCCGGTATCCGCGCGCGCAAGGTGAACAAGGTTTATGAAGGTCAGCTGCACGTTGTTGACATAATGATTAACGGTGATATTCACCTTATGCTGAACAGCACCGAAGGCCCACAGGCGGTGGTCGACAGCTTTAACTTGCGCAGGGCCGCATTACAGAATAGGATACCGTATTATACAACGATAGCGGGTGGAAAGGCGGCTGTGGATGCCATTGCCTCCATGCGCCAGTCCGGCCCCTTCGATGTAAAGTCACTGCAGGAATATCTGCAGGCAGCTTAAGATTTGTAGCCATCTGCTTTCCTATTTGCCCAAAAGGCAGACGGGGGCAGAGGTTTTTTGTGTCAACAATAAAAGATACGAGAATGACAGCTATGCAAAAAGTACCCATGACTACACAAGGCCATGCCCGTCTTGAGAGTGAATTGAAGAACCTGAAAAGCGTCGAGCGTCCGAATATTATCGAGGCGATTGCGGAAGCGCGTGCGCATGGTGATTTGTCGGAGAATGCCGAATATCATTCCGCCCGTGAAAAACAGAGCTTTATCGAAGGGCGCATTCTGGATCTGGAGGATAAACTCTCCCGTGCCGAGGTGTTTGATACGGCTAAAATGTCAGGAGATATTATTAAGTTCGGCGCCACTATTAAAGTGGTGGATGAAGATACGGACGAGGAAAGCACATACCAGATCGTCGGCGAATACGAGGCCGATTTTGAACAGGGCCGTCTTGCCCTGACGGCCCCCATCGCCCGTGCCTTGATCGGCAAAAAGGTTGGCGATAGCGTTGAGGTCAATACGCCCAAAGGGGGTAAGGCTTATGAGGTGCTTGAGGTTACGTATAGATAGTAGGGGTAAGAAGACTCGCAGATTCCCGTTCCCCGGAACAAGTCCGGGGAACGGTTGTTTGTTGTGTTAAAATGATTTTGAAACTTCTGAGCGCAAGATCTGATATATGACTTCAATAAAAATAAATAATATACTGAAAAATAAAGCAACAAAAGCCAAAGCCGAGCGTCAAGCCTCTTTCTTCAAAACCGGGCCGGGTGAGTATTCCGCGCATGATAAATTCATGGGCGTGACCGTGCCGGAGATCAGGGTGGTGATTGCAGAGCATCGCGACTTGCCAGAGGATGAAATCTCGAAGCTTTTAGACTCCCCGTGGCACGAAGCCCGCATGGCGGGGCTGCTTATCATGGTGCATCAGTTTCGCACGGGTGACACGGCAACGCAAAAGCGCATATACAGCCTTTATACCCGCCGTTTCGATGCTGTGAACAACTGGGATCTGGTCGACAACACCGCCAGCCAGATCGCGGGCGCATGGCTGCACGGAAAAAGCCATGCGCCGCTGTTCAAATGGGCGCGTTCAAAAGATTTATGGACGCGCCGTATCGCGATTGTGGCCTGTCATTACGATATTAAATTAAAAAAATTTGATAGCTTTTTGAAAATAACTAAAAATAATATCTCAGAAACCCATGACCTGATGCACAAAGCCACCGGCTGGATGCTGCGCGAGGCGGGGAAAGTGGATATTGGAGTTTTACGGGGCTTTCTGGATGAACACGCGGGCGTTATGCCGCGCACCATGCTGCGCTATGCCATTGAAAAACTGCCGGAGCGCGAACGGAAAAATTATATGAAAAAATAAGAGCCGCCGGGCGTACTTAAAAGTTGCCCCTTTTTATGGTTTCATATATCTTCCTTACATGGCACTTCCCAAGGGTTTTATCGATGAATTGCGCGCGCGCGTGCCGCTGTCCGAGCTGATCGGCAAGCGGATGAAGCTTGTGCGTGCGGGCCGGGAATATAAAGGCTGCTGCCCATTCCACAACGAGAAAACGCCATCGTTTTACGTGAATAATGACAAGGGGTTTTATCACTGCTTTGGCTGCGGCGCGCATGGCGATGCGATAGGCTTTTTGCAGCAACTGGATAACCTGCGTTTCATGGAGGCTGTCGAGGCTCTGGCGGCGCAGGCGGGCATGGTCGTGCCCAAGCCCAGCGCGGCGGAGGAGAAAAAATTTGCGCGGCAAATGTCGCTGTATGACCTGATGGGCGCGGCAGACAAATGGTACCGCGACCAGCTTCACAAACCGGAAAACAAAAAAATCCTGCAATATCTGCTGGAACGCGGATTAAGCTTAGAAACGATTAAAACGTTCGGTGTCGGCTATGCGCCATCTGAAGATCAAAACAATCTGGGCGCTTACCTGAAAAAGGAAGGCTTCAAAGATGAAGGTTTGATCGACGCCGGGCTGTTTCGCAAGTCTGAAAAGCGCAAAGGGGAGATTTATCCCTTTTTCCGCCAGCGCGTCATGTTTCCGGTGCTTGATTTCCGGGGGCGCGTGGTCGCTTTTGGCGGGCGGGTGCTGCCTGAAACGCATGGCGGGCCATCCGGCAAGGGAGCGCCGAAATATATTAACTCCCCTGAAAGTGCTATCTTTCACAAAGGGAGTAATCTTTACGGCTTATCCCGCGCACGTAAAGCAATAGGTGAGGATGAAACCGTGATTGTGGTGGAAGGATACATGGATGTGATTGCCCTGTATCAGGCCGGTTTCCGTGGGGCTGTTGCGCCCCTGGGTACAGCACTGACGGAAAGCCAGATACTCGCACTGTGGAAAGTGATGCCGGAGGGACGCAAAACCCCCGTGCTCTGCTTTGATGGCGATACGGCGGGCCAGCGTGCAGCCTTGCGGGCCATGGAGCGCGTGCTGCCCGTTTTAAAGCCGGACCACACCGTGCGCTTTGCCTTTCTGCCGGAAGGGCATGATCCTGACAGCCTGATTAAAGCCGAGGGCAGGAGCGCGATGGAAAAAGTGCTGTCAAACGCGGCCAGCCTGTTCGACATGCTCTGGCAGGAGCAGGCGGCAACGCGTGACTTAAGCCAGCCTGAAGCCAGAGCAGGCCTGTGGTCGGCATTAATGGACAGGGCGCGGGCGATATCGGATGCAGCCATGCAGGAATTCTTTGTGCACGAAATTAAACAGCGTGTGCGCGATGTTTTCCTGACTCTTGCCCCGCAAAAGAAAGCGCCCTACAGGCGTGGTTATAACAAGCAGCCTGAACACGGGGCGCATGCGGCTTATCGCCCCATGCAAGGTAAGGTTAAACCCTTGAAATCAAAAAAATTCATGCGGGAAAAGATTTTGATTGCTGCGATGATTCAATATCCGGAGCTGTATGACGAGTTTTCAGAAGAGTTTGGCCTCCTGCGTTGCGACAGCCTCGATTGCGATCAGGTCCGCCACAGCCTTATTTCTTTGCTGGATCAAAGAAATGACCTTGACTATCAGGCGGTTAAGACCCATCTTGTTGAGTCTGGGCAGGGCAGGATTCTTGACGATCTTTTTGAGCCGTCGCTTTTCCTGCATGCCGGGTTTGTGAAACCTGACCAGCCATACGACGATGTGCGTCAAGGGTGGGAGGATGTTTACACAAGGGGGCAGTCCTTGCCAAAAGCAAGACAGCAGGGTTAACAGCAGGAGCGCGCGCGCCGATGGTTGCAAAAGCAAAAGACGAACGTAAAAACGAAGTGCAAAACGACAGAGAAGATACGCCGCTTACCGGTACGCTGGCCAAAGACGTCAATAAGCTTGTCGCGCAAGCAAAAGAGAGCGGCTACATCACGTATGACGAGTTGAACAAGCTTTTGCCGATCGGTGAATTTTCGTCTGAACAAATCGACGAAACAATGGCAACGCTGGCCGATATTGGCATTAACGTCGTGGAAGATGAATCTGACGCGGATGAAAGCGGTACGGATGCGTCTGACTCAAGCGATGACGACAACGACGATGATGACGGTGATAGCAAAGATTCCTCCGGCAATCTTGCCGAAACGGATCTAGGCCGGACAGATGACCCTGTGCGCATGTACCTGCGCGAAATGGGTACGGTGGAACTGTTGTCCCGCGAAGGGGAGATCGCGATTGCCAAGCGTATTGAAGCTGGCCGTGAGATGATGATTGGCGGCATTTGCGAAAGCCCCCTGACCATTCAGGCGATCATGACATGGCACAAGGCACTGGATAATGGTGAAATGCTGTTGCGTGACATTATCGATCTTGATGCGACGTATGACAGTGGTGGCCCTGGTGAGGGGGGCGGCAGCGATAAGGCCAAAGCCATTCAGGCCGCAATTGCCGAGAAGCTCGAAAAGAAAGAGAAAGAGCGCGAAAAGGAAGAAGCCGCCCGCAAGAAAGCCAAAGCTAAGAAAGCTGCGGAGGGTGGCGATGATGTTGCCATTGACGATGACGAAGAGACGAGCAAGCCGCAGCAAGGCGATGATGATGATGAAAGCAGCCTGTCCCTTGCAGCGATGGAAGAAGAACTGACGCCGCAAATCATCGAAACCTTCAAAATGATTACCAAAGCGTATAAAAAATTCTCCAAGGCGCAAGAAGAACGTTACAACCTGCGTTCTGAGGGCAAGGACATCCCAAAGCGCGTGAACGACAACCATAGAAAATCGCGCACCGAGCTGATTGATTTGATGCAGTCGATCAAGTTGAACGTGTATCGCTCCGAGCAATTGATCGACCAGCTCTATTCCATGAATCGCCGTATCCTGAGCCTTGAGGGGCAGATTATGCGCATGGCCGTTGATTGCGGCGTATCGCGTGCAGGCTTTTTGAAGGAATGGACCGGCAATGAATCCGACCCGAAATGGTTTGCCCGTGTTGGCAAGCTTTCGACCAAGGGTTGGAAGAAGTTTGGAGAAACGCACAAGAAAAACGTTGCAGATGTACGTGACCAGATTGATGAGCTGGCGCAAACCGCCCGCTTGCCATTAGCTGAATTCAAGCGCATTGTCCACACCATCCAAAAGGGCGAGCGCGAAGCTGCCAAGGCGAAAAAAGAAATGGTGGAGGCAAACCTCCGCCTTGTGATTTCGATCGCGAAAAAATACACGAACCGTGGTCTTCAGTTCCTTGACCTCATTCAAGAGGGCAACATCGGCTTGATGAAAGCGGTCGATAAATTCGAATATCGCCGTGGTTAGAAGTTCTCGACCTATGCGACATGGTGGATCCGGCAGGCGATTACGCGTTCCATCGCGGATCAGGCCCGCACCATTCGTATTCCTGTGCACATGATCGAAACCATCAACAAACTGGTGCGCACCAGCCGCCAGATGATGCACGAAATTGGCCGCGAGCCAACGCCCGAAGAAATATCGGAGCGTCTTGGCATGCCGCTTGATAAGGTGCGCAAGGTCATGAAAATTTCAAAGGAACCTGTCTCCCTTGAAACCCCCGTGGGCGACGAAGAAGACAGCCAGCTTGGCGATTTTATCGAGGACAAGAATGTGATCCTGCCCGTGGAGGCCGCCATTCAGGCGAACCTGCGCGAAACGACCACCCGCGTCCTTGCCACGCTGACCCCGCGTGAAGAACGCGTTCTCCGCATGCGTTTTGGTATCGGCATGAACACCGATCACACGCTGGAGGAAGTGGGCCAGCAGTTCTCGGTCACGCGTGAACGTATTCGCCAGATCGAGGCCAAGGCGCTGAGGAAACTGAAGCACCCCAGCCGCTCACGCCAGCTGCGCAGCTTCCTTGATACCTGATTTTTGTCGTGTGACAGCGCATGGCAAGGTGGGGCCTGTAGCTCAGTTGGTTAGAGCGGGCCGCTCATAACGGTCTGGTCGGGGGTTCAAGTCCCTCCGGGCCCACCATTAATTTTCAGGGGCACATAAAGACATGATCGAAATTATTCCCCCGCTTACGGAATATGCCGAACTCTGGTTCCAGTGGCGTTCGCAGGCGGAAATGCTGCGCTATAACCCTGTTGCTGTTAAAACGCTCGAAGATTTGCGGGCGCGTTTATCTAAGGCCGGTCATGACCTGTCTGATCTAAACTCAGCCGAAGAATTTGTATTTTTTATCAGGCACGATAATACCCTTGTGGGCACCGTAACGTTGAAAAACATCAATCATATGATGATGTACGCTGAAATTGGCTATGGCATTGATGCCAATTATCAGGGTAGGGGCTTGGGCACTGGGGCTGTAAGACTGCTTGTGAATAAAATATTCAGTGAAACAAAGCTGCGCAGGTTAATGGCTTTTGTGGCGGAAGAAAACATTGCTTCCCGAAAGTTGCTGGAGAAGGTGGGATTTTTACAAGAGGGTGTTTGCAGGGAGCATTATATTATTAATGGGCAACCTGTTAATGAAGTGTTGTACGGGTTATTGCGTTCAGAGTGGGAAAGGTAGCTTTGCCCATCATGCCCCTCTACCACATCAGCGAAACCCCCGATATTCAAACCTCTATCCCGCGCCCGCCGCCAAATCCGGATGCGGGAGTGACGGGAGATGCTGTTTGGGCGATTGGGGAATATCATTTGCCGCATTACCTTTTGCCCCGCGATTGCCCACGTGTGGCATTGCATATGCGGCCCGATACCACGCCGGAAGATCGTGCACGACTGTGGGGCGCTTCCAAGGCAGAACGCTTGATGATTGTCGAAAGCTGCTGGCGGGACAGGATTGAGTCCTGCTGCCTTTACCTTTACGCATTTGCGCCTGAAAGTTTTGAAGTGGCGGATGAAAACGCAGGTTATTACATTTCACGCCAGACTGTCACGCCGCTTCAGTGCCGTGCCGTATCGGGGCTGGTACAGGAAATTGAAAAACGCGGCATAGAACTACAGTTTGTGGATGATTTATGGCCTGTGCGTGATGCGGCGATTAAATCAACAGTCGGTTTTTCGGTGATCCGCATGCGAAATGCGCAGCCACGCGCTCTATAATTTATTTGTTAACAGGGGGCCGGGCTTCCGAATAATTTTCCGAGACTTCTTCGTACCGCTTTTTGCTGCATCTGCAAAGGATTTTTGGATGATTTTATTTGCGATATAAATATACCCATCCGCTTCAGCAATGTCCTGCGCTGTTTTTCCATCTCTGTTCTTTATGTCTGTTCTAGCATCATAGTGTAGGAGGAATGCGACAACATCAATATGGTGCTCTTTTGCGGCCAACATCAAGGCAGACATGCCGAATTCATCTTGCAGGTTGATATCTGCTCCTTCTTTAATCAGCTGTATGCAAACATTGGTGTTACAGTACCCCGTGCTATGGAAGAGGGGGTGATAGTGCTCTTTTCTTAATTCCTTAAGCAAGCGCCAACCTTTTTGTTCGGCTTCAACTTCAGAGCATGGTTTTGTATCTTGCATGGCGTCTTGTTCACTCATAGTGAATGGTAGCATATAAGGT
>JAPPOU010000002.1 GCA_028817795.1 Alphaproteobacteria bacterium
GTTGACGGCATTAGCTTTGATATTGCGCGTGGCGGCATCACAGCTCTTTTGGGCGGGAACGGCGCTGGGAAAACAACCACCATTGCCATGCTCTTGGGTCTTTTGCTGCCAACAGCGGGGCATATTTCCATTTTGGGGTATGACATTGCAAAGGACCGTTACCCGGCCCTTGCGCGGATGAATTTTTCCAGCCCCTATGTCGGTCTGCCTTTTAAGTTGACGCCGCGCCAGATTCTTACGGTTTTTGCGCGGCTTTACGGTGTGCGTGATGTGAAGGTCGCGATTGACGAGGTGGCAGAGGCGCTTGATCTGGGTGAATTTCTTGATCGTGATTTCGGCAAATTGTCGGCAGGGCAGCAAACGCGCGTCTCGCTGGCTAAGGCGCTGGTGAACAGGCCCGAACTTTTACTGCTGGATGAACCGACAGCCTCGCTGGACCCCGATACGGCCGACAGGCTGCGCGGGTATCTTGATGCCTATCGCAAGACGCACGGCATGACCATTTTAATGGCCTCGCACAATATGCGCGAGGTTGAAAGGTTGTGCGATGATGTGCTGATGATGCGCCGTGGAAAAATTATTGACCGTGGCACGCCGCTGGAATTGATGAAGCGCTATGACCGCGCCGATATGGAGGAAGTGTTCCTGCATATGGTGCGCAGCGAAGACGCGCAGGAGCACGCGGCATGATGGCGGCGGTAAAGCGTATATACGCGATGTTTTTGCGGCACTGGTACATATTGCGCAGTTCGCCCGCCCGCGTGCTGGAAATCATGTATTGGCCGTCAATCCAGATGGTGTTGTGGGGCTTTATTAGCCGGTTTTTCGCGTTTCAGGAAGCATCGACCCTGCATGTGGCGCTGGGTACGTTGCTGGGCGCGGTTTTGTTGTGGGATTTGTTGTTCCGTTCGCAGCTTGGCGTCTCGTTCAGCTATATGGAGGAACAATGGTCGCGCAATCTGGCACAGGTCTTCATTAGCCCCTTGCGCTTTCGTGAATGGGCGGCGTCGATGATCTTGTTCAGCGTGATGCGCGCCTCTGTCGGCATTTTTCCGGCGCTGGTGCTGGCCATTCCGTTTTACGGGTTTTCGGTTTTTGAGCTTGGCCTGCCGGTCGTCTTTTTGTTTTTCAACGTCATGTTCATGGGCTGGTGGCTGGGCATGCTGGTGACGGCGCTTTTGATCCGCACCGGTCCGGGGGCGGAAAGCCTGGCCTGGGCCATGACCTTTATGCTCGCGCCGTTGTGCGCGGTCTATTACCCCGTTGATATTTTGCCCGTGTGGCTGCAGCCGCTTGCGCATGCCTTGCCCGCATCGCACGTTTTCGAAGCCTTGCGCGAGGTCGTGACGCTGCAAACCGTGCCGTGGGATATGGTGTGGCGGGCAACGGCCATGAATACGGGGTACATGGTTTTTGCCCTATTTGTTTTGCATATGACATATCGTAGCGCCTTGCGTGACGGCTTATTTTTACGTAACGGTGAGTAGGCCTTTTGTTTTTTTGCGGCAGGCATTTGCGCGTTGCGTAAAAGATGTTAACATGCGCCCATTGCGCACATAGAGATTCTATAAAAAACAAGGAGACTGCAGATGGATTTCAAAAAATCCGGCCTGCCGCAGCACCCGCTGGTGGAAAAGGCGTTCAATTTTAGCTACACGGCACTGGACAAGCTGCGCCGCGAAGCGATCAAGACCACGGCTTTTCGTTTTGAGGAAATGCGTCAAAAGCAGCACGAGATTTTGGACGCCAAAAAGGAAGCGGGCGATATCACCGACGACCAGCTCAAGCTGCAAAAAGAGGTTGTGGACAAGCAGTTTGCATTGCGTGCCAAAACGATCCCCATGGCTGTCGGCGTCAGCCTTGATAAACAGTTTTTATCGCATCGCGTGGGGCCGGCGAAATATTTGGTGGATAATTCCGATAACGCGCAGCCTGAAACGATCGCCGCTATTCTGGCAACTGACGCAGCGCGTACGCCTGTTGATTTCCGCGAGGTGGAAAAAGAACTGGGTACCGCCGTTGCGGATCTGGTGGCGGATATCCGTCATATGGATACGTACCATCATGGTAGCGCGGATCACTTAAAAGCATCTGGTGATGAAACAAAACGCGCTTTTATCGCGATGATGGCTGCAGGGTTTGAACAGGCGAACGATGAAATTAGCGGCCTTTTGAAGGGGGCCCCTCCCGGCACGGTCAAGATCAACCGTGAAGGCGGGCAGGACGATCTGGTGACAGCTAATCTGGGCGCTGCTTGGGGTGTTGATGACAAGCTGCAAAAGGCCCTGATGGGGTCTTACAACAAGATGTCGGTCACAATTGGCTCTCCCATGCGGATTGAACTGGATAAACAAGGGCTGCCAGAGCTGGTCAAGGACATGTCTGTTGCGCCGCCAACGCCGCAGTTGCCGCCGCCCGCGAACGGCAATAAAAAGCCGCCCAACAAACCGCCCAAGCCCCCCGGTGGCGGCATGAGCGGTGACGTATTTTAACTTTGCCTGCAGGCAGCGCGCTGTTTTATGGACGGCGTGCTGCGCTGCGGGGCAACTTTTTTAAAAAGTGATTCGTTTTTTACTTGCTCCCGCGAAGCATTTTTGCCACATTCCTCTTCGTTGCGTATGTTGCCGGGGGGGATATCTGGTGGGGGCGCAACCAATAAAAAAACTTTATAACGACTAAAACATCATTGTAACCGAAGTGAAGCGGGGTTTTGAACTATGCGTATTTTACAGGGGGGAGCCGACAGCCAGAATGAAGCTGCATGGCGGGCTGAACTGGAAGAATCCAAAATAGACATGGGGTTGATTGACCCTCTGGCGTCCTATATCGGCCCTTCGCCCACAGAGGCGATGCGTAAAGCCGTTATGGAGGATAACGCCTTTGTCGTGAAGAGCCTTGTGACGCGTGGCGCGGATGCTTCTGCAATTGCAGAAGAAGACAGCGGCAGCACGTTACTGCATGTTTCTGCCATGCGTGGGCACCTGCGGACGGTGACGGCTCTGTTGCAAGGTGGCGCTGACCCCTTGGCAAAGGATAGGGAGGGCTGCACGCCGCGTCAGCGCGTTGTATCTGACCGCGCCGCGTCAGGCCTGAAAGCCGTGCTGAAACTGTGGGAGGGGCGCAAGGTCAATGACGTCGCACCTGCTGTTGAAACCGTGGTCCGCAAAACAGCGTCTTAAACTTTTATAGCGTTCTGCGTTTAGCTCGCTCATTTAGAGCCTGTGTTTTTGTGTAAGAGCAATCAACATTATAAGATGATCGTCATCCCTGCCGTTAATGCATAATCGCGCTTCACACGATTATGCATTAACGGCAGGGATCCATATGGGTGCCGCTGTGCGGCACACCTTAACGGGGTGACAGGTCTTTAACTGTCGATTAGTTCTTAGTCTATCTTGAACTTTTTGCTGCCTTTGCGCAGGGCCGTGCGTGCACGTTCTGCGCTTTGTGCGACGGGCGTGTTGTCTACAGGTTCTGGCAGGGCAGCGCGGGATTTGGATTGTTGTTGCGCGGTATGCTCTTCAGGCGGAAGCGCAAATCCAAAGGCGGTTTGTATAGCCTGTATTTTTTGCGCATGATCGTTGAAAACCTGCCTGATTTTCTGGGTGTGTGAGGTAAGAGGCTGGCGCGGATTGGCGTATTCTGCCGGTGTTTCGCCTGCGATGTCGGTTTTATCCGGGTCTGCGCCATTGTTTAGCAAAAGTTGTATGACATCTGTGCGCCCCGATGTCAGGGCGCTTTGCACCGCGCTATGCAAGGGGCTGACGTCTATGAATGTGGGCAGGTTGACACGTGCCCCTTCCTTTAAAAGTGCTTGCACGGCGGTGCCGTCCCCGCGTTTTGCGGCCAGATGCAGGGCTGTGTTGCCATCAATATCCTGCATGTTCAGGTCTGCGCCGTAAAAAGCGAAATGTTCTATCATTTTTTTACGTGTGGCGTCCGTCATGGCTGTTTCGATGACGAGCATCAAAGGAGTGCGTCCGCGATGATCCTGCACGTCCGGGTCCGCGCCTTCCGTAAAGGCCAATGCCACTCGTGCCGGTTTTCCCAGCGTGATGGCGTCGGCCAGTTTTTTGGCAGCGGACATCGTTTACGCCGCCTTTAAAAAGTAGTTTTGCCCCTTCACGCCGCTTTCAAATTCAAAGACCAACGGCACGCCTGTGGGGATTTCGGCTTCGTTAATGTTTTCAGGGGTGTACTCGCCCAGAATAATCAGCATGGCCCGCAGCGTATTGCCGTGCGCGGCCAGCAGCACGTTTTTACCTTCCGCAACCTGTGGGTGGATAAAGGTTTCGTAATAAGGCTGCACCCGCGCCACGACGTCTTTCAGGCTTTCGCCGCCGGGTGGTGGCGTGTCATAGCTGCGCCGCCAGATATGCACCTGCTCCGCGCCGAATTTTTCGCGGGTTTCATCTTTGTTGAGGCCGGTCAGGTCGCCGTAGTCGCGTTCACGCAAATCATCATGCCTGGTGAAGTCATGTTCTTGCCCGGCAACATCCAGCGCCAGTTCGGCTGTGTGATAGGCGCGCTTTTGCGTTGACGTGAAGACCGTATCAAAGACGATGTTTTTTTCTTTTATAAGAGTGCCTGCTTTTTTCGCCTCGGACACACCGTTTTCGCTCAGCGCGACATCCTGAAAGCCCGTAAAACGGTTTTCTTTATTCCAGACGCTTTCGCCGTGGCGGAGTAATACAAGGTAGTTCATATCAGCCCTCTTTGTTACATCTCCAGCTTCATGGGGAGTGTATCAAAGGCAGGGTGTAGCGTCACTTTTTTTATATAGGCTGATATTAATCGGAAACGAAGCGGCAGGTCACGGCTTTACTGCCTTTGGACTGATTGCATTTGACCAGACCATTGCCGGAGACATCCTGAATATCGCCGTACAGCTTTTTGAGGCGCGCATTGTCAGCTCGCTGCCGCGCGTTCATTTGAATGGGCGAATGGTATCTTCTGCTGCCTATACCTTCAATGCTTTCATAGTATCCATGGCCATCCCGTGTGTCTGTTAAGCGGCCATAAGGGGTATGGTATGTTTTATAGTCGTCGCCTGCAAACTCTTTTATGGAGCCGTCACTGAGGTTGACTTTAAATTCTGTGTCTGCTTTGGCTGGGGTGGTAGTTTCAACGGCGAATTCCTCGTCTGCTTCCAGCTTGGAATTTTGGCAGCGTGGCAAAACTGCCGCTGCAAAAAATATGGCCCCAATTGCCAAACACTTGCGAAAATCCATAACTGTCACCTCTTACAAATTATTTTCCCAGAATATCACACGATTCTCGCTTATTATGTCAATAAAAAAGCGCTGTGAATTATAAAAAATAAAATAATAAATAAAATCAAGCGCATGATTTATGGCTGAGGCGTGGTGGTTTGCGCCTTGCTGACTTTGTTCAAAGTCGGGGCAGGCACCTCCTCCGGAAAGGTTTTTTTGTCCGTTCCATCGGTTTTTGGATTTGTAGGCGCGGATTCATATCAAATTTGCCGGGACTGTGTGGCGCACGGCATGGAAAACTGCTCCCGATGATGGAATGAAAATAGGCTTCTATCAATTGGTTGAGCGACCAGACCCGCTCTGGCCCTAGCTCCCGTTTTTAAGGGTTAAATTTTAACGTAAAATTGTGTCTGGGCAAGCTAGGCGTTGATTTTCAAGGGGAACTTTAAAAATTTACTGGC
>JAPPOU010000096.1 GCA_028817795.1 Alphaproteobacteria bacterium
CAAAAACCCCACCCACGGCCTGTCGTTCAAGGGCTGCGCTGCCAAAGTGATATGCTTGGGCGTATAAAGGTTTTGCCCAATGGAGTAAAAAACGCTGGTCGTTTCATTAATTTTAAAAACGGGCAGCGCCCGATCAATAAAGGCTGCAAACCTTGGCATGGGCGTACCAAGGTTGAAATAGGTCAGCCGCACGCCGCTGGTATAGTTCTGGTCCGTCCCGCCGCCGAACAGATCATTTTCAACGTTAAAGGTGATAAAACTGTCATCTTTCACCTCCGCCATCAGGCGGGCCACGTCTTCTTCCAGCGTTGGCTCCGCTGCAGTGGCGGGCAGGGCGCAAAATAAAAAGAACAGTGTGGCGAAAAACCGCCTCATGCCTCGTAATCCGCAAGAGGCGGGCAGGCGCAAACGAAATTCCTGTCACCTGCGGCTTGATCGATGCGGTTGACGGGCGGCCAATATTTATCGTCCGTCTGTACAACCGCGCGTTTGCGGGAGTAGGGACGATCCCATGCGTCATCTGCAATATCATTTGCCGTATGCGGGGCGTTGCAAAGCGGGTTGTTATCGGCAGGGTAATCGCCGTTTTCTATTTTGTCGATATCTTCCTTGATCGCGGCAAGCGCTGCGATAAAACGGTCCAGCTCGGCCTTTGATTCACTTTCCGTCGGCTCGACCATCAGCGTGCCGGGGACAGGGAAAGACATAGTCGGCGCATGAAAGCCGTAATCCATCAGCCGTTTTGCGATATCGTCCACCGAAACACCCGCGCTGTCCTTGAACACACGCGTATCAAGGATGCATTCATGCGCCACCCGTCCGTTTTTCCCACTGTAAAGCGTGGGGTACACACCATCGAGTTTTTTCGAGATATAATTCGCGCTTAAAATCGCAACCTGCGTTGCGCGCTTTAACCCTTCGTCCCCCATCATCGCAATATAAACCCACGAAATGGGCAGGATGGATGCAGAGCCATAGGGCGCGGCAGACACGGGGCCAATCGCATCTTCGCCCCCCGTGCTGACCAGCGGGTGGCCGGGCAAAAACGGGGCCAAATGCGCCGCAACGCCAATCGGCCCCATGCCGGGGCCGCCGCCGCCATGCGGAATGCAAAATGTTTTATGAAGGTTCATATGCATCACATCCGCGCCAAAACGGCCCGGCAGAGCAACCCCCACCATGGCGTTCAAATTCGCGCCATCCATATAGACCTGTCCACCTGCGTTGTGAATAACATCACAAATTTCGCGAATACCCGGCTCGAAAACGCCGTGCGTTGATGGATATGTCACCATCAGCGCGGCTAATGCGTCTTTATGCGTTTCGGCCCTGGCTTTCAGGTCATCAATGTCGATATTGCCGTTCTCATCACAGGCCACAACAACAACGCGCATCCCTGCCAGCACGGCTGTTGCAGGATTTGTGCCGTGGGCCGAGGCCGGAATAAGACAGACATCGCGGTTTTCATCACCACGGCTGTGGTGATAGGCACGAATGACCAAAAGCCCCGCATATTCGCCCTGCGCCCCTGAATTGGGTTGCAGCGATACGGCGGCAAAACCCGTAAGATCACAGAGTTTTTGTTCAAGGCCTTTCAAAAACCGCCTGTAACCTTCCGTCTGGTCTGCAGGTGCAAAGGGATGGATATCGCAAAATTCCGGCCACGAAATGGGGATCATTTCCGCCGTTGCGTTCAGCTTCATGGTGCAAGAACCAAGGGGGATCATGGAACAGTCAAGCGCAATGTCTTTTTGCGCCAGCTTTCTTAAATACCGCAGCATTTCGGTTTCCGATCTGTGCTGCGTGAAAACGGGATGCGTTAAAAACGCGGTTTTTCTTTGCAGGGCGTCCGGAATACCCAAGGGCGTATCCGCCGCCAGCATATCCACGCTAAAAGGCAGAACGCTTTGCCCTGAAAAAACCTGCCATAGCACAAAAATTTCTTCGGCCGTTGTTTTTTCATCCAACGCAATGCCAATGCGTCCGTCACCAAAATCACGCAAATTGATTGTCTTGGCACGCGCGCGGTCCAGAATATCCTGCGCCATATCGCCCGCATCAATCGTGAGCGTGTCAAAGAAATGTGCGCATTCTGATTCAAAACCCAACTTTGCAAGCCCCGCTGCCAATACAGCGGTAAAACCATGAATACGCTGCGCAATCGCTGTTAACCCCTCCGCCCCATGATAAACGGCATAAAAAGCGGAAATATTCGCAAGCAAAACCTGCGCCGTACAAATATTGCTGGTCGCTTTATCGCGGCGGATATGCTGTTCGCGTGTTTGCAGGGCCAAGCGGTACGCCGTTTTACCCCGCGCATCGACAGACACACCCACAATCCGCCCCGGCACAGACCGTTTATAAGCATCCTTCACCGCAAAAAACGCCGCATGTGGCCCGCCGTACCCCAGCGGTACGCCAAAGCGCTGGGCCGATCCAAACACAATATCCGCGCCCCAATCGCCGGGCGGGGTCAGCAATGTGAGCGCCAGCAAATCTGTCGCGACAGCCACCAACATGCCTTTATCCTGCGCTGATTTTGTGAGCGCCGCATAATCTTCCACACCGCCTGTTGTGGCGGGGTATTGCAACAACAGGCCAAAGCCGTCCTGCTGCACTAAGTCTTCAGGCTTGCCCGCCACCACCTTTATGCCCAATGGCACGGCACGTGTTTCGACAATCGCGATGGTCTGCGGGTGGCAGGTATCGGCAACCAAGAACACATCGCTTTTGCTTTTGCCCATGCGGCGGGCCAGCGTCATGGCTTCGGCAGCGGCTGTGCCTTCATCCAAAAGCGAGGCATTGGCGACATCCATCCCCGTTAAATCCATCACCATCTGCTGGAAGTTCAGCAGCGCCTCCAGCCGTCCTTGTGAAATTTCGGGCTGATACGGCGTATAGGCCGTATACCACGCAGGGTTTTGCAAAACGTTACGCAAGATGACATTAGGCGTCACCGTATCGTAATAGCCAAGGCCGATCAGCGACCGCGCCACAATATTTTCATCGGCCATCTCTTTTAACAGCGCGAGGGCCTCTGTTTCAGACAGGGCGGCGCCCGTATCGGGCGGGGAGGATTCAAGAATAGACGATGGCACAACCTCTGCCGTCAGCGCATCGAGTGACGTTGCGCCCACGGTATCCAGCATGGCCGTAATTTCAGCATCGTCCGGCCCAATGTGCCGCCGTGCAAAATCTCCCGCCGTATGTGAAGTCATACTTGAGTCAGAGCCCACTGACATAGTCCTGATAGCCGTCTTCATCTTTCAAATCCTCCAGCTCTGCCGCATCCGACAGCCTGATTTTAAAAAACCATCCATCCCCTACGGGATCGCTATTGACCAGCGCGGGGTTATCCGCCAAAGCTTCATTGACCAAGATCACCTCGCCGGACACAGGGGTATAAACCTCACTTGCCGACTTCACGGATTCAACAACACCCGCCTGATCGCCCGCTTCCAGCGTGTCGCCCACTTTGGGTAGCTCGACGTAAACAACATCGCCCAGCGCGTTTTGCGCATAGTCGGTAATACCGACCATCGCAACATCACCGTCAACCGCCACATATTCATGATCTTCGCTGTAATAGATATCCATGTTTTTCACCCCTTTTTGTATTGCTGTGTCACAAAGGGCAGACGCACCACAACACAGGGCCGCTTTGTGCCGCGTACCATAGCGTCAATTGGCGTGCCGTCCTTTGCGCATTCCGTTTCAACATAGCCCATTGCCACCGGGCCGCCCACCGTCGGGCCAAAACCACCGCTGGTGACAATGCCTATTTTTTTACCCTCTTTTGAAAAAAGCTCTGTGCCCTCGCGCACCGGGGCGCGGCCTTCGGGCTTAATGCCGATACGCATGCGCGCAACGCCATTTTCGATTTGCGGCAAAATAATATCCGCGCCCTTAAACCCGCCTTCGGCGCGACGGCGCTTTTGTATGGCCCATTTCAGGTTCGCTTCAATAGGTGTTGTATCTTCATCAAGGTCATAGCCATAAAGGCACAGCCCCGCTTCCAAGCGCAGGGAATCCCTTGCGCCCAAGCCAATAGGCTTGACATCAGGATGCGCCAAAAGCTTCTGCGCAAACCTTTCAGCGGCGCCCGCAGGCACGGAAATTTCAAACCCGTCTTCGCCCGTATAACCCGAACGGCTCACAAACAGCGCACCAAAATCGCTGTCCACTTTCTGCATAGTCATGAAAACGCCGGATGCCGCATCCGCGCCCAGAACGCCTGCCAGAACCGCTTCCGCCTTTGGGCCTTGCAGCGCAATCAGGGCGCGGTCATCCAGCATTTCCATCTTCACGCCGGACAGTGTTTTTAAAAGCGCAAAATCCTTATCTTTACAGCCCGCATTGACCACCAGATACAGCGCATTGTCATCAACCCGCGTCACCATCAAATCATCAACAATGCCGCCTTTATCGTTCAGCAAAACGGTATAGCGCATCTTTCCGGCAGCAAGACCTTTGATATCCGACGGCACAAGCGTTTCCAGCGCAGTCGCCGGGTCATCGCCCGTCAGTAAAACCTGCCCCATGTGCGATACATCGAACAGCCCTGCGTTTTCACGCGTGTGCAAATGTTCTTGCATCACGCCCAGCCCCTCGTACTGCAGCGGCATATCATAGCCTGCAAAGGGCGCCATTTTCGCACCAAACGATTGGTGCACATCCCACAAGGGGGTTTTAAAAAGATCTTGCGTCATTTTTATAGCGGGCTCCACGGATACCTCCGTTTTTAAAAATCCGCCCCCTCTGTCCCTTGACCTGAGAGATTCCGCGCATGGCAAACATGCGCTTGCTCCGTCGGTGCGGCCAAAACTTCTTTTAGCCTGCTTTCCAGAGTAGCTTGATCGGCGGCGGTCCTTTTGCCTGAGAGTTTCCGGGGTCGTTTCTCCTTCGGCGCCGTTTTAAAAAAAACGGTCTCTCCCGCCCGACATGACGCTATACCGGAAGACTAATCTGTCCTATTGTATTGTCAACTGGATATCACAGGCGGGTATCCATCATTTGAATATACAGAATATACTGCGCGGAGCATACAATCATGATTAAAGGCTTTGCCCTTGGCTTTATCATCCTCTTCCTTGCGGTCTATACGCTGCATACTGCCGCGAACATCGCCATTCCCTTTGTCATGGCGGTCTTTGTTTGGTACCTCATCAATGCCATTGCGCGGGGTGTTGGCAAGATCAAAATCGGCACAGTCGGCATACCGCGTGATATCAGCTTTATGCTGGCGATTTTTGCGCTCTGCGGCGGGTTATGGTTTGGCTATAAAATCATTGCAAACAACGCCGCCGACGTGATGCGTGCTGCGCCCGTCTACCAAAAAACGCTGGTCAGCTTTGCCCAAACGACGTTTCAACAACTGCCGGAATCCGTCCGGCCGGAGCTGAACGACATTGTACGTTTTCTGGATATCGGCGGGCTGATTACAGCGCTGGTCCGGAACTTTACAGGCATTGCGGGCACAACTTTGATTGTTTTGTTCTACACAGGGTTTCTTTTGTACGAGCAGCAGTTTTTTGAAAGAAAGCTGAAAGCCCTGTCCGGCAATAAAACAATGGAA
>JAPPOU010000103.1 GCA_028817795.1 Alphaproteobacteria bacterium
ATAAAAGACCATATTATCAAGTTTTTACCCAAAAGGAGCGCACATGACCGCCGATAACCAGCCCAAGACACCAAAACAGGAAAAAATCGTTCCCATGGGGGCGGTGTGGGATGCAACGCAGGCAGCGAATAACGATATCTGGCCGGTGCGCAGCAGGTTCGTTAAAGGGCTGACGTTTGCGGCGCTGCCTGTATTGACGGTCAAACAGCTGGTAGCACAGCGTACCAAAAGCCAGGAACAGCAGGCGGCGGAAACAGAAAAGAATTTAGGCTCCATCTTTATCGCGCCTGATGTTCAAGAGCGTTTTAAAGACCAGTTTGAACCAACTTTGTATAAAGGTGACAGCAAGGGCAACCCGACAAGTGGCGCTCTCTTCGACGCCATTTATGATTTGCAGGCTGCATTCAGCACCGTGAAGTATCGCCCTTCTCTTGCGGTATTGAAGACAGAAGCGGGAACGGCAGCAAAAGCCGCCAAAACAATTGTACAGGCAGGCGGTAAAACGGCCAAAGACCTGAAAGATTTTGTGCGTGACAACATTTATGTGCGCGTTGAAAACGGCACGCAAGCGCCGCCCAGCATTTTTGTAAAGGCACTGAGGGCCAGCGCGGCCTATGCCAAGGCAAATGAACAGGCCTTTACCCAGATGCCAGACGTGACAGCGGACAAAGAGGCCGGCAAGATCGTTGCATGGCAAAACCTTCTTGAAAAAGACGGTCCGGCACCAAAAATTTAACGTATAAAGTCGCGTAAAAAATACTGAGCCACCGAGAGCACTTGAGTTATTTCCTCTCAGTGCTTTCGGTGGTTTAAAAAGGCCTGCGGCGCTATCGAGGTTTCATATGAAAATTTTTTTATTGACATATTCACAAGGTGTCTATAGGAAGGCACACGTGGGCGTTGCCGTGTTTTTTGAAGCGCCCCAATCAGGGCAGATATAAACAAGAAGGAATAAAGGAGATAAACCATGAAATTTCGTACAGTTTTTGCCGGTATTGTTGCAGCCAACCTTGCTGCTGGCGCTGCGGTTATCGGTGGCGCATATGCAGGGTATAAAGCTATCACGGAATCTGAAGTTGGCAGCGAAGGCCTGAACGACGTACGCTGCACAGACAGCGGACAAGAGGTTTTTAACGGCGTGGCCAAGGGCAAGGTGCAGGTCACAGACCCGATTTTCGATTCAAAAGATACCTACACCATCACGCAAGAATCCGGTGGTGAGGTGACGATTAAAGGGAATTGCGTTGTCAGGCCGCAATAGGCTTGGCGTTATCGCTCTGTAAAATACCCTTTTACAAATATATATAAAAATATGGCGGCTTCCCGGCGGGGGGCCGCCATATTACTGTCCTGACAGGCTTTCAAGCCGCCCCACCCTGCGCTATAGTCATAGGGTAGATTTTGGGGGGATATCTTATGGCGAAATTCGCATTACCAAAAAACTCACAGGTAAAAGACGGCAAAACGCATTCCGCGTGCACGCCCGAGACCAAGCGCAAGCGGACGATCAGCGTGTACCGCTGGTCGCCTGATGATGATGAAAACCCGCGTGTTGACAGCTATGAAATTGACCTGGACCAGTGCGGGCCAATGGTGCTGGATGCGCTGATCCATATCAAGAATAATATTGATTCAACCCTTACCTTCCGCCGGTCCTGCCGTGAAGGGGTGTGTGGCTCTTGCGCCATGAACATCGACGGCACGAACACGCTGGCCTGCACCAAGCATTTAAACGATATTGATGGCGAAGTTGATATCTCGCCCTTGCCGCATTTGCCGGTGGTGAAAGATTTGGTGCCCGACCTCACGCATGTGTATGCGCAATTGGCCGCGATTGAACCGTGGCTGAAAACGGAAAGCCCCGCCCCACAGCGCGAACGCCTGCAAAGTCCCGAAGATGCAAACAAGTTGAATGGCGATGACGGCCATGGCCCTGCCGCCTGTATTTTGTGTTTTTCCTGCTCGACGTCTTGCCCCAGTTACTGGTGGAACGGCGATAAATTTATGGGGCCTGCCGTTTTGCTGCAGGCGCATCGCTGGTTGGAAGATACGCGGGATGAAGCAGCGGGCGAGCGTCTTGACCAGTTGGAAGATCCC
This sequence comes from Alphaproteobacteria bacterium, assembly GCA_028817795.1. GTDB lineage: Bacteria > Pseudomonadota > Alphaproteobacteria > Micavibrionales > UBA2020 > JAPPOU01. The sequence goes on from JAPPOU010000103.1 coordinate 2,098, forward strand.
TTCCGCCTGTACCGCTGCCACACCATCATGAATTGCACCAATACCTGCCCCAAAGGGTTAAACCCTGCAAAGGCGATTGCAGAGATTAAAAAGAAAATGGTGTCGCGGAAGGTGTGATGTCATCCCTGACCCCGACACAGGAAAGGCTCGATCTTTATTATGATCGCTGGGGCAATGCCTATCCGCAGTGTGAGGACACGCCTGTTTTTGCGCGCAGGGGCGTTTTCGCGGTTTTAAAAAGCGGGCCGAAAATTTTATTGGTGCATCCCCCGCGTTCAGAACCCACGTGCGATTTTCCGGGCGGCGGTGTCGATGCGGGCGAGGATTTGCAAACGGCCCTGCAACGCGAAGTGTTTGAGGAAACAGGTTTTCGGATTGAAAGTGTTGCTACCGCGCCAAATTTTGAACAGGTGACAGGGTTTCGGTCCGACGATCATACGCAGAACTGGGTTTATACCCAGTATTTTTGGCTGGTGGATGTATCGGCTATGCCGGACATGATGTTTTCCGGCATCCGCGAGGTTGTAGAGCCTGAAACGCGTGAAATCCAAAAAACGGAATGGGTGGATATTGCAGATGTGCACACCCGTCCGTTGCGCCGTGACCATTGTTTGGCGCTTGAAGCGCTGGTGAGTGTTTAGGGCCAGAACTTATTAAAATGCTGTCACCCCCGCCGCAGGCCGGATACCCGCCTAAAGCGGGTATGGTCGTAGATGAGTGAGTCCTGAGTTTATTTTGAAGAAAGCTTTTTATCCCAGCCTGCGCTGGCACGGCTCCATTTTTCATTAAAAATATCCGGGTTGTCATGGGGCGCATGGGCGCAAGGGTGCGTAGCCAGCCAGGCCCTGAGGTTGGCTGAGGCGTTATCGGGTGATTTTTGTGGATAACGGATAATGCCGCAGACTGCAGGGCGCGTGCATCCTGTTAATGCGGGGTCGGTAAAGGGGGTGCCCATGATCCTGCATCGCGCCATATCCGCGAAGAGCCGCGCTTCCATGGCCTGCCCGTCAAAGCCGTAATCTTGCGAAAAGCGGACGCTGACGGTTTTGCCATCCAAGCGCTTGCGAATGCTTTCAAAACGCGCGCGGTGTTCGGGTAGTACAGGGTTATTTTCAAAATCGCCTTCCAAAAGCGTTGTGAAATGATGGCGCACGACAGGGTTTTTCCATCCGCCGCCGGCCAAGGCAATGCGCGCAGGCAGGTCCAGCGCTTCATTTGTATACCCAAAACTGTGAAACAAAAGATAGGCCGAGAAATAAGCAGCGGTGCGCAGCCTGTCTTCAAAAAGGATTGAAGGATCAAACAGCATATCCGGCGCGATATACCATTGTGGGTCAGATGATTTTGGCGGTGCTTTTTCCAAAAAGTTTTCGCCGTCCGGCGTGACGGCGGATTTTTCAAACAAGACGCGAAGAAGGTGCAGGTTTATTTTTCCTGATTGACTGTGCGTGCCGTCCTCGTCATAGGGCAGGTTTTTTTCTTTTCGCATCAATAAATCAATAAAGTCGTTGCATGGCCCGGCATCCCAGCCCACGACAGTAAGCTCGCCCTTTGCATGCCGCGTGATATGGGCAAGGTTGCTGGTATTCCCTGCATTGATGAAGGTGATGGGAAATTCCCCACGCTTTTCAAGGATTTCTGCGATGTGCCTGTTGTGCATGGGGGCCAGTGGTGCGCCCTCGCCGCCGTTGATGATATCGTCTGACCGGAAATCGTAAATAGTTGTAATGTTCGTTAAATCCGCCATCAACTGCCCGTCCCCGATCTGGACGGTAAAGGCATCCTGCTTTGATGCTGCCATTGATGGCGGTTTATGGGCGCAGGTTTGTCCATGAAAGCCAATGGCGTCTATGGACGATAGGTCATATGCCGCCGCCAGTTCTGTGTTTGTGCGGGCTTTTTCAACAAGATCGTTGACTGTTTGTGCAACAAACGTCGTATAGCGCTTAATGCCCGGCAAAAGTTGAAGCGTGCTTGCCGCAACAGCGTCCACGTTTCCATCTGCTGCCACAATATGTTCGCGGAACTGGCGCAGTTCATCTTTGAGTGAATCTGGGTATTCATTGCTGTGGAATAACACATCGCGCATGTCGCCCGATTGGTCGAAAACGGTCAATAGCGCATCTGCCGCATCAAGGGAATTGCCGGTATTGACGCCGATCACCAGCAGGTGGTCTTTTTTATTTGGCATTGCGCCCTCTTGCTTGTGAATATTACGGATGCAGGCTTCTTTGTTCTAGGATGAAGCGGTTCGCGCATTTCTGTAAGATTAAAGCCATGACTATTGTGTAATTGGATCCACGTTTCCAGTGTGCGTAAATACCACGGTGCCGGTGTTTTAAATGCATTGCTGAATCCGGCCCATGATCCTTCACGCCATCCGTCTTCATAAGGAAGGTCGCCACAACTCACGACAGGGTGCAAGGTTTGCACGATGAATATGCCTGCCTGGTTTAAAAGTTTTGGCACGGCGCGAAACACGTCGATGGTGGATTCATCTCCAATAAGAGAGAAATTGCATACGGCAGCATCAAAGTGTCCTGCCAGCTTTCCGGCAGCCAGGTCTTCGTAAGACATGGCCTGAAATTCGCCACCCCCTGCCGCATTGGCGCGTTGAACGAGTTCTGGTATGACATCGATACCGTGAACGTTGATGCCGTTTTTGCTAAAGCGCCGCGCCAGCCAGCCTTCGCCGCATCCAATATCAAGAACGGTTTTAGGGGTCTGCGCCATAACAGCATCTATAATAGCCTGGTTTGTGACGAGGGTGCGGCTCTCGATCTCCTCTTTTTGGATAGCATCGATCCATGGCGCGGCATTTTCGTGCCAGGCTTCAATGATGTCGTTTTCTTGGTTGGCGTCCTTATTTTTCATCTGCCACAACCCCTGTTTTTGATAGCAGGATTGCAATATTACGTGTGGATTGAAATTGCGAGAGCGTAATCACGCAAATCGCCAGAACGGGAATGGCAAGGAACATGCCCGGCACGCCCCAGATCATCCCCCAGACGGCCAGCGACAGGATGATGAAAATGGGGGATAGGTTTAAGGAATCCCCCATGATACGCGGGTCGATAATGCTGCCCCATGTAATCTGTATCAGCCCCACGGTGGTGCCGACGACGACAAGCTGCGTGAGGTCCCCTTGCAACTGCACAAAGGCTGCTGCTGTCGGCAGGATGATGGCGACCATGGAGCCGACATAGGGGATGAAGTTCAAAACAAAGGCCATCATGCCCCAAAAGGCTGCAAAGTCTATTTGAAAGAACAAAAGGGCGAGCCACGTGCACAGGCCCGTGCACATGCTGATAACGGTTTTGACGGCAATGTATTTTTGCATTTGCGCATCAATATTCGTTAGAATCCCGCGAATTTTCTTTTCCATTGTTTTATTGCCGGACAGGGCTTTCAGCTTTCTTTCAAAAAACTGCTGTTCGTACAAAAG
>JAPPOU010000143.1 GCA_028817795.1 Alphaproteobacteria bacterium
ACCAAAAAGAGCTGCTAAGGTCTGTCACCTTTTAAAAAACATATACATAAAGAAAAACCTGCGGGAGGGAAAAGCCATGCCGTCCAGAAAGAAAACCACAGCATTTAAAAAAGGCGCGCTGGTGCTGGCGGCTGGCTTTTTCTTGTCCGGGTGTTGTGAACGCCGCAATTGCTGCGAAGAAGAAACGCCCGATATCAAGCCCACCGCTGCCGATGTTTCAAAAGCCGCAACCATGATGCCTGCAGACCCTACGCTATCGGAAATTTATACACGATCCTGCAAAGCTTGTCACAGCAATGCACAAACAGGCGCGCCGCTGACAGGCCATGCTGCGGCATGGAACGCGCGGCTGGAAGATCGCGGGTTTGACGGCCTTTTGTACAACGCGCAGGCCGGATACAAATCCATGCCCCCACTGGGTGCCTGCATGGATTGCGACAATGAACAGTTCGGAAAGCTGATTAAGTTTATGGCAGGGTCGCAGCCGTGAGCGATAAAAAGAAAAAACGCCTTACACGGCGGCAATTTATTTTCGGCAGCGCAGCGCTGGCAAGCTTGGCTGCTGTTGGCGGTGGCTTTGCAGCGCGCCCCGATGATAACGGGCGCGGCGGGCACGATGCTTATTTCGCGCAATTATCTGACAGGCTGAAAGATCAGGGCATTATGCGCCCTGCCCTTGTTATTGACACAGACCGCGTGGCTGAAAACGCACGCACCATACGCGATACGCTGGCCCCCGGCATGGGGTGCCGCATTGCTGTGAAATCGGTGCCTTCAATTGATTTAATCCGCCATATCCGCGAAAACACGGGCACAAACAAGCTGATGGTTTTTAATGCCCCTTTCCTTTCCGCCATCGCGCAAAAAATGCCGGATGCGGATATTTTGTTCGGCAAGCCCATGCCCGTGGCCATGGCACAATCATTTTATGATACGCAGCCACCCGGCCCCTTTGACCCCGCAAAACAAGTGCAATGGCTGATTGATACCCCCGAACGATTAGAGCAATACGCAGAACTGGCCAATGAACGCGGCATTGATATGCGCGTGAATATCGAGATTGATGTGGGCCTGCATCGCGGTGGCCTGAAAACAACGGCAGCGCTGGAAAAAATGCTGGGTATCATCGACAAAAACCCGCGCCTGACGTTTTCGGGGCTGATGGGTTATGACGTGCATGTCGCCAAAACGCCAGAACTGGCAGGTTGGCAAGAGAATAACCTTGAAAAATCCCGCGCCCTTTATAAATCCATGCGCAAGGTGGCCGAGGACCGTTATCCGGACCGCAAAGATCAGCTCACCTTTAACACCGGCGGCAGTCTGACCTACCATATGCACACAGATACAACGGCAGGGAATGAAATCGCGCTGGGATCAGCCTTTGTCAAGCCATCGCATTATGATGCAGATTCCCTGTCTGCGCTGAAACCCGCTAGCTTTATTGCGACAAGCGTTATCAAAGCCGGAGATGCCACAGAAATCCCCATTATCGAGCCTGCCTCCGGCCTGATGGCGGCATGGGATCGTAACGCGGCAAAAACGTTCTTTATTTACGGCGGGCAATGGAATGCTGATCCCATTTCCCCCGCAGGCTTACAAATAAATGAGCTTTACGGGCGCTCTTCCAATCAAGACATGCTGAACGGGTCCGATAATGTCCGTCTGAATGTGGATGACCATGTCTTCCTGCGTCCTGCGGAAAGCGAAGCTGTCTTTTTACAGTTTGGCGATATCGTCGCCGTGAAAGATGGGCAGATCGCAGATTATTGGCCGGTTTTCTCAGCCCCAACCGGGCCAAAAAATGACAAGAAAGGATACACGCCATGAAAAAACGTGTGACACGCCGCCAGTTCCTGATTGGCGCAGGCGCAGTAACCGCCGCCGCCGCAACCGGCGTTGGCGTAAAAGAACTGTTTAACGATGAATGCAAATGCCCACCCAAACCAAAATTGCCGGCAAACGGTGTTTTCCCATGGAAAAACTGGTCCGGCGCGCTGGAATGCACGCCCGGTGCGCGGATTGCGCCAGCCAGCACAGAAGAATTGGCTGCCGCCTTGAAAAACAGTACAGGCCCTGTGCGCCCCGTCGGCGCCGGCCATAGTTTTAGCGCATTGGTGCCGACAGATGGCACGCTGGTCTCCCTTGCCCGGTTTAGCGGTATTGAATCGCATAACCCTGAAACGCTGGAAGCAACGATTGGCGGTGGCACGCGCCTTGGCGCGATTGGGGAGCCGTTAAAAGCCATGGGCCAAGCCATGATAAACATGCCCGATATTGACCAGCAAACCCTTGCAGGCAGCATTGCAACTGCAACGCATGGCACAGGGCTGGGTATTGGCTCCCTCTCCTCCTTTGTGACAGGATTTGAGCTGGTCACAGTCGGTGGTGATGTGCTGTGGTGCGATAAGGATACAAACAGCGATATCTTCGAAGCTGGCAAGGTCAGCATGGGGGCGCTGGGCATCATGACGAAAATTCGTATGCAAAACCAGGAACCATATAAGCTGGAACGCAAGGCATGGACGCAGCCTGTTGATGATATTCTGAGCAACCTTGACACACTGGGTACGGACAACCGCAATGTTGATATTTACTTCATCCCCTATTCCGAGGTTGGTGCGGTAATTACGCACAATGTGGTGCCGGACGATACAAAGGTTGAACGCCTTGCAGAGGAAACCAACCCGCTCAAAGACCTGCAGGATGCAGAATGCTATCTGGGCTGGTCAAAGGCCCTGCGCAAAGTCGCGCTGAATTTTGGTCTGGAACAGCTGGAGCCGGAGCGCGAAGTTGACTGGTCACACAAAATCTACCCCAGCGTCCGCAATACGCGGTTTAATGAAATGGAATACCACCTGCCCTATGAAAACGGCCCTGCCGCAATGCGCGAGATACTGGATACGATCTATGATAAGGGTTTGGACATTAACTTCCCTATCGAATTCCGTTTAGTCGGTGAAGACAAAAATGCATGGCTCAGCCCGTTTGAAGGGCGCGAGAAAACCTGCTCTATCGCTGTGCACCAGTACCACGATATAGACCCCACCCCCTATTTCAGCGTGATCGAGCCGATTTTGAAAAAACACGGCGGCAGGCCGCACTGGGGCAAACAGCACACCATGGACGCCAAGGAACTTTCAAAACGCTATCCCAACTGGGATAATTTTATGCGTGTACGGCAACAACTGGACCCCGAAGGACGGTTGCTTAACCCGCACCTGTCAAAAGTGCTGGGGGTGAAGCCTGGGGTGCCAAAGCCTGCGCCACAAAAAGCGCCTGCACCTTAAAGGCGCTATTGATGAGGGTCGCAGAGTACCCAAAATGATCTATGCGCCCCTGCGCAGGCAGGGGGCCAATAACACGAAACGCAGCTTATACAAACAAAATGCCACCCGATGTCTGGGTCCCTGCCTACGCAGGGACACGGGAAAGGAAGTGTATCATTAAGTATTCAGGCCTTGGTATCTTCCTTATTTGATTCAAGCTTATATTTCTCATAAGCAAAAACACCCATCAGAAGCAGCGGCAGGAAAATGTATACAAAAGCAAGAAGCATCCTCATTTCGTCACTTGTTGTGATCGTAAAAACATGAAAGCCTGCCATGATGGCCAAAAGCATCAATATTCCCACCACTAGAGTCGAGGCCCCTTTTTCAGCCCTATCGACAGCATAAAAAATATATGACCATGTCCTCAGATAGCTTTTTCGAAATAAAGCAAGCCCCAAACACAAAGAAATGAAGAAAATATACGAACTCGCCCCCAGATATCGTCCAGTAGAAAAGTCGGTAAAAAAATTAACCATAGCATTAAAATGACGCGCAAAAACATCGCTCGACATAAGCTTATAATAAAAAGGAAAGGCATCAAAAAAACTGTACACCATGTGCCACGGAAGCGAACACATAAAAAAAGGAAACAATATACATTCCGCAGGAAAGGTATAGAGGTATTTTAACCGCCCTTTTGCAGCTAATTTATAGTAAACAAAGCAAACAATATGACAGAAAATAACCCATGTAAAAACATAGATATAAGTCATGCCCAAATAACACGCCAAAAACATAAGCGGCATCTGCAACAATGCCACACCACCTAAAACTATATATATCTTTTTGCGCTCAGTACCTTCATATACGGGCTTCAGCGCATAAGGGTTTTTGATATGAAGACCACGGATGTAATAGTACCTACACAACAGAACCACGCAAAAAACCACGAAACATTTTGCTATAGAGCTGCAAAAAAACATAAGGATAGATATTGAAAAATCTTGTTCCATTTAGCCGTTATTTTACCCTCCAGCCAACCACCATTTCAAAATCAATCATAACCTGAAACCGCCCCCAAAACAAAAACCCCGCCACAATGACAGGGTTTTTGTTGAAAGAAATATGTGTGTAGAGCTATCGCCTACGATCAGTCAATCAACTTACGCATAGATTTCAATTCATCCAGCATCGCAGACAGCTCATCGCGGTTGCTGTTCACAACCTTGCTGACCGGGCTTTCCGCCTCAGGCTCTGCTGCGACAGGCGCGCCCGCCGCAACACGGCTGGTAAGGTTGCCACGCGTTTGCGTCAGCAGTTTTTGCACGCCCTTGATCGTATAGCCTTCGCTGTACAAAAGGTGATGGATGTTTTTCAACAGCTCAATGTCTTCCGGACGATAGTAACGGCGTCCACCGCCACGCTTCAGCGGCTTGATATAGCTGAACTTGGTTTCCCAAAAACGCAGAACGTGCTGTTCGACTTTCAGCTCGGTCGCCACTTCGCTGATTGTGCGGAACGCGCCCGCCGCTTTTTTCGGCTGCTTGGCTTTGCCTGCAGCTTGCTTCATGGGGCGGCGGTTGGGGAGTTTCTGGCTATTGCCTTTTTGGTCGGGAGTCTGAACGTCAGTCTGGTGGGAGGGGGATTTTGCAGAGGAGGACTTGTGGCTCGACATTTAAAAGGTTCCTGATGTGTTTGCTTCGTGGTTCGATGACAAGGTGCAAGCTTAGGGGTAAAGCTGCATCTTTTACAAAGAGTGTAGTCTTATGCGTCGTCGTTAGACGATGTATCGCCGGTACCGCCGTTGATGCGTTCCTTCAGCACATTGCTTGCGCGGAAAGTCAGCACACGACGTGGCAGGATCGGCACCTCTTCACCCGTTTTCGGGTTACGACCGATACGCTGGCGCTTGGACCGCACCTGGAACGTACCGAAAGAGGAAATTTTAACAAGCTCGCCCCGCTCCAGCGCCTTGCAGATTTCTTCGAGTACAGACTCGACGAGATCAGCAGACTCGTTCCTGGAAAGGCCAACTTGCTCATAGACAGCCTGAGACAGGTCTGCCCGCGTGATTGTTTGATTGCTCATTTTGCACCTCGGAAATCAGTGACAAGCTCACAGTATCCGATTCCTATTTTATCAGTCAACACAAAGAGTTGAAATTTTTTTTTCGCGTAAATAACGGTGA
>JAPPOU010000047.1 GCA_028817795.1 Alphaproteobacteria bacterium
CATTCCCTGATTGTGGTAACTCCATTGCCGCACTCACAGGTGCAATGATGCTAAATTTTCTAAACCAGAACCTGATTAACTCTAAACATTGCGCCCCTGCAGCCAGCTTAATAGAAATTAACGTGATACAATGGCTGCGCGAACTTGTTGGATATGATGTTCAAAAAGACGTCCAAAGCATTTTTGAGGTTGGCGGTATTGTTGTAACAGGTGGCGTGCTGGCAAACGCGACAGCTATGCTGATGGCACGCGAGCACACATTTCCCGGCACAAAGGAAAACGGCATTACCTTTGACCCATCACATGTCCGGATCATTGTCCCTAAACACGTCGAGCACTACAGCATCCGCGCCAGCCTCGGCTGGTTGGGTCTTGGGGAACAAAATATAATTCGCGTCGAAACGAAAGACTTTAAGATTGACCTGGATGACCTTGAAAAAATCATTGACGAAGGCAAAGATAAACACACGTTTATGGCCATTGTCGCCTATGCGGGTGACAGCCGGTCCATGACGATCGATAATTTCACGGCTATTTCCCGCATCGCAAAAGAACATAACATTTGGTTCCACATTGATGCCTGCCACGGCCTGCAATACGCCTTCAGTGATACGCTGAAGCCCAAACTGGGGGAAATAAACCTTGCCGACAGTATCACTATTGACCCGCACAAAATACTATTCCTGCCTTATAACCTAAGCGCTGTTCTGGTGAAAGACCCTGAAAACTTCAAGAAAATATCGGGCACATCCGACCTCATCATGAAGGAAGACTATGCCTTTGGACAAATAACCCCTTTTATTGGCAGCAAAGCCTTCTGGAGCTTGAAACTCTGGTTTCTGTGGAAAACACTGGGGCGCAAAAACATAGGCAGGCTAATCGAGCGTCGGCATGCTCTTGCCGCATACTTGTCACAAAAACTGGGCCAGTGCGAAGATTTTATTGTACTCAATCAGGAAGTGAACATTAACTCTGTCATGTTTCTGTACAGACCAGAATATACCATACCCAACACAGACAATATAGATGACTATGTTGAACGCCTCAACACACTTAACAAAGACATACAAGACACTATGTTCCGTGAAGGGGATTTCTACATTCATACCTTTACCATTCCAGATTTAGGCAACGTAGCAGGTACAGGAAAACGGACACTACAGCCCATGCGTTATATGTGCGGCAACCCTCTCACAAATGAACAAGATATCGACAACATGATTTCACGCACGCGTCAAATTGGGCAACGCATAGAGGAAAAATACTTCCCGCGCCCTGCACAAAAACGCTACGCATAAATCATTGGAAGAAAAACAATGAATAACGACTGTATTTTTTGCAAAATCATCCATAAAAAAAGCCCCGGGCACATTGTGCATGAGGACGCGCTATGCACCGCATTTCTTCCCTTAAAACCAATTAACCCCGGCCACGTATTGGTTGCCAGCCAACAGCATTACGATTCATTCCTTGACATGCCAAATGACGTTGCCCTGCATATCACGCAAACAGCGCGCGAAATTGGGCAGCGTATAAACAAAGCGTATAAACCTGTAAAAGTTGGCTTTTCAATCGTGGGGTTTGAAGTCTCACACGTGCACATTCACGTGGTTCCTCTTTACAAAAAATACGAAATCACATCCTCAACCTACGCCAGCATCAAGAATGGGCGCATCGCATGGACGGATGAAAGCATGCACGCATGTTCTCAAGACGAACAACGGGACATTCTGGCGCGTCTACAGCCCCAATAAAACAACAATACACACAGCCTTACGCACCAGGAGGCTTCATGACGTATTGATATTAAAAGGAAAAAAGTGGTGACCCCGCTGGGATTCGAACCCAGGACCCTCTGATTAAAAGTCAGATGCTCTACCGCTGAGCTACGGAGTCACGGTGTGAGGCCGGACATTACGGTGTATTTCCTTTAAGGTCAAGGCCTTAAATGCACAAGGAAATAAATAATTGTTATTACTGAAAAATGCTCCCTCAAGGCCCGGTCTTGGGCGCGGTTCGGTTCAGGTATGAAAGGATATCACGGAACGACATATCGTCCCCTCTGGAGGTGCGCATTTCAACGGTCTCTATCACTCTTCGGCACTCACCATCTGTCAGGACAAAAACAGAATTATTATGCCGGTTCAGTGCTGCCTCAAACGCCTCCATACATGCCTGTGGCGACATGATATCGCCAGCCATGGTGCAAGATGACTTTGAAAAAGCAACGGCCATTTCTTTAAACCGCGCCGTATTACGATTTGCATCGTTAAAGGGTGCTGACAGCTCAACCTTCTCAAAAAGCGCAGTCACTTTCGGCTTTTCATACCGTGCTAAATGGTTGCCTGCATATTCACAGCCCCCGCCTGTTGCCGCCATCAACACATCACCGCCATTATGATGGATATAGCTAATCATATTCGCCAAAGTCGACCCTTGTTCACAATACCCGTCGACAACGACAAATAGCTCTTTTTCTGTGCCCAATGGCTCTTCCACAAAAGGTAAAGGTTCTTCTTGCGATACCAAATGCACGTCAAAAACCTGCTTTTTTGTCAGCGCTGCAGTGCTTTCTTGATAACTAGACCTTTTGAGATGCACCGTTTCGCATATAGCATCCGCCCTAATCACTTCAGCATTTGGAAGGGCTTTGAGCAAAATATTCTCTGCAATCACCGCCTCTCTACGGGCATGGTTGCTATGCCCTGGGTGATGCCCTAAATGCTTATGCGAATACGCCACATTAATGCGCTTTACTTCAGTTTCTGCAATATTACGCGCAGCCAATGCAGCTTTGAGTGTACGCAAAAACGCATCGTCACTACCACACATATCGGAAATGGGGGGGAAATCCTTGGGCAGTTCCACACGCATGTCAGGATTGGTCAATTGGCGGCCTGTCGTATTAACAGCCTGTATTAATTCTGCTGACTGAACCTGTGTATTTTGCGTGGCTGTGCCCATAAAATTTCCCTAATATTTAAGCGACTAAAAATTTACATATACAAAACGCTTTTGCAAGCATTTTCATGCCCATTAAGTCAAAAAATCAGCTATAAAGGACTGCAACCATCGATTCCCGTTTTATTTCATAAGGTTGCCACCATGCCAAAATCCAGCTCTCCCTTTCAAAACAAGGTTTTAGAAGAAGCCCTCACCTTTGATGACGTTCTTTTGCTGCCGGGAGCATCCGATGTTCAGCCAGCAGATGCCATGACAGCCACGCACCTGACAAAAAGCATTCAATTAAATATTCCCGTCCTTTCCGCCGCCATGGATACCGTGACCGAAGCCGGTACTGCTATTGCGATGGCGCAGGCCGGGGGCATGGGAATTATCCACCGGAACATGTCTATTGACGCACAGGCCGATGAAATCCGCCGGGTCAAGCGTTACGAATCCGGCATGGTACATGATCCTATCACGATCAGCCCCGATGCCACGCTGGCCGATACGCTGGAACTGATGCGCAAGTACGGCATTTCAGGCATCCCGGTCACAACCGAAAATAACGTGCTGGTCGGCATCATCACCAACCGCGACGTGCGCTTTGCGGATAACCCCAAGCAAAAAGTTAAAGACCTGATGACGTCTGAAAACCTGATTACAGCCAAAGCGACAATCAGCAAGAACGATGCCAAAAAACTGCTGCACAAGCACCGCATTGAAAAGCTTTTAATCGTAGATTCCAAAAAACGCTGCACAGGCCTGATTACCGTTAAAGACATTGAAAAATCGCACCTCCACCCCACAGCGTGCAAGGACGATAACGGCTCGCTGCGCGTGGGCGCGGCCATTGGCACGGGCGATGCGAACTTTGAACGCGCCGAAGCCTTGATTGATGCCGAATCCGATGTGATTGTCGTGGATACGGCGCATGGGCATTCAAAAGCCGTTGCAGACATGGTGAAAAAAATCCGGTGCAAACACAACCGCGTGCAGATTATCGCGGGCAATATCGCCACGGGCGATGCTGCCAAGGCACTTATCGACGTAGGGACAGATGCGCTGAAAGTCGGGATTGGCCCCGGCTCTATTTGCACAACCCGTGTTGTGGCGGGCGTAGGCGTGCCGCAATTAAGCGCCGTAATGAATGTTGCCAAAGCTGCCGCAAATAGCAAAGTACCCGTCATCGCCGATGGCGGTATTCGTTCTTCTGGCGATTTGGCCAAGGCCATCGCGGCAGGGGCAGATTGCGTGATGCTGGGCAGTATTTTTGCCGGAACCGATGAAGCACCGGGCGAGGTTATTCTCTATCAGGGCCGCTCATATAAGTCATATCGCGGCATGGGCTCCGTTGGCGCGATGACCGAAGGCTCCGCCGACCGCTATGCGCAAGGCCATGTGCGTGAAACATCCAAACTGGTGCCCGAAGGCATCGAAGGCCGCGTGCCTTATAAAGGCCCCATCGCCCCTGTCGTCCACCAAATGGTCGGTGGCCTTAAGGCAGCTATGGGCTATACCGGTTGCAAAACCATCGCGGATATGAAGAAAAAGGCCAAATTCATTCGCATGACTGGCGCGGGATATAAAGAAAGCCATGTGCATGATGTGACCATTACGCGTGAGGCCCCAAACTACCGTAGCGAAAACAGCTAAAGAAATGAAGACATAACAGGCTGAAAACAAACAAAAAATACCCACATTGACAATGTTATGCCAATAATGTAAACTCCTTGCCAATCATTAAGAAAACAGCTTCTGGCTAAAGGGCGGGTGTATGGCGCGTGTGTCACCGGTTAAGGTTATCAAAAAAGCTACATCTGGTGCTTATGGATACACCGTAGACATCTCCAAAACTGCTGCGTCTTTCCTGAAAAAATCTGCATCAAACGCTTATGACCGTGTAGCGGACTACACCAAAGGGCCACGGAATTTTGTTAAAAAAGTCGCGCTAGACCCCGGCGTTGTCTTCAGCGTGGCAGATGTTCTGCTATTCGCGCATACCAACCCCATTGGCCTTGTCGCCTGTCTGGCCGCGACCGCCGTATCTTCAACAGCAAAGACATTGGTGCTGACCAAACCAAAATTCCTGAAATCCATGCCGCTTGTCGACAAAATCGTTCAGGATGACAGGACTCCGCTGCGGGCCAGCGGTCTTGCTCTTTTGGTCGTGGCCGGTGCGTCTTTGGCAATGGGTGGATTTTTCCCTGCCCTTGCAGCCGGTCAATTAGCCTGGGGCGCGCTCCTGCCTGCTGCGGCCAGCGGCGTGTTTGCACTGGGTAATTTCCGCTTTGCTGAATCTTTATCTCGCGCCATTAAAAATGACGGCGACCCCGTGCCCAAGCCGGAAGAACCGAAAAAGAAACGCGGTAAATTCATCAACAGCATCAAGCGCGCCGGCAGCTTAATGCTAAAAACACCAGAACTTTACTTTAATACCGCTTTTGCCCTTGCAGGTTTGATGGCCGGCGGTGCAGCCGTGTGGATTTTTCCGGCGATTGTCGCCTCTACGGCTATCAGCATGCACAACATCCTGACCTGCCCGCATGGCAATGCCGCAGCGGCAGGCGGCGGGCACGGCGGCGGGCCAACAACGGCTGAACAAAAGAAAATACACAAACACCTGAATCGCGGCCAGCCAAAGCTATGGCTTGCCCTTGCCGGCTATATTTTCGCAGGAATCGGTTTTGCCAACGGCCACGGCCTGATTGCCGTTGCCCACGCCCTGAATGCAACCGTTATCGCAGATTCTGCGGGGCAAGGCATCTTCCCGCGCCTGTTCCGGGATGTAAAAGACGGCGCATTCCGCATTGTTGAGCCTTTTGCCAGCGTCGTAATCCCCAAATCAAAGCGCAAACCCAAACCGCAGGTTGCGCCTGAAATCAAAAAAGAGCGTCCGCTTATTGCTGAAATGTCGATTATGGAGCTGTTCCGTCAGCGTGCCAGCAAAACCCCTGCCCAAGACGATACGAAACCTGCAAACGACGATATTGCACCACTGGTCGTACAGGAAAAAACAAAGAAAAAAGCAGAACCAAAAGGCCCTGCTTAATCCCTTTTTATTAGCACTCAAAGCTGTATTTCATACTGCGCACGACCACACGGCCCTGCCCTTTTTCCACGCGGCCAATAGTCCAGAACGGCTCTTTATCAGCGTTCAACCGCATAGCAACTTTTTCGGGTTCGGAGGTTGCGATCACGAAACCAATCCCCATATTCCACGTTTCGTACAAATCTTTCCCCTCCATGCCGCAGCGATCAGCCATTTTTGCAAAGATGGGGGGAATTTCATCCATTTCCGGCAGGTATTCAATTTTGTAATCAAACGCGCTATTCATGCGCGGCACATTGCCAATGCCACCGCCTGTAATATTCGCAAGCCCTGACACCAATGGCAGTAAATCCTTGATGACAGGCCAGTAAAGGCGCGTGGGTGTTAAAGCCTCTTCCATCAAATCTGTTTCTTCGGGGTTAATTAACTTACGTACCAATGAAAACCCGTTGGAATGAAGCCCCGATGATGGCAGGGCAATCAGTGTATCGCCTTCTTTCACACAGCTGCCGTCAATCAAGTCTTTTTCATCGACCTCGCCCACGCAAAAACCGGCCAAATCATATTCCCCTTCGGGATAAACGCCGGGCATCTCGGCTGTTTCACCACCAATCAATGCCAGTTCCGATCCTTTGCACCCGGCAACCACGCCGTCAACCAGTGCAACGGTCGTATCCAGCGTCAATTTCCCCGTGCCGATATAATCCAGAAAAAACAAGGGCCGCGCACCTGTGCAAATCACATCGTTCACGCACATGGCCACAACATCAATGCCAATTGTGTCATGCTTGTTTAAGGCTTGCGCCAATTTGACCTTGGTGCCCACACTATCTGTACCCGAAGCCAGCAGTTTACCGCCCGGCATTTTATATAGCGCAGCAAATCCACCCACGCCCTGCATGACCCTGTCATCGTAGGTACTTTTGACCTTGTCTTTAATACGCTCAACAAATTCATCCGCCGTGCGGATATCGACGCCAGCGTCTTTGTATGTGATGATATTGGATATGGACATAACTTTCCCTCCTTTTACGATCCCCTGCCTTCGCAGGGACACGTGGTTTAGTGCCTGAAATGACGGCGGCCCGTAAACGTCATTGCAATACCGCTATCATTACACGCCTGAATGACGTCATCATCCTTCACGCTGCCACCCGGTTGCACAATATAGCGAATACCCGCTGAATGCGCGACGGCGATATTATCAGGGAAGGGAAAGAACGCATCGGAAACCAATACAGCTTCGGACAAATCCTTGTGTCCGTTTTCCTGAGCTTTTTCGGCAGCCTGTTTCATGCTGACAAGACGGTTGGGGTTGCCCATGCCTGCACCCACCATTGAAAACCCACCGCTTGCAGCCATGAACAAACCAATCGCATTGCTTTTCAGGTGCTTTGATACCATCACACCAAAACGGGCCAGCCCCGATTTTTCCGGCGGAAAGGCGGCGCCCGTCACTGGTTTAAAATCAGCATCCACGCCTGTGTCTTCCTCCTGCACCAGCCAGCCACCGGAAACAGACCGCACCACAGGTGGTTTATATGTACCATCATACAAAGGCAACGCAATCAAACGCAGGTTCTTTTTGGATGCAAAAGCAGCCAACGCATCCGCCGAGAACGACGGCGCGACAATCACCTCCACAAATTGTTTCGAAAGCCATTCAGCAATATCTGCGCCCACCTCCTGATTAAAACACAATATCCCGCCAAAGCTACTGACCGAATCACCTGCCCACGCTGCTTTCAATGCGTCAATTTGCGTTTTGGCGACAGCAACACCGCAGGGGCTCAAATGCTTGATAATAGAAACAGCGGCAGGGCAACCTTCAATATTCAGCGCCGCCACATCACCGCATACACGCCATGCAGCATCGGCATCCAGCATGTTGTTATACGATAATTCTTTCCCTTGCAGCGGCGTTGCACCCGCAAGACCGGGATTGAACGGATCTTTATATATCCACGATTTCTGGTGCGGGTTTTCGCCATAGCGCAAAACTGTCGCCCCTTCGGGGAACAGGGGCAGTGTTTTGGTATCGCTGCCCAGTTGTTCTTCCAGCTTTGCAGCAATCAAGGCATCGTAACGACCTGTATGGCGGAAGGCTTCCAGTGCCAAGGCCTTGCGTGTTTCACCGCGCAGCGCACCGCCCGTTTCATTCAAATCACGGATGAGCGCGTCATATTGCAAAGGGCTGACGACAACGCCCACGCTATCATGGTTTTTTGCCGCCGCACGAATCATGGTGGGGCCGCCAATATCTATATTCTCGATCAACTCTGGCCAGTCATTTGTTTTTTTGGCGACATCTTCGAACGGGTACAAATTGCACACGACCAGATCAATCGGCGCAATCCCCAGTTCTGCTGCCTGTTTTTCATCTTCGTCATGACCACGGCGGAACAACAACGCGCTCGACACCTGAAAGCTCAACGTTTTCATCCGCCCGCCAAAAGCTTCGGGGTTGCCGGTGACTTTTTCGATGGGGGTATAGGTAATACCTATATCCTGCAGGTATTTCCCCGTACCGCCCGATGAAATGATTTCAACGCCGAGTTCTGCCAACTTTTTCGCCAACACATCCAGCCCCGATTTATCGCTGACGCTGATAAGTGCGCGTTTGATTTTAACTTCTGCCATCTTTTTTCACCTTTCATCCCTTCTCCCTCCGGGAGAGGGCTAGGGAGAGGGTCTATCCCACCCTCTCCGTTATAAAACCACGGCCCGGACAGACCTCACCCTCCCGCTACGCGGGCCTCTCCCTCTCCCACTTTCGCGGGAGAGGGGGTTTTTTCATGGCCGCGCATCACACGAATAATATTTTCAAACAGTAAAATGCCATCCCCTTTTTCCGCGATGTCGCGCTGGGGAGCGGCGTCTGTGCCACGATGAACAAAAGCTTCGGGATGCGGCATCAGGCCCAGCACCATGCCGGTGGGGTCTGTCAAACCCGCAATACGCCCATGTGAGCCATTCACATCCTCAGTATATGTCAGCGGAATTTGTCCGTTGTTTTTCAGCGTTTCATATACGCTGTCGTCACTGAAAACCACACGTCCCTCACCATGGCGAATGGGAAGACGCAATGTGTTTAAACCTTCTGTCCATTTACAAACACTGTCTGTGTTAACATCCAGACCCACCCAGCGGTCAATAAAAGCACCGGATTCATTGGCCGCCAATGCCGCCACACGTTCATCACCTTCAGGATACGGCAGCAAACCCATTTTCATCAGCACCTGAAATCCGTTACAAATGCCAATCACAGGCTTTTGCGCACGCACCATATCAAAAAACGCATCGCCCAGCTTGTGCCGAATTTTCAGGGCCAAAATCTGTCCACTGCCCAATTCATCCCCAAACGAAAACCCGCCGGGAATGGTAAGTCCATCTGCGATTTTCAATTTTTCCGGCGCATCGATCAGGTCGTTGACATGCACAATTTCAGCACTGCCTCCCGCTAACTCGACCGCCCGCGCGGTTTCACGCTCGCAGTTAATGCCATCGCCGGAGAGGATGAGGAATTTGGGTTGGGTCATGCAGATTTTTCCTTTTTAAGTTTATTCCAGACTATCCACGCGGATAACCAGCTCACTGCTCCCATAGCCCCATACACAGGCAAGATAAAATATCCCGCTTTAATTCCTACAGACGGAATTTCCTGTAGCGTTTGATCGGGACTAAAGATAGACACAAGTGCCATATAAAGGACGCAACCTACCAAACCACTTAACCACCAGTAGTTTAGCCGAAAAAATTTGCCAAAGAGATACAAAGGAATACCAATAAAAAAATTATAAGTGTAAAAAATAAAACAATTAGCCCCCAAATTTAACGCAAACCAGCTTACCCCATCACTCATGACATACTTATAAACAAATACAGCCTCATAAATACTCAGGATGATTGCAGGCAGAACAACAGACGCAACAAAAGCATATAACACCCGCAAAGACATTTTTATTTCCTGAACGACTTTTGGCATATTAAAATCCCATCTTCCAAACCTGAACCAATTCGTTCAAAGCAACACTCTCACCTGAAACCACTAGTTTGCTGCTATCAGCAACCGTCCCCAACTTCACCTCGCCCATCACCTTCTCAAACACCTCCGCATTCTCCGGCAGCACAGAAACCACAAACCGGCCCGCCGCCTCGTTAAAGAAAAACGCGTGATCGCCATCAACATTTATCTGCGCGCCCAGCCTGCCGCCAATGCAGCTTTCAGCCAGTGCCACCAACATCCCTCCTTCAGATACGTCGTGGATGGATTGCAGCAGACCGTTGCGCATTGCGGCGTGGAGATTGCGGTAGAGGGTCATGTTGGCGGGCATGTCGATGTCTGGCGCACAGTATGCCCCCTCTCCCAACCCTCTCCCGGAGGGAGAGGGCTTTTGGAACAGCGCCGCATATTCCGACCCCACCAGACCCGCACCCGCACCACCAACCAGGTAAATCACATCACCCGCCTGTTTAAATGCGCTGCCGGGCGCAATGCCCACGGTGGTTTTCGCCATAGCCGTCATCAACAATGTGGGCAAAATGCTGATGTCAATTTTCTCGCCGCGTTTATCCTTGCCGCGGAAATCGTTTTTCATACTGTCCTTGCCACTCACCAGCGGCGCGCCATAGACAGTGCAAATGTCATACAGCCCTTCACACGTGCGGACCAGTTGGCCCATTTTATAGGCACCATCGGGGTTTTTGGCTGAAACAACGGGATCGGGCCAGCAAAAATTATCGAGCAGGCAAAGCATATCGGGATCACCCCCCGCTGCCACCACATTACGCACCGCTTCATCCACCGCATATTGCGCCATCAGGTACGGATCAACAGGCGATAAACGCGGTGCCATGCCACAACCAATCGCAACACCCGTTTTATCACCCCCGGCGTGCGGCTTCAACCAGATCACACCTGCATCCGACGGGCCATCATTTTCGACGCCGGTAAAGGGTTTCATATGCGTTGCGGCTTGCACTTCGTGATCGTAAGCACGCACCCATTTTTCTTTTGATGTAATATTAGGTGTTTGCAACAGGGCCAGTAAAGCATCTGTCACTTTTTCCGGCACAGGCTGTGTGCGTGGGTTGATTTTGCTTGTTGCACTCCATGCCGCGCGTGACCTGCCCCCTGCCCATTCAGCCTGCAACTGCAGTGGCGGCAGGGAATCGTGGATGAAATCCAATGGCATTTCGGCAACCTGTGCACCGTCATATAAAACTGTCAGCAAGCCATCGTCTTTAAAGACGCCAATATCGGTTGCGACAACGCCGCGCTGCCGCGCCAGTTTTTCAAACGCGGCTTTATGCTGCGGCGGCACGGCCAGCGTCATGCGCTCCTGGCTTTCGCTAATCATCAATTCCCACGGTTTCAAGCCGGGGTATTTAACAGGGCACAGGGCCAGATCAATCTCCGCGCCATTGGTCATAGTCGCCATTTCGCCAACGCTGGAACTAAGCCCCCCCGCGCCATTATCGGTAATGGCGGAATACAGCCCCAGATCACGTGCTTCCATCAAAAAATCAGTGACACGCTTTTGCGTCAACGGGTCGCCAATCTGCACCGCCGTCGCGGGCGAGGATTCATCCAGTTCGATTGAGCTGAAGGTCGCGCCATGGATACCATCCGCCCCAATCGCGCCGCCCACCATATAAACGCGGTCTCCCGTTGATGGTGTTTTTTCGGCAGATTTCCGACCATCAGGCAATACGGGTGGCAATACGCCCACCGTGCCGACAAAAACCAGTGGCTTCCCCGCATAATCGCGGTCAAAAAAGAATGCGCCATTTACGGTGGGTATGCCGCTTTTATTGCCGCCGTCTTCCACGCCTTTGTGCACACCTTCCAAAATGCGGCGCGGGGGTTTAACGCCCTGTGGCATATATTGCGCTTCGTCCTTGTCTGGCATATCGGGTGGCGCAAAACAAAAAACATCCATATTCGCTACAGGCCGCGCACCCATGCCCGCGCCCAGAATATCGCGGTTCACGCCCAGAATGCCAGTTAACGCGCCACCGTACGGGTCAAGCGCAGACGGAGTATTGTGTGTTTCGACTTTAATACAAACATCCAGCTTGTCATCAAACCGGACAATACCCGCGTTATCGCTGAAAACAGAAACCAGCCAGTCAATACCACGCTGCTTCTCGATATCACGCGTTGCTTTCTTGATATAGGTTTTATAAAGGCTGGAGATTTTTTTCTTTTCACCGCCCGGCCCCGTATAATCAATATCGGCCGCGAAAATCTTGTGCTTGCAATGTTCCGACCAGCTTTGCGCCAGAATTTCCAGTTCGACATCTGTGGGATTGCGCCCCTGTTGCTTAAAATAGCTTTTGATATGCAGAATTTCATTCAGCGACAAAGCCAAAAGCCGTGTACGGCTCATGTCTTCAAGGTCGGCATCGGAAAGGTCAAGACTTATCTCACTAACGTCATTCCGGGAATTCATACTGCCCTGTTTTTGGACACCTGCCTGCGCCGGTGTGACGATCTGAACCGTGGGTAAGTGCACATCCCCAAAACGATCCAGCGCCATAAAATCGGCATAGGCATACACATCCGCTTTCTGAATCAAATCATTCGCCAAAAGTTCCAGTGCAATTTTACGTGCACCTTCTGCATCAACATTGCCAAACAGGAAATATAAATCACCGCTGGCCACCGTTGCCGTACAACCTGCCAAGGCCAGCGCTTCTTCAGCCGCACGGGCAGGGTTGTCGGTCACGCCGGGCCTGAATGAAACATCTACAACATAGGATGGCACTTCAGAAAACCCGTAATCTGTTGCCGCATGATAAATGTCTTGCAGCACCGGATCGGAAAAAACATCGGGCAATGTATCGTTGGCTACGATTTTATATACTTTAACGCCCTCAAGGTCCTGCAGCGCAACACCCAGATGCCCCCTTGCTTCCTCCGCCCATTTTTCAAGGCGGCGGTCTGCGGTTTTGTTTTTAATTTCGATACGCTGTGTTTTCATCCTCACTCCATATCACTGTCCGCGTCCCAGCGCAGGCAGGGACCCAAGACAATCACCTTTACTGGGCCCCTGCCTACGCAGGGGCACGTCATCCGAAATCAAAACCGCCAAAAATTCCCTGTACACCTCATATTCCAGCGCCATGCCACGGGCGCGAAAATCTTCAAACGTGTCATCGTCATGCCTGTCAAACGACCGCTGGGCAATAACGGGGCCGGTATCCACACCTTCGTCAACGTAATGCAAGGTCACACCCGAAGTTTTCACCCCTGCCCGCCACGCATCGCCATACCCATCCTTGCCGGGAAATTGCGGCAACAATGACGGGTGGATATTCACAACCTTGTTCACACCCAAATCCGCATCGGCAAAACAAGCCAGAAAAGCAGGGCTGATAATCTGCATATAACCTGCCAGAAAAATCCACTCCACCTGCTCCGCTTGCAGCAGAGCCAGCACTTTTTCCTCCTGCGCCAACCGTGCCTGTTTAAAACTGTCAAATCCATCACGCATTACAGGAACAATATGACAGGGCACACCAAATTTTTCCGCCCGCGCAATAACGCCAGCCCCGTCTTTGTTGCAGATCACACAACGAATATCCAGCCGCCCATTATCCGCCGCAAAGCTCATAATATTCTCTGCGTTTGTACCGGAGCCAGATGCCAGAATAGCGGCGCGGATGGGTTTAGCTGGCAATATCTGTCCTCCAATGTGCACCTTTGAACTTGATCTGGCCAATAGCTTCATAAGCCTTTGCACGCGCTTCTTCTCGCGTTGCACCCAAGGCCGTAACGCCCAAAACGCGCCCACCGCTGTTCACCCATGCACCATCTTTCTTTTTCGCGCCTGCGATAAACAGGCAAGCATTATCGTTCGACATATCGGGCAGGGTAATTTCCTGCTCCAGTGTCATACCCGTGCCGTGCGTTTCAGGGTATCCGCCCGACGCCATCACCACATGCACGGCTGTCCCCTGCCGGAATGAAAGTTTTTTTGCCGTGTCGAGTTTTCCTTTGGCCGCTGCATCGAACAAAGGCACAATATCATCCTCTATCAACGGCAGCAGGATTTGCGCTTCCGGATCACCAAAGCGCGTATTAAACTCAATCACATTTACATCATCGCCATCGACCATCAGGCCTGCAAACAATATACCCTTGAAGGGTATCCCCGCAGCGTTCATACCCGCCAGAACCTTGGAAAATACATTTTCTTCGATAAACTTTTTCGCGGCATCCGATGGCCAACCTTCCGGCGCATAGCCGCCCATGCCGCCCGTATTCGGCCCTTTGTCATCATCAAAAACGCGCTTGTAATCGCAAGCATAGCCCAGCGTCACAAAACTTTCGCCGTCACACAAGGCAAAAGCCGAAACCTCGCGCCCTGTCATCTTGTATTCCAGCAGCAAACGATCTGTCTTCACACTGCATGCCGGATCACGCATAAAATCATGTATGGCTTTTTCAGCTTCGGCCCTGTCATGGGTGACAACCACGCCTTTACCCGCCGCAAGGCCGTCAGCCTTGACCACAACGCCAGCATCTTCAACAGGCCATTGCTTCAATGCCTCCATGGCTGCATCGTAGCTGTCACAGACAACGAACAAAGCCGTTGGAATACCTGCGGTCGTCATGAATATCTTGGAGAAAATTTTTGAGCTTTCCAACTGCGCCGCCGCCTGTGATGGCCCCATCACGGCAAAGCCTGCTTGCTCCAGCGCATCGGAAACGCCTGCCGCCAACGGCGCTTCCGGCCCAATCACGACAAGATCGGCGGCTATCTCCTTTGCAGCGGCAATCACGGTATCTATATCTGTTGCATTCCCTGCCGCACATGAAACCTTGTCTATCGCGGCAATACCATCACTTCCCGGCAAGGCTATAATCTGCTCCACCATCGGCGACTGCGCCATTTTCCATGCCATCGCGTGTTCACGCCCGCCGGAACCAAGGAGGAGGATTTTCATGCCGCTTCCTTTTTCTTGAAGGCGTTGGCCACACGGTCAAGGTCCCACGCATCAGCAAAGATTGGCTGCGTACAGTGTTTAGCCGACAAAGCTTTACACAACCCCATATACATCATCTCCACGCGTTCCTTGACAGTAGGTGCCAGAACAGGTGGATAAGATTTCATTTCCTCGATACAAATATGCTTCCAGTCCTTCTCTCCGCGCTCCTCCGCCTGCTTTTTGGCTACTGCGATGTTATCATGCCACGCCGTCGGGCGGTAAAAACCGCGCAAGACCTCCTTGGATAAATGCACACCGTCATAAATCAAACGCAGCTCATCAGGCCCAATTGAATCGACCAGCATGAAGCCACGGTTTCCTTTTTCGTCCGCTTGCGTAAACGCAAACTCAAACTTACCGTCCCATAGCTCAATGCCCAAATCGGCAAACAAGTCTTTTAGACGCAGTGCCACCAGCGCGGCTGTATCTTTCAACGCCGCTAGCTCCTTGGCAGATAAACCCGCAATCTTTGCCGCCTCATCATACGAAATATAACGATCTCCGCTTTCCTCCAGCTTGGTCGACATCTCAATGACAGGGGTATCAAATCGGTCTCCCGGCTTGGGGGCAGATTTCAGGCCAATGGCCTTGCAATATTCAGCATCACCCGTACGCTTTAAAAGCGAACTTCCCTCCGGCACGCCAAAACGGAAAATCACCTCCAGCGGCACCAG
The DNA here is from genome assembly GCA_028817795.1 of Alphaproteobacteria bacterium. Taxonomy (GTDB): domain Bacteria; phylum Pseudomonadota; class Alphaproteobacteria; order Micavibrionales; family UBA2020; genus JAPPOU01. Next base: position 15,667 of record JAPPOU010000047.1, read on the forward strand.
CGCATTTTCGGGCTTTGATTGATAATGCGTATAATCCCACACCAGCTTGCCGCGTTTTTGCGTCGCTGTCGGTGGTGTCACCTCTACAGGCTCCACCGTCAGGCAACGCGTGGGGGTCACAACCTCGCGCTCATGTGAAACAGGTTTCAAATCATGACTGACCAGCGCCAGCATATGGTGCGGTACGCCCCCACCTTGAAACCTTTCCAATGTAGATGACTTTGCAAAGCCCTTGGGCGCTTCCCAGTTTTTCCAGTTTTTGGCATTACCCAGATAATCAAAAAAGAACCACGCCATGAATGCCAGTGATTCACCCTTTTTATGCAGTTGATCCGGCATCACGCCCCAGTCAAAGATGGAATAGCGATCGGAAAACTCGAAAACATAGGGGGACTCCCCCCTCACTCCACGTATATCCTTGACGGAACCTTGATAAATGAACTCAGGTAATGCCGTCATGATACCCCCTTTAGCCTGATAAAGCTCTGTATCGCATTGCGCAGGTTGTTCACACCAACCCACAAACCGCCTTTATCCATCATCTGCATGACTTTCAGGTAGTTCTCCGCCTTGACGGCCTCAGATTTCGGCATAAACGGTACATGTAGGGCAAAATCGTCTGCCGCAACATCATCCGGTTGCGCCACGACACGCACATAAAACCCATCCTTCACCGGCCCGGCCGAGAACGATATTTTTATGCCCTTTTCATCAGCCAACTTTTGTGCCTTTTCCATTTCCGTCACCATATCAGGGTGGGAAAGAATAGCCTCATCGCTAATAACAAAACATAACTCGTCATTTGCAGGACGCATACTATTATATTGTGTCAAGAAAGATGCGATTGCTGCCTCCCGCCCTGCGCCGCAGGTCATGACCGGTACACCGGGCGGCATCTGGGCAATAGACGCCACGGAGTCCATACCGCCAAACTGCGCCGATACCGGCACACCAAAAACAGGCAACTTGGTCATGGCCGCAACAACGCCCGGCAGCGCGGCTGCAAGCCCTGCCCCCGCAACAATCGCATCCCCCTGCCATCTGGGAATCTTTTCCTGCAGCTTTTCAAGATTACGGTGCGCAGAAATCACTTCGCATTCTACATCCGCGCTATTGCGCAGAGACTCTGCCAGTGGGCCATATACCGTTTCATCCGAAGTGCTGCCGAATACAACAAAAATTTTCATGCTTTCCCTCCTCCCACAGCGCGCAGGCGTTGGCGGCTTTTGGAAAAGCGCGCCCCTTCCGTCACCGCCGTCGGGTATTTGTTATTGAGGCAGGCCATGCACAGTTCCGACATACCCGTCGCAATGCGCAGGTCTTCCTCGTCCAGATAAATCAGTTTTTCAACGCCCAGATATTCCTCTATCTCTTCAATGCTGCGCTCATGCGCAATCAACGTGGCAGGGTCCGGGAAATCAATCCCGTAATAGCAGGCGTAACGAATGGGCGGGCACGTGATACCCAATGTCACTTCCTTTGCCCCATGCTTTTTAAGCAGGTCAACAATTTTCCTGCAGGTCGTGCCGCGCACGATACTGTCATCGATCAGGAAGATACTGCGCCCTTCTATCTCGGACAGCACAGGCGAAAGTTTTTGCTCTACCGCCGCTTCGCGCATTTCCTGTGTCGCCAGAATAAAACTGCGGGCAACATAGCGATTTTTAATCATCCCTTCGCGATACGGCAGCTTTAACGTATCTGCAATGGTAATGGCTGCAGGGCGGCTGGTATCGGGCACAGGCATCACAACATCAGGTGCCATTTCACCAGCCTTTATCTTTGCCTGCGCCTTTTCAGCCAAGCGCTCGCCCAGTTTCAAGCGCACCGCATAAACCGGATGCTTATCAATGGAACTATCCGCGCCCGAAAAATAAACCCATTCAAACATGCAGGGCGCCGCCGCCTTACCCTTGGCAACCACGGCAGACTGCATATTGCCCGCGCTGTCTATATGCACAACCTCGCCTGCCGCCACATCACGCAAATACGTAAAGCCCAGCGCATGCATGGCACTTGTTTCAGAAGCTACGCAATATGCATTGTCCGCAGATGTTTCCTTGATACCTATACCCAGCGGGCGAATGCCCTGTGGATCACGAAACGCAATCAATCCGCCGTCCGCCATCAACGTCACTGCCGCATACCCGCCCACCAACGTATCGAACAACCGCGCTGCAGCTTTCTTTATATTGTCAAAACCAAAAGTCTTCTCATTGGGGGTCGCGGCACCATCCAGCAGGTAAAGCCCCCAATAATGCATCATGACCTCAAGATCGTTCGAGGTCAGCATCTGGCGGCCATACTGCGCAGCCAGTTCATCAACCAAGCTAAAATAGTTCAGGATGTTCCCGTTATGTGCCATGCCAAACCCAAAAGGCACGCCGGTAATCATGGGCTGAACATCACGGTCCCCATCCGTGCCTGCCGTCGCATAGCGGGTATGGCCAATCGCCATATGGCCTGTCAGGCGTTCCACCGTTTTCTGATCGAAAACCTGCGTGACAAGCCCCAAATCCTTTTCCATGACAAAACGCTTGAGACGTGAATCATACGCCAGAATGCCCGCAGCGTCCTGACCACGGTGCTGCAAAGACATCAGCCCTCTATACACCTGATAGGCAGGCCCAAAAGACGTAGATCCGGCCCCGCTGGAATCAGGATCGATAATGCCGATGATACCGCACATGGGGTTCCCGAAGAATCGTGTTGAATGGATACATGACGAATATCCGTCTTTTTCTTCCTTTTGGCCAGTTTTTTTGGTCGCAAAACACAAAAACAATTCGCTTATAGAAAATAATGGCCCTAAAAATAAAAACCTCTTGTCTACGCCCAAAATCCGGCGCAATAATTTTTTCGACGGCACACTGCTCTATGTCACGAAGGGGAAAATGCCCCCCGGCAAACAGCAGATGCTGCTCACATAGGAACACCAGATTCACAAATCGTTAACAAACTGGAGCAAATCATGAAAAAACAACTCACTCTTGCAGCGCTGGTCGCTGCAACGGCTTTCGTAGGCGTCTCATTCCTCGCGCAAGCCGAAGACCAAGCCCCCGCACCGGAGCACAGCATGATGATGATGGCGGCGGAAACCACTGCAAACGATGAAGAAATTACCGCCGACTGCGAAACTTTAGCGGCAGCGCCAAAGGAAGACGGCTCTGTGCCCTCAGACGAAGAACAAGCCAGCGCATTAGAGAACTGCCTGCACGAAAGCGGTCATAACACCGATGCAGACAGCGCTGATGACGGTCATGATGCCGAAGATGAGGAGCAAACAGAAGCGCACGACTAATCAACTTATCTTAACATTCATACAAAACAGGCTTTGTTGTAAAACGAGGCCTGTTTTTTTCTTGACAGGAATTCATCTGCAGCAAAAATGACACACCTCTACATGACTTCCGTCTCATACGTGCTTGTTTTTTCAAATTCATTTTGACATTTCAAAGAATCACGTTCTAAAATGGAATTATGATTAGGGCGGCACACTCGTCTGCTCTGATGTGTTCAACCTCTACGATAGGGAAGAAAACTATGGCTACGAAAAAACGCAAGACAGCAGCGAAGAAAAAACCCGCTGCGAAGAAGGCGGCTCCTAAGCGCAAGAAAGTCGCGAAGAAGCCTGCCGCTAAGAAGAAAACAACTGCCAAGAAGAAGACAGTTGCTAAAAAGAAGACCACCACAAAGAAAAAAGCAGCTACTAAGAGAAAAAAGGACTCTAAGAAGACTGCTACAAAGAAAAAGGGCGGGCCTAAGCGCAAAGCCGCTAAGAAGCCTGCTGCTAAAAAAGCCGCTCCTAAGCGGAAAAGGAAAGTTGCCAGAAAGAAAAAGTAAGCCACAAGCTTGCTTTTTTGGCATGACAAGGGCATCCCTTCAGGGGGTGCCCTTTCCTTTTTTGCATCTTTTTCGCAAGAGCAATCACTTTACCACTACCCTTACGACATCATTTCAGCAAAAATAGCTTGCAGCATTGCTGTGTTAAAAACGACATAAGTGCCCAATATAGGTAGCTCAATGCATAAAAGCTTTCATTATACCTCAAAAGGCAACGCCCTTTTCCTTATTCTGATTGCCGTTGCTCTCTTCGCCGCCCTATCCTATGCCGTCACCCAATCAGGGCGAGGCAGCGGCTCAATTGACCGGGAACGTCTGGAACTGGATATCGCAGAACTTATGCAACAAGCTGGCGCGATACAGGCCCATATACAACGCCTGTACATAACAAATTATGTCGATCAAGTCCGCTTTGACGATAGCGCTTACAATGCTGCAGGCACCATATATCTGGGCAATGGCGTCACAGCAACGGGCCGCACCGTTGGCGTATTTGCCCCGGACGAAGGCATGCAAAAAGTCTATCACGCCCTTTCTGAAAGTGGCGACCCAGACGAAAACTGGGCTATTCAATATCTGGCTATACTAGAAAACGGCGTTGATGTCGGCTCATCCGCCGCCGATGAAGTTCTGGTTGCTTATGATTTGACACAGGAAAGCTACGCCAAAATTAACAAGCAACTTACAGGATCAGCAACAATTACAGAGTGGGCCGACCTTGGGCTTGGCAATAACCGTGGCGAACGCTTGCGGCAAGACGGGACCTTTGCCGTGAATAACACCATACAAAGACACAATGTCGACTTTCTTCCGGGCTGTCACGAAGCACCGGGCGGTAGCACATGGCGTATCTACTTCCATGTTCTACGCGCGAATTAAAAGAACGGAAATATAATGAAGCTTCTTAAAAAATATGCCCTTTGCGCAATCTTGGGCGCACTTTTAATAATTACCCCTTTTCATGCGCAAGCCGCCGAGCACGCCTGCCCCGACCAAACCGCCGCTGAAAACGGCGCGCACCAGCAGCAATACCTTTTGGGCAAGGCTTACGACAACGGTCTGTGCGCTCTGGACACGAACAAAGAAGCTGCCGCACAATGGTACACACGCGCCGCGCAACAAGGACACATCGAAGCCGCCTATGAACTGGGGGAAACGTATTTCACAGGCGATGGCCTGCCCATCAATTATCCCCTGGCAAAAAAATGGTACCTGAAAGCCGGAAAGCACGGGCACGGAAAGTCACAACTCCGCCTTGGGTTCCTGTTTGCCGAATCTCACTTTGAAGGACTATCCGTAGATATGGAAGAAGCCGAAAGGTGGTTTATTGCCGCTGCGGCGCAAGATGCAGGAGATGCAAAATTCCGCCTGGGGAACTTTTACAGTTATTACAAGCAACCACCAGACCATGAACAAGCCTATCGCTGGCTGCGTGATGCCGCCATGGGCGGGCACCGCATTGCTATGTACGATCTGGCCCGCATGTACAAAAACGGCACCGGCGTGCCACAACACAACGGCAAAGCCTTGATCTGGATGACCAAAGCCGCCAAGGCTGATGTTCTGCAGGCACAAATGGCCTTGGCAGAAATGTACGCCAAAGGGGATGGCACCCCGCAAGATGATATTCTGGCACTCAAATGGACTCTCACAATTGCCAAAAAGCCCACAGCCTCGCCCTTTTGGCTTAAAAAAGCCGGTGACTTATTGTTTGAAGGCCGCA
>JAPPOU010000080.1 GCA_028817795.1 Alphaproteobacteria bacterium
GCCCGTTGCACAGGAAACGCCTGTACCACAAACAAAAACAGCGGTAGTCACAACCCCTGCCCCCACGGAAGAGAAAAAAGGCCTTTGGGGCACAACCGACTGGAGCGGTCGCATAAACCTTGGCGCCAGTCTGCAACGCGGCAACAGCGAAACCGAAAGCATCAACGCAGATGCATCGGCCAAGGCCCGCTGGAAAGAACACCGCATCAGCGCGGCTATCGAATACAACCGCGCCAAGGATGCGGGCACGGTATCGGAAGACAATCGCAAATACGAAGGGCAGTACGATTACTTTTTCACCAGGGGCTGGTTTGCCAATACAAGCCTGGGGCTGGAACAAGACGCTATCGCGGCGCTGGATCTGCGCACCACTGTGGGCCTTGCGCTGGGCCATCAAGCCTATGAAGGCGATGATTTGAATCTGCAATACAAGTTTGGCCCCACCTATCTGCACGAAAACTTTGATAACGCGCCCAATGACCAGAGCATTGCAGGCGAATGGTCTTTGGCATACGACCAGCGCATCTGGAAGAAATGGCTGCAGATTTTCCACGAACACAACCTATTCGTGCCCGCCGATGACGGCAGCGCGTGGCTGGCCGATTCAAAAACCGGCGTGCGCGTGCCCATCAAAGATTCGCTGACCGGTACGGCGGAGGTTGATTTCGACTGGGACAATGCCCCTGCCCCCGGCACGGAAAAGGGTGATACGACCTATGCGTTGAAGCTGGGGTATGAGTGGTAACTTAAAAACCAATCGACACTATTTAAACCTGTCATCCCGTTGGTTTTGCGTATTTTGCGTCAGCAAAACTTAGCGCAAAACACCAACGAACGGGATCCAGCTAAGGTGTGCCGCATAGCGGCACCCATATGGATCCCTGCCGTTAATGTATAATCGCGTTTCACACGATTATACCGCAGGGATGACAGCCATTTTAATGATCCTACACACCCACACGAAAATACGACAACGCCGCCAACAACAGCGCCGTGCCGTTACCGAAGAAGAACACTAGATAGCTAACCTTGATCCAGAAAAATTTTGGCCCGATCACGCGCTTGCTCACGTTATAAAAATCGCGCACGGCAAGTTCTGAAAGTTTATGCGGTTCATTAAAATGGCCGCGCATGGCCTCCAGATACTCTTCCTCTTCCATCGCGGCAATGTCACGATGGAACAAAAGATAGGGCCGCTCCCTGTTCACAGAACGATGCTTGGGATATAACGCAATCATAGAGGGAACAATACTGCACAACGATGCACATATTGCCAAAAGCGCCGCCCAGTGCATGCCCGGCAAGGCCAGCCCCGCCATGGCCACGGGAATGATAAAAGAATTGACCAAAATCATCCCCCGCGCCCGCTGGTCGGCAATGGAGATATAAGTTGTAAACTTGCTCATTGTCGCCCCGATGACCGCACCCCGCGCTACGGCTTCCCATTTTTTCTGATGGGGGTCTTCTTGCTGTTCGGGCGCATTGTTCAAGGCATTTGAAAATCCGGGCATGTCTTTCTCCGTGTGCAGGGGCAGCATAGCACAAAAAAACCGAGCGTGCTTTTAAAAGAACACCCCGCTATACTGCCGATAAACAGATACGCAAAGGATAACTGACATGAGCCAAGAAAACGTACTGGAAAAAATCTATACCGCCCTCATAAATGACAATGAAGGCATTGACGATTGCATCGCGGAACTCAAAGCCACGGGTCAAAAAAGCATTGCCGTGGACCCCGCACGCCTGGTCCAAAACAACCGCCAGGGCCGAAAAACACTGCAAGCCTATTTTAAAAAGCGTGGCGTATCAGTGACTTTCACGGAAAACGGCTAACCCCGTAACCTTTTGCCCCCGCACCGCGAATAAGCTATGAGTCCTTGTTTTTTCAGGAGAAGCCACATGAAACACGCCATAAGCACCACCCTTATAGCTGCAATGACTTTGATATCTACCGCCGCAACAGCAGCAGAAAGCGAAAAGATCGTGCTCGCAGGTGGCTGCTTTTGGGGGGTGGAGGCTGTATTCGAAAGCCTGAAGGGCGTGTCCTCTTCTGTCTCCGGTTATGCGGGGGGCACGGCGGGCAGCGCCAATTATAAAAAAGTCAGTCGCGGCAGCACAAGGCACGCGGAAGCCGTCGAAGTTATTTATAACCCCGACATCATCAGCACAGAAGACATATTAAAGGTATACTTCACAGTTGCGCATGACCCGACACAATTAAACAAGCAAGGGCCGGACCGTGGCCCGCAATATCGCTCTGAAATATTTTATACGACAGATACGCAAAAGACCGCCGCAAAAGACATGATTGACACGCTGGAAAAATCACAGGCTTACGACGATCCCATCGTCACGAAAATCAGCGCACTGGACACGTTTTATCCGGCAGAAGATTATCACCAAGACTACGTGCAAAAACACCCCATGCAACCCTATGTGGTCATGCATGATATTCCCAAGCTGACAAAACTGCGCAAAACATTCCCACAGCTTTGCGTGCCCAAGTAACCTTCCGGTATCCTTGTATCGGGCACGCAAGGCACTATAATGCATGCATGCTCAGCAAACACGCTAAATCATTATCACTTAACCTGTGCCGTCTCTTGCTCTGGTCAAACCTTTTATGTAGCGTGGCAGGCCTTTTTTCCGGGTTTTGGTGGTTGCTAGACCTGCTCAACCATTTTCGTCCACTGGCAACGCTTTCCGCTACCATCCTCGCGCTGCCTTTTCTGGTCCGCAAGGAAAAAACATACATCGCGCTGGCCGGTATTATTGTCATCCTTAACGCAGGACTCATGACGCATCGCGTCATGCAATTCGGCGCCCCGCCAACATCCCTGCACAGCAAAAACAGCATATCTGTACTCACCGCCAATGTGCTAACACGCAACCGAAATCATCATGCCGTGCTCTCTATGGTGCAGGAACACGACCCTGATATTTTTGTCGCTATAGAAACAAATGAAACGTGGCACAAAAAACTCGCGCCTCTTCATACCCTTTACCCTTACAGATTGCTCCACCCCCGGCCTGACAATTTTGGCATGGCGATATACGCAAAAGAGCCTTTTGCAAAAGAATTGATGACGACTGAAATCTCGCATCTCCCGCTGATAAAGCTTTCATTTAAGACTTTCACGCTTTTGGCCGCGCACCCGCTACCGCCTGTCTCTCAAAAATACGCCGCCAGTCTCAATGCCTACATGCATGCAATCCGGCAACATACGCAAAACGAGCGTAAGCCCCTCATTGTTGCTGGCGACCTCAACACGACACTCTGGTCCGATAACATCCGCCCCTTACTGGAAACGGGGTTGCAACCCACAAATATATGGGGGTGGACATGGCCAACGTTCATGCCCCTGCTCGCGCTGCAAATTGACCACATTTTTGTAAAAGACATGGCCGTACACTCTTTTGACAGACTTGACCGTATAGGATCAGATCATTTCCCTATTTTGGTCACGCTAACGCCGCTTTTTCCTTAAATATTTTTTCTTGACACCAGCCCCTCCAATCCCTTAGGTTCCAGTACCTTTAGCTTCGCGCCGCCGCATGATATCCGGCAGGCTGCCTCAGCCTAAAAAACATAAAAAATAACAAAAAGAAGGAGTTAGCATTATGACCGCACAACTTTCCGGTAAAAAGATCATGATCCTCGTCGCAAACGGCGTGGACGAATCCGTGATGTCCTGCGTCCAGCGCGAGCTGGTAAAAACCGGGGCCACCGTTAAAACAGTCGGCATCGCGCCCGGTATCGTCAATAGCTGGAATGCCGGCACGTGGGGCCTTTATTTCCCCGTCGACCAGCAGATCAACCAAACGCTGGGGTCTGACTTTGACTGCGTCATCGTACCCTCAGGCGTGCGCGCCGTACAAAAACTGGCCGCGACACCTCATTCCGAGCGCATCCTGTCCAGTTTCGTCGCGACCAACAAGCACATGGTTTTCATGGGCGATGCCATCGAACTTTTAGCCCAAACAAATCTGGCAACAGGCCACACCGTTGCAGGCCCTGAATCTGTAGAAGATGCCATGACAAACGCGGGCGCAACTTTTGCCGGCGCAGATATCACATGCGGCGATGCACTGATGTCCGGAGACTGCACAGACACCGAAGCTTTCATCACGCGCATGATTGACTTTCTGGCCAACAGCGCCGACATTGAACTCAAAGCCGCAGCCTAAGCGGCAGGAGAGCACACCATGAAACCCGAAATCCAAGCAGCCGTGAGCGAGATTAAATCCTCACTGTCCCTGCTGAGGAGGCATCTTTGACTGGGACCGCGCGGTCCACAGGCTTGATGAACTGAACGCGCTGGCGGAAGACCCCACCCTGTGGGAAGACCCGGACCGCGCCCAGAAAATCATGAAAGAACGCACACGCCTTGATACGCAGATCAACGGCGTGCGCAGCATTGAGAGCAACTTGAACGATCAGGTCGAAATGATCGCCCTTGCCGAAGCCGAGGGCGACAGCGGCCTTGTCACGGAAGCGGAACAAACGCTGCTGGCCCTGAAATCAGACGTAGCACGGCAAGAACTGGAAAGCCTTTTGTCGGGCGATCTTGACGGCAATGATGCCTATCTGCAAATCAACGCCGGTGCAGGTGGCACGGAAGCCTGTGATTGGGCGGGTATGATTTATCGCATGTATCTGCGCTGGGCGGACAAACGCGGATTTAAGGTTTCCATTATGGACCAGCAAGACGGCGAAGTCGCGGGCGTAAAATCTGCAATCGTCGAAATTAAAGGCGATAGCGCCTATGGCTGGTTAAAAACGGAAAGCGGCGTGCATCGTCTGGTCCGCATATCGCCTTTTGATTCCAACGCAAGGCGACATACCAGTTTTTGTTCTGTGTCCGTCACGCCTGTTGTTGATGACAACATAGAAATCGTGGTCGAGGATAAAGACTTGCGTGTCGATGTTTACCGTGCCTCCGGCGCTGGCGGGCAGCACGTCAATAAAACGGAAAGCGCCGTGCGCATCACGCACCAACCCACCGGCATTGTCGTCGCCTGCCAGAGCGAAAGATCACAACACCAAAACCGCGACCATGCCATGAGGATGTTGAAAGCCAAGCTGTACGAACAAGAAATGCTGGCACGCGATACTGAACGCCAAAAGCGCGAAGATGAAAAAACAGACATTGGCTGGGGCCATCAAATACGATCGTATGTCCTGCACCCATATCAAATGATTAAGGACTTGCGCACAGGCCTGCAAACCTCCGATACTGACGGCGTTCTTGACGGGGACCTTGATGCCTTTCTGGAGGCCGCGCTGGCGGCAAAGCTGAACCCCGAAGCGCAAGACAGCGACGACAAGCCTGTTTATGAGGATTTGGACTAAAGCCAGATTTCACCAAAGTACTCAACAGGTTACAGCCGTTGACCCTAGGTTGAATACAGGGGTATGTTGACACGATCAGGTTGTGCAGGGTATAAAACACATGAGTTTTAATCGTCAAACGCCAAAGGATACCGCCATGCCACGCGTACGCCCTGACAACGAAGGCCCAAGCCCCGTTGATACCCACGTCGGCACGCGTGTGCGCACACGCCGCCTGATGCTGGGGCTAAGCCAGGAAGAATTAGCCAAAGCGATCGGCCTGACGTTTCAACAGGTCCAGAAATACGAAAAGGGGACCAACCGTATCAGTGTCAGTCGTCTGGTCGATATCAGCAAGGCGTTGAAAGTACCCTTCGATTACTTCCTTGACGGTGTCAGCGGGCGCAAGGCCCTGCGCGGCGTTGCCGACAATGCGCAAGCCGCGCTTGAGGCTGACCCCCTTGCAAAAAAAGACGTCATGGAATTGGTGCGCGCCTATTCAAAAATCAAAACGCCGCAGCTCAAAAAACAACTGCTTGAAATGGCCAAGGCCATGGCGGACAATAGCGATGCAAAAGGCTGACACGCAGCCACTCTTCAAGCAATAATTGCTCGCGCAAAATTGATATGAAAAACAAAATCCTCCTCGCCCTTTATTCCCTTATACTGCTGACCAGCCTCTATAACCTTGTCAGTAGCCGTTTTATATGGGGGCGCTTCATTAATATATTTTTTCCCTGCACGGGCCGCGCAGACATCCTGAACAGCCTGCCCTGTTATGGTGGTTATGATCTGCTTGCCAGCATCGCCCTCGCCGTTGCGAGCGGCCTTGCGCTTCTGGTCTTTTCTGTCACGTATGTCTTGAAAAATCGCCGCTGACCTCTCTTTGCAACGCGTTACGGGTGGACACTGCCCTGCTCTTTGCGTATATTCGGAAAATTGCAATTTGACGATCAAACAAAGGATATCATCATGTCTGACCAGCGTTACATCTTTACCAGTGAATCCGTCGGCGAAGGCCATCCCGACAAGGTGTGCGATCGTGTATCAGACGCAATTGTCGATGCTTACCTGAACGCAGACCCGCAAGCACGCTGCGCTGTGGAATGCATGGCGACAACGGGGTACCTGTGCATTGCCGGTGAAACACGCGGGCCTTCGTCTATCACGACGGACATGATCGAAACAATCGCGCGCCACGCCATCCGCGATATCGGTTACAAGCAAGAAGAATTCCATTGGGAAAAAATCAAGATCGACGTAAAGCTCCACGCGCAATCTGCTGACATCGCAGCCGGTGTTGATGCTGGCGATGACAAAGATGAAGGCGCGGGCGATCAGGGCATCATGTTTGGTTATGCCTGCCGCGAAACCGAGGTCTTTATGCCGGCAGCCCTGCACTATTCCCACGCCATTTTAAAATCATTGGCCGAAGCCCGCCATTCCGGCGCGTTGCACAAACTGGGGCCTGACGCGAAAAGCCAGGTCAGCCTTGAGTACGTTGATGGCAAGCCGGTACGCGCAACATCCATCGTCGTTTCTACCCAGCACGATGGCGACTTAACGCAAGAACAAGTGCGCGAAATGGTACGCCCCCATGTCGTGAACATTCTGCCTGAAGGCTGGATGTGCGATGAAGATAAATTCTACGTGAACCCGACGGGCCGCTTTGTGATTGGCGGGCCTGATGGCGACTGCGGCCTGACAGGGCGCAAGATTATTGTCGATACCTACGGCGGCGCGGCACCCCACGGCGGCGGCGCCTTTTCCGGCAAGGACCCGACAAAGGTGGACCGTTCCGCCGCATATGCCGCACGCCACGCCGCAAAAAACATTGTTGCGGCAGGGCTTGCAGATACATGCACAATCCAATTGTCCTATGCGATTGGCATTTCGCACCCCATTTCTATCTACGTGAATACGCATGGCACGGGTGCATACGATGATGCTGCACTATCACAGGCCTTGCAGGCTGTCGCCGATTTCCGCCCCCGCGCCATTCGCGAGCGTCTTGGGCTGAACAAACCCATCTATGCCCGCACAGCGGCTTATGGCCACTTTGGCCGTACACCGGAAGCTGATGGCGGCTTTACGTGGGAAAAACTGGATCTTGTTGATGCGCTCAAAAATGAGCTCAGCTCCGGCAAATACAATGATGCTGAAAGAAGCGATAATGTCCGCATTGCCGACTTCAGCAGCAAATAAAAAGCGCCGCACCTGAAAACAGCCTGATTTTATCGCGCATGACCGCGCAACAGGCTTATTTTGAGTTGTTCCACTCCTATACTAGGGGGTATAATCGGCACAGCATGCTTTACAACATTTAAAAAGCCGAAACCAATATGTCAATTTCAGAAAACAAACCTACAGTACTCATTATCGACGATGACGAGCTGATCCGCTTGTCCGTTACAAATGTGCTTAAAAAAAATGGCCTCACGGCACTGCAGGCAGAAAACGGCCATGTCGGCGTCGAGATATTCAAACGGGACAACCCTGCAATTGTTATCACCGATATGCTGATGCCGGACAAAGAAGGGCTAGAGACCATCTCGGAAATTCGAGCTCTCTCCCCCAAAGCAAAGATCATTGCTATATCCGGGGGCGGCAACACGCAAAACATGTCATTTTTGCAGCTCGCACAAAAAATCGGTGCAGATAAGATTATCAGCAAACCCCTGAAACCGAGCGATCTCATGGCAGCTATCAAAGATCTTCTGCAGGCTTAACGCTTCATGGCGTTCTTGCAAAAAAGCACAGACTTCTTACGCAAAAGCGGCGCATTCCTAAAGTGTCTGCTGTGGACAGGGTTCCCTGAAGAACACAATTCTCCCATAAAAAAAATGCACAGCAATCGCGGCATCACGAACCTGCCGCCGCAAAAAAAGAAACAACTGGAAACGCTTTGCCAGCAGCTATTCAAGCAAAAAAGCCTTATTACATCAGGAAAACTACAATTTATTGGCCTGAACAAAATAAAACGGCGCATGGGCAAGGAATGGGAAGGCCTGTCGCGTATCGTTCACAAGACAGCGGAAGAGGTTATTGAAGAGTTCCTTGATAAAAACGACCTTTATATCCGATATAAAGACGATAGCTATGTCATTATTTTCGCGAATGCCAACAAGCAGGAAAGCAGCGTGAAAGCAGCGATGATCGCGGAAAAAATCCGCCAACGCCTGTTCGAAATTGATGAAAAGTCATTGCGCGACATGGAAATACGCAATGCCATCATGGAAATAAAAACAGATGCCCTTCTCGATTTAAACTTTGACGACATGATGGATATCATCCTTGCTGAAAAAGAGGAGGAGGAAGAAGAGGAAGAAGAGTTCTCCCTTGATGATATCAGCGGTGTCGAAGTTGGAACAGAAACACACCAATCAGATTCCGCAGAATCCGGTGTAGACATCCCCCCCTCTATGATTCCCATGGAGCCTGTTTATATCCCCGTTTGGGATGCACGGTACAACGCCCTTACAACCTATTTGCTTTTATCACGCGAAGCGCTGGGAACAGACAGCCCCTATGCCGCCTACAGGAAATTCTGCAGGAACAAGGAACCAGCTGAAAGACGGGCCAGAGACCTAAAAGCTTTGCTTGTGGCAGGTGAAGAACTTGCCGAAATGGTACGCGACAAAAGAAAACTTATTATCCTATGTCCTGTCCATTACGACACACTGCATGCTTTCGAAAGTTACAAGAAATTCAAGGAACAATTGGAAGCCCTCCCCCTTGAACATCGGCAGTTTCTTGCTCTGCTTGTCATGCGCCCCGTCAAAAAGGGGCAAGCGGTCAAAGACGCCTATTGGTTTGCAAAGCCCTTGCGCGGATTGTGTCGGCACGTCTTTGCTGATATCCCCATAGATAAAAACGTCAACTTCCAATACCTTTTGCATACAGGTGTCGATGTTATTGGCGCTGCGGTTTCATCATCCCAGCCGGAAACCGAAGTAATAAGCGCCATGAACAGGTTCAGTGCAAAAGCAAAACAATTCAAGGTCCCAAACCTATTCTGCCTTGACGTCAAATCGTTGAGCCTGACAACATCTGCCGCCTGCGCAGGCTTTGACCTGATGAGCGGCCCCGCCATACACGACCATGTGGACAAACCTGATACAGCACATAAATACAGGCATGAAGACCTTTTAAAAGCCCTGACCGAACAAAAATAATGCCCGATAACACCACTACAAAAAACACCACAAAATTTTACGGGCGGCGCAAAGGTAAGAAGCTGCACGCCACACGGCAAACCGCATATGACGAGGTTTTACCGACCATACGCATCGACCTGCCTGAAAAAAACACCTCCTTAAACCCATCTTCCCTTTTTAACACTGACGTCAAGGAAATATGGATGGAGATTGGCTTTGGTGACGGCGGCAATCTTGCGCATATGGCGCAAAACAACCCTGATATCGGCATGATTGGCTGCGAGCCTTTTATCAATGGCGTTGCCACCCTATGCCGGGATATCTCTGCGCACAACATCACAAACATTCGCGTTTATCCGGATGATGCACGCCAGCTTATGTCTTTCCTGCCCACCGCAAGCCTTGCGCGCATATATCTCTTGAACTCCGACCCCTGGCCAAAAACGCGCCACCATAAACGCCGCTTCATACAAAAAGACACGCTCGATGAAATCCACCGCCTGTTGCAGCCAGAGGGCTTGCTGCGCATGTCAACAGACCACCCCGGCCTTGCCGCATGGGAGATGGAAAAAACATGGGCGCACCCCGGCTTTACATGGATAGCAAACCATGCTGATGATTGGCGCAAACGGCCAGCAGAAATGGTGGAAACACGCTATCAGAAAAAACAAATGGCGGGCATGGCCCCTGTATTCATGACGTTTCAACGTAATGGCTGACGATTAGTAGCCAGAAGCACCTGCGTCTATATCACTGTAAAAAGCATCACGCGATGCCAGAACCGTTCTGGCCATAGCAATAGCGCCTTCATGCGTGACAACGGAAAATACAGCGTCATCCGCCATAAAGATTAAAGCCGCCGTGGCATCGTTACGGCCATCGATGCAGGCCATTTCAGCCTTTTGCATGGTTAAACCTGCAGAGGCGACAAATTGCGTCCCACTTTGCGTATGCGCGAAATCACCCGGACAACGCGCCTGCATTGCTGTAAAGTAATCTTGCACCATAGCGGGAAAGCTGGCCCCTACAGGGCGCGGCATCGCCTCGGCCTGTCCGAAAACGCCGTTATTTTCCCATGTTGTTGTCTCCACGGCAGGCGTCATGACAGCAATATCGGGCATAGCGTCTTCTACCGACACATTCCCTGCGGCTGTTTCCACGCTTGCAAGCGCACGGCTTTGCTGTGCCTGTTCAAGCCGCAACTGTGCCTCTATATAGGCCTGCCGCAAATCCTTGTTTTCATGCATCAGGGCCGTGTTCTGCTGCAGGGCTGCTTCACGCGCTGTTGCATGCGCCATAGCCTGACGGCTTGTTTCAGCCTTCACAGCCGCAAGGGCTTCCTTCAAAGCTGTATTTTCACGTGCCAAAACCGTATTGCGCTGTTCTGCGTTGTTCTTAGCGGTATCGACCGCCTTCATCGCTGTTTGAATTTCTGATTCCATTGCGGCCAGACGGGACTGCAAGCTTTCATTTTCGCGCAGTAAATCTGCATTACGTCGCTCGACCTCCTCGCTTTTCTGCACAAGCCCTGCAATATCGTTACGCACAGCTTCGTGAGTCAAATCAATCTGCTTTTGCACACGGTCTTGGACATCTTGTAAAAGCTGCAGGCTACCGACCGGCACGGCGTCCGTGCGTTGCGCAGAACGGGCCGCTGGCGCGGGGCGGGGCGTTGGCGCGTCACGAAAAACCTTGATAACCGTTTCATCATCACGCTGAAACGTTGGGTAATACTGCTCTGCCGCCGTCAAGGCTTCGGCCCAACCGTTATCACGCAACGGCGCACCAATACCAACGGCGCATTCATCCAGCACATCCAAAGCATCCGATGTGCCGTTCAGGGCAAAATCAAGTCCGATATCCTGTGTTTCGACACGCAAGGTGTTTTTACGCGCCAGTGCCGTATAGAAAGACGGGTCATGCCCCATATTCATCAGCAGTATCCGCGTGCCGGCCGCAACACCCGTTGTGACACGCGACGCGCCGTTTTTTACATCAAGAAAAACATCATAGTGTCGCCCATCTTGCAAAACACCTGCCCCCAGATCGACAGCGATGGAATCCATGCCGGCTTTGTCGCGCCCAAAAACAAGGGCGCGGTTGCCTGCATACGTATTTTTCATTGTGCAATGCTTGCCTGTCGCCACAGGGCCGACTGTCCATGCGCCTTGCGTTTTCAAAACGGCGGCAGAGGCATCGCATGCTACAAAGAACAGCAGCGCCCCTGCAAACAGCCCGGATGCGTTCTTCAACCCTTTCATGATTTATTGCACCACGACGGTTTCAAAATCATGCTGACCTGCAGACGGGGCATGGCCCGTATCTTGCGCGGGAATGTGAAAGCGATAAGGCGCAGAAGGCACGCCGGAAACCGCCGTACCCGCTACGTGCAGACCACCTGCCGCGCTCAATACATCGGCAACACGTTGCCCTGCTTGCTCAACGGCGCGCGCGTTTTCCGGCAATGCCGTATGCAATACGCCCTGAAACGTTGCAGCATCCTGCAAAAAGACAAAAGATGAAACATAGCTATTGTCTTTCATGGCACAGGAAATATCCGCCTGCGCCAATCGGCCCGCAGGTACTTCGACCTCAGCGCCAATGCGCACTTGCAGGCTTTCCCCGCAATCTGCGCGATAGCGATCAATATACCGCTGCACCTGCGCCGTGAATGCGCCCGTAGCGGGTAATTGTTCATGCATGCCGCTTAAATTGCCTGCCGTCCATTGCTTCACGCCATCTGTTTCTGCCACTTGGGCATTAGCCAGTTCCGCTTTATCCAGCAGGGCCTCCAACGTTACCGGCTGGGGCACAATTGCCGCAGGTGCTACAATCGCCTGCTCGGCCTGACCCGCTGCAGGCTGAATATCACGCACAGACAAAGCATCGTCTACAGACAGTGCCGCTGGCACTGGCGCATCTGCCCGCAAAGTGGGCTGCGCAACAGGTACGGCAGAAACAATCGGGGCCATTTCTGCAATGCGCACATCATCTTGCACATCCACAGTCACGCCATCTGCGCGATGGTGCGCCATGATTTTTTCAAGAAAGGCTGCCGCGCGGTTATCCGGGCGCGGCGCTGGTGCACGTGACACGGCGGGCGTAACCGGCACAGAAACATCCTGCACAGTTTGCGCCGTTTGATCGCCCGCATCAAAAACAGGCGGCGGCATCTGCGCATCTGCATGCCCCACGCGCTCCTTATGCAACGGGGCTTCTTGTGCGTCTTCTTTATCGTAGCCACGCGGGATTAGCCCCCACAAAAACCCTTTTTTCTTTTTCGGGGCGGGCGCAGCACCCTCTGCCGTCACTTCAACAACAGGTGCTGGTGCAATATCCGGGGTCAGGGCCGGGGTTGCATCACCGGCAACAGGCTCAATAGCCGCCAGTGCTTCCGGTGTTGCAGGAGAAGACGTTGCTGAAGACAGCAATGTACGCTCCTGCTCTGCCGCTGCAACAACGGGGGCAACAGTAGATACAGGCGCCATCGCTGCCGTTACATTTGCATTAACTTGATCGCGCAATGTCGCAATCTGCTTACGGGCATCGGCCAGTTCTGCCTGCAAGCTTTCAGCGCGGGCAATTTCCGCCTTACGCGCTGCTTCAACGGCTTGGAGCTGTTCTTCCATCTGCGTTATCAGCGCCTGTTTTTCTGCAAGCTGTTTTTGTGCTGCAGATGTCGCGGCACGCGCTGCAACAAGTTCTTCAGTGCCGCCCTGCCCGGCTTGCGCCAGCTCAGTCGTTTTGGCGGTCAGCTCTTCTTGTAAACGCGCAATAGCGGCCGCGTGATTTGCTTCCATCTTCGCTATTTTGTCTTGCAGCGCTGCGGTTTCACCCGCCGCGCCCGCTTTTTGCGTCAACGATGCCTGCATCAGCTTATTCTGACGTTCCAATGCGCCAATGCGACCCAGCAGGTCTGCACGCTCTTCCCCTGCAACCGCCAGCCGTGCCTGTGCTTCGTCCGCGCGCGCGGCTTCAGCAACAGCTTTATCCTTGAATTGCACAAGCTCTGTATTGCGGGCCAGCGCGGCATCAAGCTGCGTTTTATACGCATCACGCTCTTGCGTCAGCTCTGCAATGCGGGCTTCGTAACCCGTATGCGTTTCAGCCAGCTTTTGTGTCAGCTTGTCTTCCGCCGCAGCCTGCGCTTGCGTCAATTCTGCAATTTGAGCCTGTTTCGATACAAGACTTGCCTTCAGCTTTCTGTTTTCCGTTTCGGAGACAGATGCGGCTTGCTGCACGTTTTCAATCTTTGCCTCAATCACGGCACGCTCTTTTTCCAGCTTGACGATATCAGCATTCAGGCGGGTGTCTTCCTTGTTAAAAGCCGCAACATGCTCTTCCGTTTTATCATCACGCTGTGCTGCTACCACATCCAGCTCTTTTTGACGGCTCACCAGACCGGCACGATAGGCCTCAACTTTTTTCATTTCCCCTGCACGCAACAATGCACGGTTTTGCATGGTCACAACTTCCGCACGATCCAGCGCGGCTGCGGCAGGCGTGGCCTCAGCCGACTTCACAGCAACAGAACCACCCGTTGTCGCCAGCAGGGTTCGTGCAGGAGTCTGAGACTGCTGTACATCTGCCACTGTGTTCTCAACCACATCTGATTTCACAATCACAGCTTCAACGGCAACAGCCCCTTCCACAGCCGCCACAACTTCAGGTGTTTTTTCCACTGTGATAACGGGAACGGCGGCCACCTTGGGGGCTGCATCCCATGTAATCGCCTGTTGTTTTTGCGTTGCAATCTGCTGCTCCAGTTCCTTCACGCGCTGGTCCAGCGCCGCAATTTTTTCGCCAGACTGACGGGCCGATGTTGCGGCCTTTTGCGACAATTCCGCATCCAGCTGCGCCAATTGTTCGCCAACAGGGGGCGTAACGACAGCCTTTGCCGTGTTCTCCCTGGCATCATCCGCAATATCCGCCATTTGTTGATCCAGCGCGGAAACCTGTGTCTGTTCCACATCTCCAACCTTTACAGCCGGGGCTTTCACAACCAGCGTATCTGCGCAGCGGACCAGTTCACTATAGGAACTGCCAAACTGCCGCAGCGCAAACGAGGCCTGCACGCCCGGCAGGACCACATCTAAACTACCGCTGCCCGCCAGACCGTTAAAAAAGTTTTTATCGTCACCCAATTGCACGACAATCGAGCGCCCACTGGTCGCGCGCCCCTTCAAATCACGCACAGCACCTGCCGAGGGTTTCAACGCGACATTATATTCGCGCCCTTGGTCGAAAACGTCGTCCTTGAAATCCAGCGCGACGGAGCCAAAACCATCGGGATTGCGGGCAAACGCCAGTACAGCCTGATTGTCGTATTTGTTCATCATCGCGCAATAAGACAAGCTGCCGGTTTCCACCGTGCCCACCTGCCATTTATCCTGCGCGCGCAGCGTGCCCAGATCGGTCCGCGCCTCGGCGTTAGTGGCGGCGAGCAATGTCATGCCCGAAACGGTGCCCAGAATGATGGCGCGGGAAACGGCTTTGCGGATACGGCTCATGGTATGCCCTCTTAAATTAGCTGAAATTCAGGTCTGGTTTTGATTATGCATCATACTATGCGATTCCCTTGTTTTTACCAGAAGTTTTTTTGGTTTTTTCTTGCGAAATGGGTCCATATTTACCTTAATCATTTTTCAGATTAAATAAAGAGAATCCTGTTTATCCATACCCGCAAAAATGCTAAAAACGGGGACTTTTCAAGTTATATGAAACCAGCCAGAGAGGACGCCTCCCGTGGTCGACAACACTGTCATGAAATCAGACATCGCCCCTGTTACTATCGAAGAGGAGATGCAGCGCTCATACCTTGATTACGCCATGAGCGTGATTGTCTCGCGCGCCCTGCCCGATGCCCGCGATGGCTTAAAGCCCGTACACCGCCGCATCCTCTATGCCATGCGCGAAGGCGGCTATGACAGTTCCAAGCCCTATAAAAAATCAGCGCGTATCGTCGGTGACGTCATGGGTAAATATCACCCGCATGGCGACAGCGCGATTTACGATGCCATGGTGCGGATGGCGCAAGACTTCTCGATGCGCCTGCCCTTGGTGGATGGGCAAGGTAACTTTGGCTCGATGGATGGTGACCCGCCTGCTGCGATGCGTTATACCGAAGCGCGCCTGAACAAAGCTGCCGAAACCATGCTGGAGGATATCGACAAGGATACCGTCGAGTTCCAGCCCAACTATGATGAATCTGTTTACGAGCCTGTTGTTCTGCCCACGCGCTTTCCCAACCTGTTGGTCAATGGCGCAAATGGTATTGCCGTGGGTATGGCCACCAACATTCCACCACACAACCTTGGTGAAGTGATTGACGGCTGTTGCGCCTATGTCGACAACCCTGATGTGACGATTGACGAGCTGGTGGAATTGATCCCCGCACCTGATTTCCCGACAGGCGGCACCATTTTGGGCCGCAACGGGTCCCTTGGCATGTACCACAACGGACGCGGCTCTATTGCTATGCGCGCTAAAACCTCGTTTGAGGAAATCCGCAAGGACCGCATGGCGATTATCGTCCATGAGGTTCCCTATCAGGTCAACAAGGCCCGCCTGCTGGAACGCATTGCCGAACTGGTGCGCGAGAAAACAATCGAAGGCATTTCCGATCTGCGCGACGAATCCGACCGTGACGGCGTGCGTGTTGTTGTCGAGCTGAAAAAAGACGCAATGCCCGATGTCGTGCTGAACCAGTTGTTCAAGCACACGCCGCTGCAAACATCGTTCGGCTCCAACATGCTGGCCCTGAACTATGGCCGCCCGCAGACGATGAACCTGAAGGAGTTCATTCAGGCCTTTGTTAACTTCCGCGAAGAAGTCATCACCCGCCGCACCAAATACGAACTGAATAAAGCCCGTGACCGTGCACACATCTTGGCCGGTTTAGCCGTTGCGGTTGCGAATATTGATGAAATTATCGCGATCATCCGAAAAGCAAAAGACCCACAAGAAGCGCGTGAAAAACTGACGGCAAAGCCATGGCCCGCAACTGACGTTGCGCCGCTGATCGAGCTGATTGACGATCCCGAATACCCGATCAACGACGACAAGACATACCAGATGTCTGAAACACAAGCCAAAGCCATTCTGGACCTGCGCCTACACCGCCTGACAGGGCTGGAACGCGACAAGATCGGCGACGAGCTGCGTGGCGTTTGCGATTCCATCAAAGAATTCCTGCACATTCTGGGCGACCGCACGCGCCTGATGGACGTACTGCGCGGCGAACTGGTCGAGATCAAAGACAAATACGCAACGCCGCGTAAAACAGAACTGATCGCAGATGAACACGAAACCGACATTGAAGACCTGATCCAGAAAGAGGATATGGTCGTCACCGTCACAAACACCGGATACGTCAAGCGCGTGCCGCTATCAACCTACCGCGCCCAAAAGCGTGGCGGCAAGGGCCGCACTGGCATGAACACAAAAGACGAAGATTTTGTAACAGACCTCTTCGTTGCCAATACACATACGCCTATCTTGTTCTTCACAAGCAAGGGGATTGTACACAAACTGAAAGTCTACAAACTGCCCGTCGGCACACCGCAGGCGCGGGGCAAAGCCTTCGTCAACCTGCTGCCCATCGCGCAGGATGAAAAAATCTCTGTCGTCATGCCGCTGCCGGAAGACGAGGACATGTGGGACAAGCTCGATATCGTCTTTGCCACATCGCACGGCACAGTGCGCCGGAACAGCCTGGATGACTTCAAGAACATCCGCGCCAACGGCCTGATCGCCATGAAACTGAACGAAGGCGAAGAGCTGATTGACGTGCGCACCTGTACGGACAAAGACGACATTGTATTGTCATCCCGTAAGGGTAAAGCCATCCGCTTCCCGGTTGCAGGTTTGCGCGTCTTTAAATCACGCGCCTCCACCGGTATTCGCGGCATCAAGCTGGCCAAGGGCGATGAAGTCATGTCGATTGCCGTTATCAAACATGTCGACGCCACAGCAGATGAACGTGCCGCCTACCTGAAACGCGCATCACAATTGCGCAACCAAGAAGACGACGGCGAAAGCGATGAAGTCGTTTCCGACAACGTTGTGCTGACAGAAGAGCGTTTTAACGAACTGGCCGCGAACGAAGAGTTCCTTTTGGCCGTCACAACCAAGGGCTTTGGCAAGCGCACCTCCGCCTATGAATACCGCACGGCAGGCCGTGGCGGTCAGGGCATTGCCAATATGAAGCTATCGAAAAAGAACGGTGAAATTGTTTGCTCTTATAGCATCAAGGACACGGACGAAATCATGATGGCAACAGATGATGGGCAGGTCATCCGCATGCCGGTCTCCGATATTCGCTTCGTGGGCCGTCAAACGCAGGGCGTCACCCTCTTCCGCATCGATGCGGACGAAGAAGTCGTGTCCGTTGCGGTGATCCGCGAGGATGAAGGTGCAGAAGAAAGCTGATTGGGCGCGTGAATCGCGCCTGATTGCCGCTATCTTTGCCGCTGTCACGACATGGCCGGGATGGTATCAGTGTTTTGTTTATACTGAACACAGCACTTACGGTGACAGTGTCATGGCAGCCGCGCTGATGCCCACGTTTATCTTTCCCTTTAGCATTTTGCTCGCAACATCATTGGCCATAGACGCCGTTACCAGGCATTCAGATAAAAGCGCCGAGGATAAAAGGCAACAACGGCTAAAGTTGTGGGTTGTATCTCCTTTTGTTATCGGCATCTGCGGCTTTCTCCTGCTGCTTTGCGGGGTTATCGGGTTTTTTGTAGGGCTGATTTTTCTCAGCCCCTTTATCTGGGCCTATTGCGGCAGGCGCATGATGGCATGGCAGTTCTGCCATTTTTTCCAGCTTGATACACCCCTTCACGACAGCCTTGTCACAGCTTTAAGCAAAGGCTCCATATTGGCCGGATGGTTGATACTGTTGCCCCTTTATATCGGCACCGTTGGAACGGCCCTCATGACACGTATCTCTGACGCCGCCGCCCTCTTTCCAGCCCTCGGTCTATTCCTTGCCGCCACGCTCAGTACTGCGGTTTACCTTTATATTGGGTATATGGCGACACAATCACTGTTCAGGTTTAATCATGACAATAAGATTGGCAATCTATTGACATAGTGCTGCCGACCCATTAGAAGGGCTTATATTCGGAAAAATAAAAGGTACGCAGCCATGAAAAAAAGCTTTCAGTCTTTAGCCAGCAAGTCTCCTGTAAAAACGCCCACGATTTATGCAGCCGTACAAAACCGCTACGGCGATGATGACGGGTGCGCGCTCACGCTGCTTATTCCCGATGATAAGGGAGAACCCGCGTGGTACACGCTGGGCGCAGCGCTGCCAAACGACACCGTATTTGCCCCCGGCACCAAAATGTCAGATATACAGCCCGGCACAGTCTTGAAAATATCGCTCGGCGCACAAGCTGATGATAACGGTGTTAAATACAACAAGCTTGCACGCATCAAGCATCTGCCCGGTCTGAGCATTCAAGGGCCGCATATCGATAACGATCACCCTGTCGGACGCCTGGAGTTCCTGAAAAAAGGCAGCCTGCCCGCCAACAGTCAAGCAGACCTTGATGCAAACAACTTTCCCAGAGTTGAGGACGTGTTGGCAGGGCTCCAACGACAAAAGCCGCCAACGCCTTAGGGGCAGGACCTCTAATTATAGTCGTTCAAATTAAGAATCGGCCGCCACGCTTATGGCAACACTTTGTGTTTCCCCTTGGGTCGGTACACGCTTACCGTTAATATTAGAGTTATCACGCGATAGTGCGAGGAATAGCCATGGCGAAAAAAAGCATCAAGCCACAGCCCCTTATCGGCCTTTACCCCGGTACGTTCGACCCGATCACGCTGGGGCATCTTGATATTATCGAGCGGGCGTTAAAGGTCGTTGACCATCTGGTCGTCGCCGTTGCCGTCAATGCGGGGAAAGACCCGCTCTTCTCTATCGAGCAACGCGTAGAGATGGCAAAAACCGACATGGCGAATAACAAGAAAATATCCGGCACATCATGGGAGGTCGTTCCCTTTGACGAGCTTTTAATGAATTTCGTCGTGAAAAAAGAGGCCCGCGTGATTGTGCGCGGCCTGCGCGCCGTGTCTGATTTTGAATACGAATTTCAAATGGCCGGCATGAACAGCTACCTCAACGACGACATCGAAACCATGTTCCTGATGGCACAGGACAAACACCAGCTCATCGCATCACGCTTTGTGAAGGAAATTGCAAAGCTGGGCGGCAATGTCTCGCACTTCGTCACCCCCAATGTCAGAAAAGAGCTGAAAAAGATATTCAAAATATGAGCCAACCCCGCACCTTTATCGGCTACCGCCGCACGCCGCCAAACCAAAACCACAGGTACAACACGCCGGATGCCGCGCAATATGAAGGCGTACAGTTCAGTGACGGCACAGTCGTCATACGCTGGCGCACATCATCTGTTTCCACCAGTGTGTGGAACTGCCTTGATGATTTCATTGCCATTCACGGCCATGTCGGTGAATATAATACGGAACTGCACTGGAATGACGGCACGGTGCAACTGCTGGACAAAACAGCCTAAAGCATTTCTCTTTTAAACAAGTCCACTTCCCCCTCTCCCGAAGGGAGAGGGGATTTTTTGTGTTTCGGGTAAAACGAGAAAGGCTCTAAAGATTTCCCGCATACGCTCGGAATGACAAAAAGCCGGGACTATTAATAAAATCAAATCAGCTTCTGTTTATAATAGAACAGTGCCTTTTTGAATATCTCTTCAGGCTCCATCGGCATGTCTGGATTATCACTCCCATCACGCAACATGCGGAAGAAATCGGCATCCAGTGCGTTAATCAGGTCCAGAAGATCCTGCATATGCCCCATCTCACCTTCCATTTCGCTAATCATGAAGGCAATGATGGCAAAAATTTTCTCGGTCTCGCAGGCCAGTGCGCTTTCCAACGCCGCTTCCTCTTGCGCTGTCAGTGTAGGCGCGGCAGAGGGTACGTGCATGGCGGCGATTTTATCCCCCAATATCGCCATATGCGGACGGAAAGACGGTTTGACTGCCGCAACGCTGCGGGTTCTGGCCATCACGCGTTCCTTTGCGGATACTACGCGTGCTGCCATCTGCCCATGCATCGCAGCTGTTGCATCCAACCGACTGCTATCAATGCATCGTACCCCTGCCGTTTGTCCCCTGCTCATGGTATCGTTTCCCCAAACTTATTCCACTTGACTGAGCAGAGCATCTCATGAATATGTGAATAAAAAGTGAAGTGAAAATAAACAAACCCTTAATGGGACCACCTTAAAAAGTGAAAAATACAGTGAAAAAACAATCAGTTAAAAGACAGGCCGCAAACCCGTCAAAAACAGCAAAAAAAACAACAATTGATGTTTCAGAAGTCGCGCAGTTCGAATCGCTGGGTGATTCATGGTGGGATGAACACGGCCCGATGCGCCCCCTGCACCGGCTGAATCCGGTGCGGCTTGGCTATATTCGCGATCAGGCACAAAAGCATTTAAAGCTTACACCCAAAAAACTGCGCCCGCTGGAGGGGCTGTCTGCCGCCGATATCGGCTGCGGGGGCGGGTTGGTAACTGAACCGTTATGCCGCATGGGCGCAAAAGTTACAGGCGTCGATGCCGGCGCGGAAAACATCGCCGTTGCAAAAAAACATGCCAAAGAGATGGCACTAAATATCGACTACCGCGCCACAACAGCGGAAG
>JAPPOU010000068.1 GCA_028817795.1 Alphaproteobacteria bacterium
GATGACAGTTCCGTTTGGAACGCTTTGATGACTTCGTGCGAAGGATCGTGGATTTGCATTTTATTAATAGCAACGGCGCCACGATAAAAATTCCACACAAGGTTAAGAACGGTACGATCAACCTTTTTGACGTCTTCAAGGAACGATACTATTTCGGTGCTGATTTCCGCATAGGTGGGGTATCTAAACATGGCTCCTTGTGCGCGGAGCTGAAGAATAGGGTGCAATATCTGTTCAGCTGCCTCTTTTTCATCCATTTCGCCGCGTTCCACGATTTCAAGAATTTCTTTTAGCGTGCTTAGAATTTTTTCCGCCACAGGGCAAAAGTCAATTTCGCAATGGTCAATTTCACTTTGTGCTTTCAAGATATCATCTTTTCGAAAGCCGCCATCACCTGCTTTTTTCTTGAGTGTTCTTTCAGGTTTAAAAACACGCGTTTTAACGGGCGCAGCTTTTTTCTCTTCTTCTTTTTTTTCCTGATCGCGGAATTCCAGTTCATCCATCGTTTGGCATCCTTTTGCGCTTTGTCCAGATTACGGCCAACATACAATCATAATGCTACAATAAGGTTTTTAACTTCTTAATTGCACTCTAAAAGATTTAACGTTTATGAAAATTTTTAAGGTGTGCGCCGAGGAAGGATTAACCTTCGTCCAGTTCCGTATCCCAATAAAGATAATCGTTCCAGCTTTCGTGCAAAAAATGAGGCGGATACGCCCGCCCTATAGAATTCAGTTCATGCGTTGTCGGCTGGTCGGGCCGCCGGATGGGGAACATCCTGCATTCGGCGGGTAAGTAGTTGCCTTTGAGCATGTTACAGCATTGGCAAGCAGCCACGATATTCTGCCACGTCGTCGCGCCACCACGGGAGCGAGGAATGACATGGTCAAATGTTAAATCATGCGTTTTGTATTTTTTGCCGCAGTACTGGCATGTCCAACGGTCACGCAGAAAAACATTAAAGCGCGTAAAGGCCGGCCTTGGTTTGGGCTGAACGTATTCTTTCAAAACAATGACGCTGGGCACGCGCATTTCAAAGCTGGGAGAGCGTATAACAGCCTCTTCATATTCCGAAACGATATTCACGCGGTCAAGAAACACGGCTTTAACCGCGTCCTGCCATGACCAGAGTGATAAAGGATAGTAGCTGAGAGGGCGATAATCCGCGTTTAATACCAAAGTCGGACAGCCATCCAATTGCGTATGCACTGTAGTCCCCTTTCCCCGGCACCTCTCCACCCTGGATGAGCGGCAGTGCCGATTCTAAACCCACAGCCCCATTATACCACAATCTGGCAACGTTTTCCCCAAACGCCCCGGATTCCGTAGGTTGACGCGGTGCAGCATACGAAGGGTCAGGCTTGTACGGAGCTTTTTGTTTCTACAGTTTTTTCAAGGTTTTCTTGTATAAAGTTCAGCCCGCGCTGCAGACCAAAAGCGTCAATGCCATGCGCTAAACCGGGACGCATAATTGTTTCCACATTAAAGCCGGCAGCATCAAACCCTTCATAAACCCCCTCCAGCATATTGGGGGGGACAATACCATCTGCATCACCGTGAATGGCGAGGACGGGCATTTTTACAATGTCTGCTGTTTTCAGGCCACCGCCATCCACCAGCATGCCGGAGTAGCCAATGATGCCTGCGCAAGGTGTTTTACGGCGTGGCATCGTATACATTGTCATCATCGCGCCTTGAGAAAACCCGCCAACGATCAGGCGGCTTTCATCCAGCCCCCAGTGCGCGAGTTGGGCATCAATATATTCATTCAGCGCAGCAGCCGGATCACGAATAATATCGCTGCGGTCAAAAGCCTTGGTCACAATGCCGTCTGCCACGCGAATAGGGAACCATTGATAACCGAAACCGGGATTGGCCTCGCAGTCTTCAGGAGCGTTAGGGGCGACAAAAGCTGTATTTGGCAGGTCGCTTGCCCATTCTTGGCCAATAGAAATAAGATCATCTCCATTCGCGCCATATCCATGCAAGAGAATGACAAGGCTGTCTGCCTGTCCGGATTTTGGGGCGAGGGTGGGGCCTTTCAGCATAGCGTTTATCCTTTCACGTGTTAGCAATGATAGGTTATATTACACGCATGACTTTATCATCCATATGCTTTTTTGCAGCACTGGCGGCCATGGTAGGCGTGTTTTTAACGCTGTGCAGCGGACTTGTCGTTTTGCCACAGGGTGGCCAGAAAAAAAGACGTACAAGCCAAAGTTTGATGCGGTTACGTGTCGCGCTGCAGGCCGTAGCGGTATTATTTTTGCTGTTGGCTTGGGTTATACGCTAAAACCTCTATGAAAATTACTTGCGTATGCTGCCTGCATACACTATAGAAAATATTATATATAGAGGTTATAAAATTATGGGAAAGCACTCAAGGGCCGGCCTGTCTGAATATGACCGCCGCGTTTTTTTAAGAAATCATGGGTTCATTATGGAGCGTGAGGGGAACGGCCATGAAATGTGGCGGAATCCGGAGTACATACAAATGATCCAGGAAAAACCCCACATACAAGTGCCGGAGAATATTATTCCCGGTGGCTTTCAGGGGGCGCGGCGGATTGATGTTATCTCCGTTCCGCATAACCCCGGACCGGGGACGTGGCACAGAATTAAGCGCACAGTAGAGTGGTGTCACAACAAAGTGCAGGAAGAGCGCCAGAAAGAGCTTCAAGCAAACAAGAAGCGGGTATGTGCGCGGGCCGGGAGCAGTGCTCAACAGCCATCATCCCGGCCGCAACAACCTCGAAAAAGAAAGAAATCTAAAAGCCATAAAATTTATTAATCTGCTATGTGCTGAACAATCTTTAATATCAATCATAGGCCAGCAAAACGTGATAAATCCCGTATTTGCCGTTATCGGTACTCCATGTATTCAGGAAGCATCCTGTCCGGTGTCCGGCTAGCTCAGGGCCGTGGCCACTGGGGTTGCCGTAGTCATAGGCACCGGGGTACGTGCCGGTGAAAGCGGTGTAGGCAAAGAATGAATCAACTTCCGGAGGCTCACCACTAGGGTTGGTGATGCCGGATTGATTATTCACATGAATACACATATCCCGCGTGGCGCGAGAGATAAGGGTGAGTTGTTCTGTAGGGACAAGGCCCGCGGTAATTCCCCGGATCGCAATGCGGTAAGACACATGGTATTCCGTCGCCAAAGCCGTGTCCGAGTCACTGCCTGACGCAAGAGATTGCACCATTGGTGGCGGGGCTGTCCATGTGACGCCGCCGCCGTTTTCGCCAAACACATCGCACGAACCATTGGCGGGTGCGCCCGTGTTATCGTAATCATTGCCGACATCCCAGCTTGCATGATCGAAGTTAAGGGTATACCGCGTACATCCATTTAAAAGCATCATTTTATTGATAGCGTGTTCGATCGCGGAAAAATCTTGCAGAACTTGACTGGCGGCAAGATTGGCAAGCTCGCGTCCGGCACCGCCGCCGCCACTTTTTCCGCTTTGGGTGACGGCATAGGACAGCGCGGCAAAAAGGGCCACGGCAATAAGGATCAAAAACAAAGCATTGCCGTTTTCGCCGGAGGACTGTGTTTTCGCAAGCATGTTTGATTTTAACATATCAATTAGGGCGTGGACTAAAGATTATATATTACTCATTAAAGCACTGATAATATTGAGCATAGTTTCTGTTTTTAGCAAGGAAAAATGGCTTTTTTGTGGCAAGCGGCCGGTTGTTCCAAGCCATTGCAGCTTCGTATACACTGTTCTCATGCGTATTTTATTTATCACGTCGACGCGTCTTGGTGATGCGGTTTTATCAACGGGGATTCTCGACCACATGATCCGCCGTTATTCCGGCGCGGACATCACCGTCGCCTGTGGGCCGTTGGTAGAGGGAATTTTTAAAACCATCCCCGAAGTCAGCCGTGTGATTGCTCTGAAAAAACAAAAATACTGGGGGCATTGGTTCAAGCTTGCGCAAATGACGGCGCTGACGCGATGGGATATCGTGATTGACCTGCGGAATAGTATTTATACCCGTCTTTTGCCCGCACGAAAAAAATATATATGGGGACAGCACGACCAGACCCGGCACAAGGTTGAGCAATGTGCGGAAGTAATTGGCGCCAACCCGCCGCCTGCGCCGCATTTATGGTTTGATGATGTCACATTGGAAAAAGCGGAGCGCCTTGTGCCTGGTGGCGGTATGCCAGTTCTGGGGATAGGGCCTGCCGCCAACTGGCCCGCAAAAACGTGGCCTGCCGAAAACTTTATTGCCTTGATCCAGCGCATTACGATGGATGATGGTTTTATGCCGGATGCCCGTATTGCTATTTTTGCCGCACCGGGGGAGGAAGAGGTTGCTTATCAAGTTTTAAAAGCTTTCCCTGATGACCGCCAGATTGACGTGATCGCAAAAGCTGATCCATTGACAGCAGCCGCAGCGTTGAAACGCTGCCAGTTCTTTATCGGTAATGACTCCGGTTTAATGCATTGCGCTGCGGCAGTGGGCACGCCGACGCTGGGGCTGTTTGGCCCTAGCTGGCCGTATTTATATGCGCCTTGGGGAGCACATTGTTCCTATGTGTCTACGCCTGAGGATTTTGATGAACTGACATCATACAAAGGCTACACCCCGCAAACCGCGCCATGCTTGATGGCAAGCCTGACGGTGGATGCGGCGTATAAAGGCGCATCACATTTGTGGCAGCAAGTCGCACATGTGTAGGGCGATTATTTCTGCTGCCAGCCACCCGACGCGTTCTTAATATACTGGCCCGAAGGCGTGCGCGAGATCAGGCTTTTACCCGCCAGGGCCTGCACTTGTTTCAGCTCTGTCCCGTTTTTTGCGGCGATGGCTTTGTATTTTTCAAGGCGTTCGTCGTTCGTTTCACTGATGAGTTTCTTAACATCTGGTGACGCGGAGGATACAGCGCCAATTAGCCCATCTGTCTGCTCACCGACAAGGCCTTGCACCTTTGCATCGTCCAAAGACATGCCCGCCAGCGCCATCGAAGTGCTGAGAACCAGAGCGGCTACAGCCACTATGCATACGTGAATGAATTTTTTCATTGGTCATGTCTCCCTTATTGGCCAATCCCGAACAGTTCGGGGTCGTTTGCGAAAGCGGCTTCCAGATCTTTTTCGACCTTCACGCGCACTTCCTGCTCGATTTTGATGTTCATGTTGATTTCGATGGGCTTGTCTGGCGCCTGAACCTTAACGGTCGGCGTGCAGGCTGTTGCGGCAAAGGCCGACAACAAAACCGCGATGCAAAGACTGTGAATGCTATTGGGCATGTTCTTTCTCGTAACTTTCGATTTGTTTTTGGATGCTATCCGGTATCT
>JAPPOU010000085.1 GCA_028817795.1 Alphaproteobacteria bacterium
CGGCGAAATGATCGCTCATTTGTTTTTGCACATCTTCCTGCCGTTCCTTTTCGCTGGCCAGATCGCCCTCCATCCGGACAGTATCTTGCTGCAACCCTTGCAGACGGGCGGCAAGCCTTTCCCGCATCACAACAGCCCCAATGGCACTGCCCAGCAGCGCGCCAATCAACAATGACAGGATATCGAGGTTCATACCGCCAACCTTTTCCAGAACAAAAACAGAATCATGAATTTATCCAAATATACAATGCAGTCCTTTATGCCGCATCATTTAATATGTACCTTATATACGGGTTTTCTATCTCTCACGCCAAACCTCACGCCGCAATACAGGATATGTCTGGAATAACACTGTTTTCCCCGTTCTTCGCTTTGACCCTCCTGTTCGGCCTGTGGCTGGTATTCGGCGTCAAACGCCCCAAGATGGTGGCCCGCACACCACGGGAGGCCGCGCATATCCGCATTCTGGTCGCTGCCGCCAGCCGGGGGGATGGCGATGCACAGGTGGAACTGGCGCAGCGCTACATGCACGGCAGGGGCGTTTTGCAAAACAAGCGCCATGCCGATATGTGGTTTAGAAAAGCTGCGCGCATCAATCATCCTCTGGGGCTTATTTATCTGGGGTACCGCGCCCAGAAAAGCAAAAAATATCCGGAAGCTTTGTCTCTCTTCATCCGCGCCGCGCAACAGGGCAACGGCGAAGCCATGGAACTGTGCGCCAAATATCATGATGACGGTATCGGTACGCCCAAAGATCCTGCCGCCGCCTATGCTTGGTTCCAACAGGCCGCAGCACAGGGGCGCCCCGCCGCAAAGCGCATGTATGCGCAATGTCTTTTACTGGGCCACGGTACGGCGCAAGATATCGCCAATGGCACGGTTGAAATGCAGGATGCCGCCGCCCTTGGCGACCCCGTCGCAAAACATATCCTGAGCATTGGCATTGATGCTTTTGTACATGATGGGCATAAAGCGGAAATTTCCGTTGTCGAGGAGCTAGGCCACTTCCCCGACAAAAAAGACGCGCCCCCACCCACACAAACGCAAAGACCGCCATGGCCGGACAAAAACAACAACACGCAAAACGATGCGCCACCCGAAGAACCTGAGAAAAAGAAAGACACGTTGGTTCCTGAAAACAAGGTCATGAGCCTTGAAGACACCATGGCAACGCTGGACGGTATGATCGGCCTGCATGGCGTGAAGGATACGGTGCGCGGTTTTATCAACCGCCTGCGTATGCACCGCCTGCGCAATCAACACGACCTGCCCGTCGCGCCGATGAGCGTGCATCTGGTCTTTACCGGCAACCCCGGCACAGGCAAAACAACGGTGGCGCGGCTTTTGGGGAATATCTTGCGCGAAATCCGCTTTCTTGAAAAAGGCCACGTCGTTGAATGCAGCCGCGCCGATCTGGTTGCTGAATACGTGGGGCAAACAGCACCCAAGGTGCGCGCCAAGGTCGAGGAAGCACTGGACGGCGTTTTATTTATCGACGAAGCCTATAGCATTACGCAGCACGATGGCCAGCAGGGATTTGGCGCGGAAGCCATCGCAACACTTTTGAAACTGATGGAAGACAACCGCGACCGCCTTGTCGTGATTGTGGCAGGGTATGTTGATGAAATGCAGGCATTCATCGATAGCAACCCCGGCCTTGGGTCACGTTTTACAAAGACGATCATGTTCGAAGACTATTCCGCCTTTGATCTTGTGCAGATTTACGAGAATCTTGTCCGCGATTTTGGCTATCAACTGGATGAAGACGCCGCCGAGGGCGTCCACGCCCTAATCGCATGGGGCGTCGACAGAAAAGACAAACATTTCGGCAACGCCCGTTTCGTCCGCAATATTTTCGATGACACGCTTGACTGTATGTCAAATCGCTTATCCACCAAAAAACTGCCCACAAAAGACGAGTTGACGCGCATTACGCGCAAAGATGTGCTGGCAGTTTTCCGTGGATTAAAGGAAAGACAGCGGAAAACAGCACCAAGATAAACATAACAAATTTCCGAAACTTCAAAAGCGGCGCAACAATATAAAAAACTTCCAGGTTAAGAAAAATAACCCCACAAAAAACATAGAACATGTTTCACGAATAAATTAAATTATTCTCACTACCCGTTTGCGCGCAACAAAAGATGCGTACAAATCCACAAACAGAAAATAATCTTTCAAAGGGGCATGTATAATGGCTGAAAGCGCACCAACAAAACACCTCGTGTTCGATCTGAAAACCGGCTTCTCTTACGGGCTCAAAATGAACGCGCAGGGCGAGTGCCTTGATGCGCAACCTCTCAACACGATTATCACCACCGACGACGGGCGCGTTATCCGCCAGTTCGGGCCGGATAACGATGACGGCCTTGGCCCTTTCAGCGCGCCGCCGCAGTTGCCCTATGGCGAAACGACGATTGCCGTTGAGCTTACGGATGACAACAAGCCCGGAAAAGTCTTTAGCATTGCCTGGCCCAAAGAAACTGAAGCCAGCAAGGGCGCACTACCGCAGGTCACGCAAAAAGAAATGCCGGCAGACCTTGTCAAACTTGGCTTTGCCGCCATGCCAAAGGGCGCAAGCACCAAAGGCAAAGGCGTGGAAGATGAAAAAGAGCTGAATGTAGCGCTTGAAAACATCAACCGCATGGTCGGCCTTGATAACGCCAAAAAGGAAATCCGCCAAAATATATCGATTGCACGTTTTAACGCCGCCAAGCAAAAAATGGGCATT
Source organism: Alphaproteobacteria bacterium (assembly GCA_028817795.1). Classification (GTDB taxonomy): domain Bacteria; phylum Pseudomonadota; class Alphaproteobacteria; order Micavibrionales; family UBA2020; genus JAPPOU01. The sequence goes on from JAPPOU010000085.1 coordinate 2,732, forward strand.
AAAGCGCAACCGCTGTCGCGCCACATGGTCTTTACCGGCAACCCCGGCACAGGCAAAACAACCTTTGCCCGCGAGGTTGCCAAGGCCTATTACGCGCTTGGATTTATCGACAAGCCGGAAGTGCACGAAGTGAAGCGTGAAAATCTGGTTGCCGGTTTCGTCGGCCAGACCGCTTTGAAAACGACCGAGAAAATCGAAAAAGCCAAGGGCGGCATCCTGTTTATTGATGAAGCCTATTCCCTGTCACGCGACACAGGTGCCGACAGCAAAGACTTTGGCCGTGAAGCCATCGACACGCTGGTTGCCGCCATGGAAAACATGCGCGATGATCTGGTCGTAATTGTTGCGGGCTATACAGAGCCGATGAAAAAATTCATCGCCGCCAACGAAGGCCTTAAATCAAGGTTTAACACTTATATTGAGTTCGATGATTACCCCATGGACCAGCTGAGCAAGATCATGGATTCAATGATGGAGGATCGCGGCTATAAAATATCACAAGAAGCCAAAGACCTCGCCGTGCGCAAGATTGACGAACAGCGCGCCAAGGACGGTAAAAACTTTGGCAATGGCCGCACGGTGCGCAACCTTGTCGAAATGGCCGAGAAAAACATGGCCGAGCGCTTGGATGCGCAAGGAATTTTGGGCAAAACACACGGCCTGTCCAAAAAGGCACTGAAGAACGAGCTGACGACCATTACGCTTGAAGACATCACACCGATCAAGCTGGACAACTTGACGCAAAAGAACGGCCTGTCCGGACAGTTCGGGGATGCGCTTAACAAAGCAGGCGATGCTTCTAACAACAACACGCCGCCTGCCGCACCGCCAGCACCCATTACAGCCAAGCAACGCTTTACACCGTGACAATACACACGATCACGGCCAGCTCCCAACAGTCAATCGCCAGACATTGTCTGGCGATTGCTTTTGAGGCTGGAAATATCACGCTAAAATATCACCGCACCGGAACGGACACGCTGGAAAAAGACGATGGCTCCCCCGTTACACGCGCAGACCGCGAAGCCGAAACGCATGTGCTGGCGCGGCTAAAAGAGATTGCCCCTCACATCCCCGTCGTCGGGGAGGAATCTGTAGAGGCAGGCTGCATACCCGACATATCATCCGGCACGTTTTTTCTGGTCGACCCCTTGGACGGCACGCGCGAGTTTGTCGCGGGAGGAGATAGTTATTCCGTGAACATTGCCCTTCTTGAAAACTTTCGGCCTATTGTCGGCGTCATCCATGTGCCCGCGAAGGGGCAAAGCTTTTTTTCTGACGGCGATAACGCATATGAACTTATCAATGGCACAGAACATAAAATAACAGCACGACAGGCACCGGTGGCCGGGCTGACCGTCATCCACAGCAAACGCCATGACCGCAAGGAAGAACTGGACACCCTTTTAAAAGACCACACGGTTGCAGAACGTATTTCTTGTTCCAGCGCCGTCAAGTTTTGCCTGATCGCTAAAGGAGAAGCTGATCTCTACCCCCGCCTTGGTCCGACGTCAGAATGGGACACAGCGGCAGGCGAGGCTATTCTCCACACCGCAGGGGGCCGCGTGACACAAATGGACGGACGGCCTTTGGTCTATGGCGGTACTGACAGAAAGTTTTTGAACCCACCGTTTATTGCCTGTGGGGCGGCATAGATTTTCAGGAAGTCCGGATTGTTAGAATCCCTGCAATTGATTGCAGCGGAAAACAGCGTCTTTCTTCCCTGTCTCAGGGTCTGTCTCCACAACGCGCTCGCAATGGATGGGGTCTTTTGCCTCCCTGTACTTCAGAACCATGAACTGTAAGTTATTAATGGTCATGCCATTCATCTCATTTTTCAGCATATCATCCATAAACTTTTTTACTTCAGGGTTGCTGCGGCGATACATGTTCACGGCCAGCGTAACCATCTCCATATCCGGCGTGCCGTCAGCACGCTGAATTTGCATGATGGTTTCTGCAGCCCGCGCCGTGGCGCAGTTCTCGTTATACGTATCTTTGCGGCTGGCTTCGCTGAACAGCAACGGCACACTGACGGCATGCTGGTCTGTCTCCATGCAATTGCGCGTGTTCGTATTTTGCAACGCCCCGGCACACCCCGGCCCTGCGATCAGGGCAAAAGCCGCGATTGCTGTGCGCATGGATCGAATCATAAAGCATTTCTCCCTACAAAAAACATTCCGGTAAATATACACGCCCGCTTTAGTTATGTCAATAAAAAACACCCCTCACACAAGGAGGGGTGTTTTTTAAAGAACGTGAGCGCCTTAAGACTTGGGCACACACTCCAGAACCTGACCCGGAGGGCATGGATCTACTTTCTTCTTCACCTTCTTCTTGAAAGGCTTCCTTTTCTTCGGCTTGGCAGGCTCCGTTATCGTGGCTGCATTTGCTTCCACAACAACAACTGTGCTCGGTGCCGCCGCTGCTGGCTGGGGCTTCGGCTTTTTCGCCAATGGGGGCGCACCAAAGAACGTGATAACCGAATCCGGCTCAACCGCGCCATGCTCTTTCACATAGGCCCTGACCTGCCTGACCGTATCATCCATGGCTGGCTTTGCGTGGTTCGGCAATGCCTTCATCAGCATATTGATCGCAAAAGCTTCTTTTTGCGGGTCAAGCTCGCCTGTGCCCTGGTCATACGCCATCATCCAGGCTTTAAAGGCTGATTGTACGGCCGCGCACTGCTCGATGTATTCCGCATCGCTGTCCCCAAAACCGGCACCAACGCCAAACGGAGTCGCGCCCGCCATGCCAACGTTTGCGCCGACACTCCAACCTGTCACAGCCATACAATCATCAACCGCACCAACAATGTTGGGGGCTTGCGTTGCTGCAAAGCTCAGGAACTGGTTTCTAACGCTTGTATCATTCGACACATCACCGGTGTTGCCACCTTGTGCATTGGCCTGACCGCCTTGGCCACCTTCAGCGTTCCCACCTTGCGCGGTTTGCGCCTGGCCCTGCTGCTGGTTGCCGCCACGGGCATTTGCTTGGCCGCCTTGCGCGTTGGCTTCACCGCCCTGCGCATTGGCCGTACCGCCCTTTCCACCTTTGCCACCCTGGCCACCATAAGCCGTGCCGCCTTGTGAACTGGAGTTCGCGGTTCCGCCCTGTGCATTGGAATTTGCATTCCCGCCTTGCGCGTTGGAATTCGCAGCGCCGCCCTGACCACCAAATGCCGCAGCATTTGCGTTACCACCATCACCGCCAAAAGCATTTGCGCTGGAGTTAGAGTTTCCACCCTGCGCGTTACCGCCCTGTGCATAAGAGCCAGAGCTGGAAGACGCGCCGGAATTTGAATTGGCACTCGAAGATGAGTTCGACTGCGAAGATGCTTTAGCGCTCGAATCTGAGCTTGAATTAGACGCCGAACTGGTCTCGCCGCCTTTTGGTTGTGGTTTGGGGGAATGGCCACCGCCATTCGCATATGCCGTGCCGGACAATGCCAAAACGGCAGATGCCGCAACTGCAAATTGACTTAGTGTTTTTGTTACTTTCATCGTGTGACCCTCTCTACTCGATTCTCGTCATGACAATGGTGTTTCTGTAATGCCGATAAAATATATGGTAAAAAGCACAGACGGTCAACATAAAAAACATAATATAATGACATAAAATATATTGACATAACTTATTTTCCTCTGCTATCCTACCCCGCATATTTAGTAACGGTGGTATGAAAAGTGGCGGAAGAACAAAAACCCCGAAAGTTGTCAAAACTCTTTGCAATTGCTGCAGAATCTGCGTCTCGCGGCGCATTGACAACAGCAGTCAAAACAGGTGCTGTGGCCTTTGCCACCGGTATGGGCGTTACGGCTGTATCTAGTGCCAGTATCGCGATTGCGGCGGCAGGCGTCACTTCTTTTACATATTCATACCTCAGGGACACCCTGAAAGCACACAAACAAGCCAAGCAAGAGGGCACAGGCCCCATCAACTTTCTTGATCGCGGACGCGCCAAGAAAGCCACATTCGCACTTTTAGCCGGTGTCGCGGGCGGCGCGCTGGGCGCATGGGTCGCAGATACAGACTGGTTCAAAGATGGGTGCAACATTGCAAAAGAATATGGTGGCCACGCCCTTCAAAACCTGTCGGACAAGTTTAACTGGAGCAGTTGGTTCCCAAGCCCCCCCATTCAACTGGATGAGACTGTAATTACAGCACAACTCCCCCCTACCGTTCCGGCTGAACCGCCTGTTCTTATACCGGAAGCCGATACAACTGTCGTCTGCGCGCCAGATCCAGATGCACCTCCCACTCCCCTGCAATCAACTGACACAACCGTTCCCATATGTGATCCTGCAGACGCAGCAACCGCTCTTATCGATACGCCCCTGCCCCAAAACCCGCTGGAAAAGCTTTCCGAGCTGGTTGCAGCGCACGATGGAGCAGACAAAATTGAAAAATACCTGCAGCGGGCAGATATTACCGATATGGACTCCGTTTCCCCGCAGTTCTTAAAAGACCGCGCCCACGAAGTCCTGCGCCTGCATGACCTGCCGTGGGAAGATCGTTCCGCCCTCGCACGTGAACTGGCAGAAGCCGCGCAAGAACGGGGTAACAAACAGGCAACACCATTTCTGGAAGCTTTGGCGCGCATGGATGCCCGCGCAGAAAAAGGCTTGAAGCCGCTAGGCCGTGCCGTCGCAGCAAAAGTGGAAGATGCCCTGCCCGATACACAAACGCTGGTATCCAATATCCTGAAAGACCTGAACTATGACACGGCACCCCCAAACTTCTTGGAGCCGGAACCGCTGGCCGCAGCAGAATGCGCCGTCACCTCACCCACAACGCCCGGTGCCGCGTTTAACGTTGCATGCACTGTGCAACGGGATATCGTTACGCCTGGTGACGGCGTGGCTTGCTTTATGGCTGATAAACCCGATGATTTCGCCATTTCGAAACTGGGGCAAGGATCTGTCGATGTCCCGACAGAAGGTTTCCTTCGTACTCAGACCGTATCGGACTGTATAAAACGGTTGAACCCATTCCGGCTCGTCGGCGGACCGGCAAGCTAAACTGCCCCTCTGCTAACTTGCATTATAGATATTATCTGCCTAGAATAATCCAGACGGTGGCCCCGTGCTTTTTTGGACACCAATAAACAGGATGTTTAGTCATGGCACAGCAAAAGCGCCCTGCCGGGGCGGGACGTTTTGAAGTTACGCAAGCAAAGTTTGCCGATATTCAATCAAAGCAAAAAGGCGCAGCGCAGGCGCTTGACCTGAAGGAAGCGCTGCCCGATGTCTTACAAGGCAACGCAACACGATTGCCGCGTCTGGTTGATCGCGTCTGGCGGCGCAGTTGCGATGAAATCATCTCTGAAAACCGTGGCGTCTATACCTATAAGGGCGGCACAAAAGTCGACGTCTTTTTTTATGAGGTCACACCTGCCGTCGCCAAAGCAAAAGTCTCCCTTATAAAAATGAGGATACCCAAAATCCTCAAAGAAGCGCAGGGGAACGAAGCAGTACTTGATGCGCCCCTTGTCAGCGCAAAACAGCAAACAACAACATCGGCCTCGCAAAGCGCCGGCACATCAAAACTACAAAAAGAAGGCCTACCGGAAAACCCGCCACTGGAAACGCTGCACCTCTGGGCGGACCGCGCCTATCAGGACATGATGGCCAGCACCGGGTCCATGCCCATGACACGGGACATGATGGATTTAGCCATGAAAGCGGATGTAACCTATCTGCCCCTATGGAACCCGCCCAGCGGCATGATTGTCGGCTCTTTTTGCACGCCGCGATCCCCCATTCCCATGGGGCAACAAACACCGGGAGAACCCTTGCGGCAAGACCTTGCCGCCCTGTTTCACGCTGTCTTCCAAATATATTCCATTATATCCAAGGGCGCGCACACGATTATCATCACGCCCGTACGCACAAGCACGCTGACAGATAAACGCGCATCAGAGCTCTACACCGGCCTTATCCGCCGCATAAGCCCTGAAGCGCGTAAATGCCTGATCTGCAATGTCGTTGATGTGCCCAAGGAAGCAGCATCCATCACCCTGTCTTCCGCGATTGATTTACTAACACAACAGGTCCGTGCCTGCATTTTTGAAACAGGCATCTTAACGCAGGCAAATTACCTTAAGCAGTTCCCCAAACTCCACGCCTGCGGTTTTGATTCTGCTGATGCACTTTTAAGCGAACATGAACAAGTTGGCTTGATGAAAAAATTTACCGACCACTATCACGGCGCAGGCATCAAATGTTTCGTCAGAAACATATCCTCCGCCTATGTGCTGGACGCGGCTATAGAGGGCGACTGCGCCTATATTTCCGGCCCGATCGTCAAACCCTCGCAAAAAACAGCCTTCCCCATGTCGAAATACACAGTGGAAGACGTACCAGGAACGCAATGACAAATAAAAAGGCACCAACAAAGAAACCGGGACTGAACGAACTACACACAGTGCGCGATTTTATCCGCTATGCCCTCACCCGTTTTAATGCCTCTGATCTATTTTACGGTCACGGCACCTTCAACGCGCAGGAAGAAGCGGTTTTCATCGTTATGGAAGCCTTGCACATGCCACTGGGCGATCTTGACCCGTGGTGGGATGCACGGCTGACGGCGGAAGAGCAAAAAAAAGTTCTAACCCTCATAGAAAAGAGAATAAAAACACGTAAACCCGCAGCCTATCTTTTGGGGCGCACATGGCTGCAAGATTTACCATTTTACGTTGATGAGCGCGTGATCGTGCCCCGTTCATATATCGCAGAGTTGATGGTCAGTGGCCTGTCCGGTATCGAAGACTATCCACTGGTGCCTGACCCCTATACCATTACCTCTGTTCTTGATCTCTGCACAGGGTCGGGGTGCCTTGCGATTATTGCCGCGCACGTTTTTCCCAACGCCGCCGTCGATGCCGTTGAACTGTCGCCAGATGCCATGGATGTCGCCGAAAAGAACGTCGCCTTTCACCAAATGGAAGGTCGCATCACGCTTTACAAGGGCGACTTGTTCAACCCCCTCAAAAATAAAACGTACGATCTTATCATTACCAATCCACCCTATGTGGCACCGACCAGCATGAAAAACCTGCCGCCCGAATACGCGCATGAACCAAAAATGGCGCTGGCGGGCGGCGGCAAGGACGGCATGAAAATCGTGCACCGCATTCTTGATAATGCCGCAAAACACCTGAACCCCGGCGGGGGCCTGTTGTGCGAGATTGGCGATGCGCAGGAAGATTTGGAAGCCACCCGCCCTGATCTGCCCTATCTATGGCTGGATACGGCTAATAGCGCCGGTGAAGTGTTTTGGCTAACGCGGGAAGATTTAGAAGCTGTTTAGGCGCAAGAACAACTAGGATCAATCAATAAAAAAAATGTCATCCCGTTGGTTTTGCGTGTTTTGCGTTAGCAAAACTTAGCGCAAAACACCAACGAACGGGATCCAGTTAAGGTGTGCCGCACAGCGGCACGCAAATATGGATCCCTGCGGTATAATCGCGTTTCACACGATTATACCGCAGGGATGACGAGCGTTTAAAATGTCAATTGATACTACCACTAAAGACTTTCCAAACGTTCCTTTAAAAAAGCACGGCTTTTCCTGTATTGCAACCATGTCATATCTTGATACCGGTGCACATTCAGGGGTCTTTTAACCTCTGCCCAAACCGTAACCGGTGCAACATGGGATCGGTCAACAACTTGCCGCACCAAACCTTTTAATTCTTCTTGTTCCGCATGCGTCATGGGGCGCACCATCCACCCTGACATAGAGAGAAGCAGGAACACAACCATAGCCCCGGCTACCATCCATTTCCGTGTCTTGCGCCAGGGCGCGATGGCATCAGACTGATCTAAAATAGACTTAATTTCCAAACGCACAGTCGTAGGGTTGTCCATGTCACTCACGCGGCGACCTGAATAGTGCCGGAGAAAAGACAGGATTAATTCATCTGTCGTATCGTCTTCGTACATAAAGTAACGCGCAATCAATACAGCAGCACGACGACGCTTGGCATAGGGCAGACAGCGCCCCTCCTCTTCCAACCACATATGCAGACAACGCGTTGCCTGCGCCAATGGCGCGCCAATATTTATTTTATTTTTAAACCTCAGCGCCTTAAGCATGCCCTGCCCGATAGATACAATTTTAGATAACGGTTTATTTATATTTACAACTTATAATTGTATATGCTACACCTTTAATGTAAAGAGGAAAACGCCATGAAACGGATTCTTTTTTGTCTCGGACTTATTACGCTGCTGGCGGCGGCTCCGGCCACGGCTGCGGTTGACCGCCTTGCCGGCCCTTTGAGCGGAGAGGTCATGCGGGTCGTGGACGGGGACACCATAACCGTTCGCCTGAAAATCTGGATTGGCCAGAGCATTGAAACGCATGTCCGCATCGATGGCATTGACGCGCCGGAAATAAAGGGCAAATGCACCAGTGAGCGCGCACGCGCCGAAGAGGCCCGCAAAGAACTGGTACGTCTTCTACATGATGGAAAAGTAGAGCTGACCAATATCCGCAACGAAAAATATGCGGGACGTGTTTTGGCCAGCGTGCGCACCAGCGGCGGCGTGGATATCACGCAGTATATGATAGAACACGATTACGCCCGCCCGTATAAAGGGGCAAAACGTAAAACATGGTGCACGTCTTGAAGATTCTTTAAGGCCAATCTCCATTTAAGAAACATCATCCCGAACGCAAGTGAGGGATGACATGACTTTAAATACAAAATTTCTAGTCCAGCTTAAACTTTCTAATACCGTCTTTCAGCTTTTTCTTGAAGACGGTGGCGCGCTCTCCCATGCCTGCATCATTGGCAACCAAAAGACGGGCACGCGCTTTTTCCTGCTCTTTTTTATTACCCTGCCAAAAATCATCCGACAACAGGCGTTCCAGCATCCCTTCCTGTCGCGCCATTTCGGCAACTGTCACGCCATCTCTGTTTTTTATCTGCGTCAGGTCGCTGTATATCAGGCTTTCTCCCGTTCGCTGTAAAGTTTCTGCTACAGTATCCAGGCAGCCCATGCGCAGCGCCCGCACCAGTCCCGGTTCATCAGACATATGCCGCGCCGGATAAACCAGCTTGGGCTTGGCTAACAACTGCAATCTGCTCAACCCATCTTCGAAATCATGCTTTTGGGCCGCCATGTGTTTGCGCATGCGCTGCACGGCGGCATTACCTTTTCCGCCCCTGTCCATATCGCGCAAAAACCCCTGCACAGCAAAAAGATCGGCACCGCAATACATAAGGGTGGAAACGGTATCGGCATGATTGTTCACAACAGCGGCGCGTAACGCTTCCTCATTGTTATAATGAACATTAAGGCGCACGGAACCGCTTCTCCGGTAAAGGCGCATAATCTCGGTGCTATCACCCCGCACCGCGGCACGCACCAGACGTTTTTCCTGCGTATACCTGTCACCGTCGCGCGCGACATCGACCCCTTCTTCAATGCCGGCTTTCACGGCGTTGAAGATTTTTTTCAGATCAGAAAAGAACCCGGAAGGCCCTTTATCAGGATAATTATGTCCCGATGGACGGCTCATATATGCATGATGTCATGCAGATGCTTTTAGATCAAGCACCACGGGCACATGGTCACTGGGCCGCTCTGCCCCGCGCATTTCCCGTAGGACGGCTTGCTTTTTCAGCGCGGGCGCCAATCTTTGCGTCACCCAGATATGGTCAAGCCTGCGGCCTTTGTCTGCTGCATCCCAGTCAGGCGAACGATAGCTCCACCATGAATAGAGTTTTTTATCATCCGGTACAAAATGGCGAATACCGTCCACCCACTGCATACTTTCATAAAAACGGGTGAATTTTTCGACCTCGATGGGCGTATGGGATACAACCTTCACCATCTTTTTATGATCCCATACGTCATGCTCCAGCGGCGCGATGTTTAAATCACCCAGCACAACCATAGGGTCTTTCGCGCCACGGTTCTTGGAAAACCACTTTGTCAGCTCATCCACAAAATCAAGTTTGTGCTTAAACTTGTCATTCGCGACAGGGTCAGGCTCGTACCCACCCGCTGGAATGTATACATTGTGCAGCTCAAATGATAAGTTCTTGCCCTTGATGCGGGCAGAAATGTGGCGGCAATCGTTTTTACCGCAACGCTTGTACGTTTCTTTATTGTCGATGGGATACTTTGAAAAAATGCAGACGCCGTTATAGCCCTTCATGCCCGTAAAATGGTGATGGGCATAACCTGCCTCTACCAGCGCATCAACGGGGAAATGTTCATCGGGCGTTTTTGTTTCCTGCAGGCAGAATACATCCGGCTTTTGCCGTTTTAAAACATCCATTAAAAGCGGCAGGCGCAGACGGACAGAGTTGATATTCCAGCTTAGGATACGCATATTTTACGGCTGCGGAGGTTTTGGCTTGTTTTGCGCGGCAGCCTTATCCAGGGCCTCCAATGATGTGCGGGATTGTTTCAAGCTGTCTTCGAAGATTTTATCCAGCGCGGGATTCTGCCCCTTAATACGCGCAAAATTCTTCTCATAGCCCTCCAGCATGTTCCAGCGGATATGATGCATCTTGTCGATTTTCTTGCGGCCAATGATCTGGTCATGCATGCCTGACAGACTTTCCACCATATAGACACGCACCATGTCGCGCTCCATTTCCGCATCGCGCGCCATATGGGAGCTTTGCATTGCCCAGAGCGTATCGACAACACGATCACCAAAAAGACCCCGTGCCATCAATTCAGATTTTTCGTCTTCCAGCAGGGTCATCTTGGCAGGGCCAAGTAGTGCGATCGTCACCGACGATTCAGACCAGTCATCGCAATGATCCATGATCCGCTTTGCCGCCGTCACCGGCTGGTTCTGCATAAAGTTATTGATGCGGTCCGGCCCGAACATACGCCCCATGCTTTGAGATACCCATGCATGGCAAATATGCGCGGCGAACTCCCAGCCACGGTTATCCGGCAAACCTGTAGATTTATAATTAAACGCCATAACAGCTCCTTACAACAATCCCGCCATCTCGGCAGGCAGGCCCATTTCGGCCATCAGTTTTTGCGTTTCGGACTGCATCAACTGTTCCGCATTTTCGCGGGCGTTATTAACGGCGGCGACAATCAGGTCTTCCAGCATGTCTTTGTCTTCAACTTTCACAAGCGAGTCGCCAATCTTGATTTCTTTCAAGGCAAAGTTACCTGTCATCTTGCAAGTAATCAGCCCGTTCTGCACGGAACCATCCACAATCTCGGCGCGGACACGACCCTGTAGCTCTTCCATTTTGGATTTAAACTTTTGGGCTTTTGCCATCATTTGCATCATGTTCGCCATTTTATTCCGTATCCTTCTTTTGTATTTCCAGCTTTGCCGTGGGGTAAAATTTTAAAATTTCCGCCACGACAGGATGCTTTTTCACATCCTCAATCTCGGCTGCATGAACAGCATCACGCGTTGCTGCAAGCGTCGGCGCGCCTTCTTCGCGGGAGATGCTGACCACCCAGCGCTGCCCCGTCCAGTCTGAGAGCAATTGCGCCACACGGCCTGTCAGGTTTTGCGGCGCAGTCGGCGCAACGCGCAATGCAATGTGGCCCACGGCGAACTTCACCAAATGCACATCATTGACCAAATGCCCCATCAGCAGCATTTCGCGTTTCTGGCCGAACAGCGCAACGACATCTTCAAACGTCTGCACAGCAACTGCCGCTGTAGACTGTGGTTGCACGGCAGCCACGGTGCCACCGCCGCTGCGTTTCTGCATAATCGTTGTACCCTGCGGCGCGCCACCGCCGGAAGGTGCGGATGCACCAGCACTCACAACGCTACCATCTTGCAGCTGCTTTAAAAGATCACCGGGTGATGGCTGGTCCGATGCATATAATAAACGGATCACCAGCATTTCCAGCGCCTGTTGCGGGTGCGGCGCGTGCTGCACTTCGGCAACGCCCTTGAGCAGTATCTGCCATGTGCGCGTCAATACCGGCACAGACAAGGCCGAAGCCATGGCCGCGCCGCGCTGCCGTTCCGCTTCGGGCAAGGACATATCCTTTGCAAGATCGGGGCTGACTTTCATTTTGGTCAGCAAATGCGTCAGCTCCAAAAGGTCCTGCACCACCATCAAGGGTGCCGCGCCGCTTTTATAAAGGCTATCGAGCGTTATAAAGGTGGATGCGTTATCCCCCTTCATAATGCATTCAAATAAATCCACCGTCACGGTGCGGTCGGCAAGGCCCAGCATCCCGCGCACCTGTTCCTCGGTCACTTCCCCCGCTGCGCGGGAAATCGCCTGATCCATCAGGCTGAGGCCGTCACGCGCCGAACCATCCGCCGCACGGGCGATCAGGGCAACCGCGCCCGTTTCCGCTTTCACGCCTTCTTTTTCCAAAAGGCTTGCAAAATATTCCTCCAGCACGCCCGCATCAATGCGACGCAAATCAAAACGCTGGCAGCGCGAAAGAACCGTTACAGGTACTTTGCGAATTTCTGTCGTAGCGAAAACAAACTTCACATGCTCTGGCGGTTCTTCCAGCGTTTTCAACAGGGCGTTGAACGCGCCCTTTGACAGCATGTGCACCTCATCAATGATATACACTTTATACCGCGCCGAGGTAGGCGCATATTGCACCGTATCAATCAGGCTGCGGATGTTTTCAACGCCGGTATGCGATGCCGCATCCATTTCAATGACATCAACGTGCCTGTCTTCGGCAATCGCCTTGCAAGAATCGCACACACCACAAGGATTAACCGTTGGGCCATTTTCGCAGTTCAGGGCGCGAGCGATAATGCGGGCGGTTGTCGTTTTCCCCACACCGCGCACCCCTGTCAGCATAAAGGCATGGGCAATGCGGCCCGTTTCAATCGCATTGGTCAGCGTGCGCACCAGCGCATCCTGCCCCTTCAGCTCTGAAAAATTCTTTGGACGATATTTGCGGGCAAGGACCCGGTATTCCTGCTTTTCGGCGGTCACATGGCACTCCGGTGGCAAAAGATGAGGTGGAAGACCGGATCAACCCGCAAAAATCTCGTTACGGCTGCTGCCTCTCGGCCCTGACCGGCTTGGCGAGGCGTTGCGCCTGCCCGATCTTCCGCCGTTAATATCGCCGGATTCGCCACCTAAAACAAGCCCTGACCCTAAGTTATTGAAATTAAAAAGAGGTTTCATGCCCCTCCTTTTTCTGGTGTACTGACACTATGGAAGTGACCTATGAAGATCTGGATGGCGAATACGATGTTATGTCGGAATCCTTAACCGGAAAACCGCATACCGTTGACGGCGACGGCACAACCGAAATCCGCAATGGCTTGACGTATCGCAAGGATAAAAACGGCCTGATTTGGGAAAGTGCGTTCAGTGTTGTGGGCGATAACAAGGTGCAGATGGAATCCACCGTCGACCCCAGCCATACGCCGGAACCCACATACCTGAAAGACACCAGCGGCAACCCCACCAGCGGGATGCAGACCTTCCGTACGCTACTGGATGCAAGCTTTGTTGATAGCAAACTTGTCATGACCGGCATCATCGAACACGGCGAAGAGCGCACGCGGCTGACGATGACGAAAAAATCCTGAAACTGCTGCTTACTATATAGAGCGCGTTATTTTAGGTGCGGAAAAATCATTGTTATCAATCACAATATCCGCAACGCTTAACGGATCAGCATCCTTAAAATAAAGCTTCTGTCCGGGAATATACTTTTGGCGATACCGCTTCAAAACCTTCTCTTCAGAACCAATAATCTCCCTATCCCTTTTCTGAACCCTTTTCAGGATCGTATCAAAACTTGCATCCACAAAAACCTTTAGCCCCAAAAAAGGGATGATATCGGGGCGAAAAATAAACACCCCTTCCAGTAAAACAATGGTGTTTTCATCAATATCTTGAAAGACGGCCTCTGCCCTATCCTCTGCCAGATCATGGCTTTTTACCTGGCACTTTACCGGATACGCCTGCGCTTCTTTTACAGGCCGTAATGCGCCCTGAATAAACGCCTGGCAGTTAAAGGAATCGTGGTAATAGGCTTCGGGGGAATTTTCTCCACGCCGATACCTGTGTTCTCGTGGGTAATGAAAATTGTCTATTGAGATACAACACACGGAGTAACCCCTTCCCTTCAGAAGAGCGCCCAATTTCTTTGACAAAGTTGTCTTTCCGCTGCCATCGATACCATTAATGCCCACAACAAGGGGCGCGCCCTTGTGTTTTTTTGACGCAATGCTTGCCACCAGCGATTGATAGACTTCTGATGTGTTCATACTTCATAGCTATCAACAAGAAAGAAAAACACAAAATCACAATTCGTTTCAAAACATAACAGTCATATTCCCATCTTCTCCCGCAGCCCGTAATACCATGCCCCCAGCGCGGTAAAAGGAATGCGGAACACACGTCCACCGGGGAAGGGGTAGTTCTTCATGTTCGCAAAAATATCGTACCGCTCTGCCTGTCCTGCCACGGCTTCGGCTGTTAAACGGCCCAGTAAATGCGTTGTCGTCACGCCATGACCGGAATCGCCATGGATAAAATAAACCGTGTCCGACAACCTGCCGATATGCGGCATGCGCGTAAGGGTGAGCGCAAAATTACAGCTCCACGCATAGTCAATTTTAACGCCCTGCAACATGGGAAAGACACGCAACAACTTTGGGGAAAGCCGTCCTTCAATATCATGCGGCGTTGTGCCCGAATACACGACCCCACCACCAAACAATAATCGCCTGTCCGCCGTGATACGGTAGTAATCGAGGAGGAAATTACAATCCTCCACGCAGTGCCTGCCCGGCAAAAGCGCGGACGCCTGCGCATCTGTCAAAGGTGCTGTCGTAATAATCTGCGAACTGACCGACATAAAGCGTGATTGCAACTGCGGCGCAGTATTGCCGATATAGGCATTGCCGCAAACCACAATATGCGCCGCCGAAACACTACCTCTTTCCGTGATGGCTTTGGGTTTCGTGCCTGTATCGATAGAAAGAACACGCGATTTTTCAAAAATCTTGCCGCCAAGACTTTCCAGCGCCGCCGCTTCCCCCAGTGCAAGATTTAAAGGGTGGATGTGCCCGCCACGTTTGTCCAAAAGACCGCCGCAATAAAGGGCAGAGCCGACATAGTCCGACAATTTATCGCGCGAAATAATTTCTGTTTCATTATTACCGCCTTCAGCCCATATGGCTTTGCGGCGCTCTAAAAACTTCATCTGGCTGTCATTGAAGGCCGCGAAAAAACTGCCTTCAGGACTGTGATTGCAGTTGATGTTATATTTTTTTATGTGGTCACGAATAATATCCGCACCTTCAAACCCCATATTCAAAAGCGCGCGCGCTGTATCCTCGCCATAGCGGGCGCGGATGGTATCGTAATCACGACTGTAACCGTTAATGATCTGTCCGCCATTGCGACCCGATGCGCCCCAGCCGGTTTTTTCGGCCTCCAGTACAATAACTTTGTATCCTTTTTCGGCCAGATGCAGGGCAGTCGACAACCCTGCATAGCCAGCGCCAATTACGCAAATATCGCAGTGATGATCCCCCTCTAGCACTAATCGTTCGGGCGCGGCATTGGCGGAGGATGCATAGTATGAAGAAATATAGCTCATTTACGCATCCCTGAAATACGCATCATATTCAGCGCTCGTCACCTGTTCTGCCAGCACATCCATTTCCTGCCGTTTACAAGCCAGAAAGGCACGGTGCAGGTCGCGACCCAATGCTTTTTTTGTAAAACCCGCGCCTTCAAAAAAATCCAGCGCCTCTCCCCATGTCACAGGCAGGGTTTGCACCTTTGCAGCATAGGCATTGCCCGAAAGCGGTTTGCCTGGCGGTGTTTTTTTCTCCATCCCATCCAGCCCCGCCGCCAATAACAACGCCATGACCAAATAAGGATTGGCATCCGCCCCTGCAACGCGATGCTCGATACGCGTTGCCGCAATGCTGCTATCCGGTACGCGCACGGCAACGCTGCGGTTATCATAGCCCCATGTCAGCGTTACAGGCGCGTGCGAGCCTTTGGCAAAACGGCGGTATGAATTAAAATGCGGCGCAAAAACGGCTGTCGAGGCTGGCATATGGCGCAACAACCCGCCAATCGCATGGCGCAGCGCAGCTGTGCCTTTTTTATCCTTGCCCGCAAAAATATTTTTTCCGTTTTTATCCAGCAGGCTGAAATGCACATGCATCCCGTTGCCCGACAAACCGGCATAGGGTTTGGCCATGAAGGTCGCCTCCATGCCATGCTTTTGCGCAATCCCTTTAATGGTGCGCTTTAAAAAGATAGCATCATCACAGGCACGCAGCGCGTCTTCTGTGTGAAGCAGGTTTACCTCAAACTGCGCGGGGCCGTTTTCGGAGATCAGGGTATCCGCCGGAATATCCTCCAGCGCACAGGCCCTCCTGATATCATCCAGCACATCGCGAAAGGCCGCAACCTCGGCCATGCCCAAAATCTGCGCTTTTTTGGCACGGCCGCCGCCTGCCGGAAAACGCGGGGGCTGCGGACAGCCCGCATCATCACGCTGCTTGTCCGTTAAGTAAAATTCCAACTCCACCGCCACAACGGGCGTGAGGCCTTTTCTTTTGTATTGCCCCAGTACGCGGGAAAGCGCCTGACGCGGGTCAACGCCAAAGGCGCGGCCATCGGGATTGAACATGGTCAGCATCACCTGCGCCGTTTTTTTCGACCATGGCTGCACACGCAGACCATCAGGCACCGGCCGCGCCGTGCCATCGTTATCGCCCGTTTCAGAAACCAGCCCTGCCGCCAGCGCGTCTTCGCCCCATATATCGACGGCAAAGACTGAGCGCGGCATCCGCAGCCCTTCGGTAAAAATCTTGCGCGCTGTTTTCAGCGGCAACAACTTGCCGCGCTGGGTGCCGTTGATGTCAGTCACAAAAGCCTCGACCGCATCCACCTTTGGGTGGCGGTCTAAAAATGCCGCAAGGGCCGTATCGGGGGCTTTTTTGGCGCACATATTAAAAGATTGGCACGAGACAGCCCCCGAAACAAGAGGGAACATATTGATTTATAAAGATTCAATCCCGCTTGCAATCCCGCCCCTTTTGCCGTATTTTCCCCGTTAACGTGCCGTTGTAGCTCAGTTGGTAGAGCAACGCATTCGTAATGCGTGGGTCGGAAGTTCAAGTCTTCTCAACGGCACCATTTCTATTTTCAACGCCCGGAATATTCCTGTCCACGCAGCGCCACATTCAATTGATAGCGCGTGCTCTTCAGCTCCCCTGTTTTCAGCAAAACATCCTTCTCAACCAAATCCTGTAAATCGCGTGTCGCTGTTGCGCGGGAGGTGCCTGTGATGCTGATATAGTTCTCAGCACTCAATCCGCCTTTGAAGCCCCCCAGCCCTTCACGGAACATATGCGCCAGAACTTTTTCCTGCCGTTCATTTAAACTGCCCCGTACCCTGTCATAGAGTTTCGTCTTCTCTATCAGGAAATCGACCATGTCCAGAGAATAGCTTTGCGCCTCTAGAACCATATCTGCAAAGTAAACTAGCCAATCTGTTATTTCATTGGCCTTGTTATTTGCTTCCAGCGCATCGTAATAGGCCTTGCGGCTGCGCTCTATGGTTTGGGACAAGGCAATCAAGGTCGACTCCCCCTGATATTCAGCGAAGGACTTTTCAACCAATGCACGGCCTATACGCCCGTTTCCATCCTCAAACGGGTGAATACAGACAAAATACAAATGCGCGATGCCCGCACGTGTCAATGCCGGAAGCGATGCTTTTCCAGCGGGAGCCGTATCGCGCCACCACGCCATAAAAGCATCCATTTCCTTTTTCATGCGCTTGGAAGGCGGCGCTTCAAAATGCACCATGGGCTTATCCAGCCTGCCCGACACAATCTGCATGGGGTCTTGGTGTGTGCGGTAGCGGCCTATGTCTTTCAGGTCATGCCTGCCGCTCGCCAGCATTTTATGCCAGCGCGCCAGCATGGCGTGAGACAATGGCTTGTTAAAGTTCTTGTACAGGTCGGTCATCATATCAGCGATGCCGCGCTCTGCGGGTTCAATACGGCGGTTATCCGTATCCAGCCCGAAATGCCGCCGGATAGAAGACTGGACGCTATCGCGGTTCAGCACCTCCCCTTCAATCTCAGATGTTTTAACGGCCTCCCCTGTCATCAGATCGATAACCAGCAGGTTTTTGTCTTCCTCGCTAAAATGCTTGGTCGCGCCCACCAGCACCCCCGACTGGCGTAGAAACTTGGCCTCCGCAACGGCCAAAGCCCCTGCATCCCAACGAAAATGCGGCCAATCGCCTTGTTCCCAGTTCCACGCCATGCGTTATAAACACCCCTTTTATAACTCATAATATAGCATATTTTTGAGTTATAAATCCAGC
>JAPPOU010000005.1 GCA_028817795.1 Alphaproteobacteria bacterium
ATTACACGGTATCTTTCAAAATGTCGCCAGACGCGCCCGCGCAAGAATCAACGGGCACAAGTGAAAACAAATGGGTTCTGGGCGGCCGTTACGTGAAGCAAAAAGTCAGCGGCATGATGGATATGCACGGCCAATCCATGCAGTTTGAAGGTATTGGCCTGATGGGACATGACAATGTGAAGGGTAAATACAACAGCGTCTGGATCGATAACATGAGCACGACCATGATGGTCTCCGATGGTGCATATGACCCCGCAACAAAAACCATCAAGGAAGACGGCCAGTTTTTTTGCGCCCTGCGCGGCGGTGAAGTGTCGTTTAACAGCACGTTGCAGATCGTTGACAACGACCATCTTGTCTACACCATGTATGACACCACCGGTGACCAGAGCTTTAAGGCGATGGAAATCAAATACACGCGTAAAAAATAAAAACGTCTGATGATTTAAATGCCCCGCCTTCTGTTATCAGGGGCGGGGCATTTATTTATGAAAATAAAGAGTGGGTTGCCTTTATGCGGCGGATTGCGTAACGTGTCCCATAATACATAACCAAGGCTTTAAAGGCTTGCCGACATGAAAACTGCCATTGTTATTCCCGCCCGTTACGCATCGACCCGCTTGCCCGGCAAGCCGTTGGTGAAAATTGCGGGCCGTACGATGCTGGAGCATGTCGTCACGATTGCAAAGGTAACGGCGACGCGCCAGACCGGCGTATCCGTGATTGTCGCAACGGATGATGACCGCATTGCGGACCACTGCCATGATATCGGCGTGGACGTTGTCATGACAGACCCCGCCTGCCCCAGTGGTACGGACCGCTGCGCTGCCGCTGTTGCTGGCATGAAGGATAAACCTGACTTTGTCTTGAACATGCAGGGCGATGCGCCCTTAACACCGGCCGACTTTCTTGATGAAATGATAAAATCTTTTGCGGCCAGTCCTTGCGATGTGGTGACGCCCGTCACGCAATTGACGTGGGGCCAGCTTGACCAATTGCGGAAGGATAAGAAAACAACGCCCTTTAGCGGCACGACAGCGGCTTTTGATAACACAACGGGCCGCGCCCTGTGGTTTAGCAAAAACATTATTCCTGCCATCCGCAAGGAAGAAGATTTGCGTGAAAAATCGGCTCTAAGCCCCGTATACCGCCATATTGGCCTTTATGGTTACGCAAAAAAGATGCTGGATGCATACGCAACCCTGCCCGAAGGCAAATTTGAAAAACTGGAGGGGCTGGAACAACTCCGCCTCATCGAAAACGGGTATGATCTACGTTGCGTGCCTGTCGATTACAGGGGCCGCCCCGCCATGTCGGGTGTCGATAGCCCGGAGGATGTAGAGCGGGCAGAGGCTTTGTTGCGTGCGCCTGTCCGGCGTGCGTTGGCAGGCACGGGCGTATTGGATGAAGGCTATGAAGCGCCTGTTACGGTTATCGTGGGATGTGATACGTGGAACCCCGGCGCGCTTGATTTTGGCAAGATTAAATGGCCGCGCCGCCTTGTCGAGGTCAAAAAAGCATGACGACACGCCTTTTGATTGCACGGCACGGCAATACATTCGGCCCCGGCGATGTCGTGACCCGCGTGGGTACAACAGATTTGCCGTTGGTGGAAAGCGGTTTGGAGCAAGGGCGGATGCTGGGACGTTTTTTGAAGCGCGAGGGCTATGTGCCGGATGTCGTTTATGTCTCAAACCTACAGCGCACGCAGCAGACAGCCGCAGAAGCGCAAAGGGAAATGGGCACGCAAATCACGCCTGTCCCTTTGGATATTTTTAACGAAATTGATTACGGCCCCGATGAAAACAAACCGGAAGACGATGTCATCGCCCGCCTTGGCGCAGAGGCTCTGAGGCTTTGGGATGACAGCGCTGCTGTGCCAGACGGCTGGCGCGTTGATCCAGGAGCCATTAAGAAGAACTGGCATAATTTTGCGGCGCGTATTTTGAAAGACCATGCCGGGAAAACGGTACTCTGCGTGACCAGTAACGGCACAGCACGTTTTGCGCCTTATATTACGGGTGATTTTGAAGCTTTTCGCGCTGCGCATAAAATAAAGCTGCCCACCGGCGCGGCGGCGCTTTTGGAACATGACGGCACAAAATGGACGTGTCCGTTCTGGGGTGTGCGGCCTCAGGGCAGGACGGCGGCCTGAAGTCGGTCCGCGATCAGGCGGCTTTGTGCGTAAAACTTTAACTATTTATCAACCTTTTTTATTGCATAATACTTAATGATGGCTATCGTACGCGGCAAAATTTCAACGTGTAAATATTTAAGGAAAAGGGCATGGCAAGCTTGAGGGAACAGTTTCTTGAAGCAGAAGAAAAAAGGAACAAAGATAGAAACAATGGGGAATTCCTCTTCAAATACGTGGAAGAAAGATTGCGTCCGGATCTGGAACAGTGTATCCAGCAGGATTTTTCGGACCGAGGCCCTGCCCCCCCTCTTGTTGGTCGAGAACCAACGGCCAATAACAGGGCAATAGCAGATGCTTTGATGCAGCATTCCCGGAAGTTTCTCGAAATAATATTGCCAGATGACACAGCCTCCATTGAAGACATTCAGAAGCTGCCTGCTTATAAAAAACTCCACGCCGCCTGCGCCCATCCTGATGTTGATATGAAGGTGGAAATTAGAGATGACTTCAGGAGTATGATGCAGTTTGCCACCGCCCGTTCGGATGAAGACATGGAGAAGGCCAGGCACCGCTTCATCCAAATCACCCTCTCTGAACCATATAGCGCTTCACCTGATGCGGGGATTCACTTACAAACGCGGAACCGTACCAAACAGAGAACGGCAGCGCCGGGTGGTGGTACGACTTAAATTTGCACTATGCCTTCCGTCTTCTGTACGAGGTTATGGACGTATCCGTTCTGGGGTGTTAAGCCAAAAGAGAAACTTGCGGCGTAGCGCCGTATTCTTCGTATTGATCGGCAATGCTGCGGTAACGTGGCAGCAACGTTTTTAGCGTGACCATGCGTTCCGATACGTATTGAACAGGTACATGCCTTTCCCGCTGCGCAATGCGTGCGCTCGCGGTTTGTGTATCTGCCAGAATGGCCATGATACGTATTGTGTAACTGTTGTAATGTTTGATGTGCGCTAAAAAATCCACATGGTCTGCGCGTGCGCCGCCATGGTCAAATATAATGTTCAGCCCCAGCTCAACAGCGCGGAAAAGAAGTTCATAACCGATTTCGCGCGCGCATTTTTCCCATGTGGTAAAAGATTTTTCAGGGCCGTCCGTCCGTAGGCTGTTCGCGTATTGCGGCAGTTTTTCCATGATGTCGTCAAAGGAAATGACAACCGCGTTCGATGCAGGCAGACCGCGCACAAAGGTACTTTTCCCCGCACCCGGCACGCCCAGCATGTGCAGGATATAAGGCTGCGTGACAGGTTCGGCCTGTGAAAGCTTTTGGGCAATGATATCTTCTGCCTGCGCAAAGGGGATGTCTGCTGTGACATAGCCGTTGTGCTGAATAATGTGCCGCATGTGACCTCCTGACCTTAAAACCAAGTTGTATAGATATTCATGGCCGGAAGCAACTTTGGTTTAACATTAAGCTTATCCCGTTTTTAGCCATTCCACCTTTTCCGCCAAAATGCTTGCGGGGTTTTCTGCCCCGGCGGCGGCTTTAATAAGGCTGCTGCCCACAACGATACCATCCGCTATGCCTGAAAGTGCTTTTACGTGTTCCGGCGTTGAAATGCCAAAACCGACGGCGACAGGGTTTTGCAACTCTGTTTTCAGCTGTGCCAGTTTTTCAGCCGTGCCGCCCGCCAGTGTTGCCTGTGCGCCTGTCACGCCTTCGCGGGAAACATAGTAAACAAAACCCGTGGTGGCGGCATCCACCCGTTTTAAACGGGCAGGCGTTGTGGTGGGGGAGCACAAGAAAACAGTTTCAAAGCTTTTTTCCTGCGCCGCGTCTACATAATCTTCGGCCTCTTCGGGCGGCAGGTCAACGATCAATGCGCCGTTCACGCCTGCGTCTTGTGCGGCGCTGATAAAACCAGCATAGCCCTTTTTGTATATAGGGTTCAGATAGGAAAAAAGGCAGATGGGTATTTTCACGCCCTGTTTCCGTGCCTCTTTTACAACGTCCAACACACCATCCAGCGTCATACCGCTTTTTAAGGCACGTTCCGCAGCCCGCTGCACGGTTTCGCCATCGGCAACGGGATCGGAAAAAGGAACGCCCAGTTCCAAGGCATCGGCCCCTGCTTTTTCAAGGGCAATAATGCTTTTCACGGTCTCTTCCGCTGTGGGGTCCCCTGCCATGATAAAGGGAATAAAGGCAGCTTTTTTATTTTCGCGGGCTTTTAAAAGGGTTTCACGCAGGGTCATGCCTGTTCCTCCGCGTATCTTTGGATGATGCCAATATCTTTATCGCCCCGGCCCGAAAGGTTCACGATCATGATATGGTCTTTGGGCAGCTGTGGCGCGGTTTTAACGGCATGGGCAATTGCGTGCGAACTTTCCAGCGCGGGAATAATACCTTCTGTTTTTGACAGCAAATGAAACGCGGCCACAGCCTCGTCATCAGTCACATAAGCATAGGAGGCTCGCTGGCTATCGTGCAGCCATGCGTGTTCAGGGCCGACACCTGTGTAATCAAGGCCTGCGGAAACACTGTGCGTTAGTTCGGCCTGTCCATCGTTGTCTTGCAGTATATAGGTTTTCATGCCCTGAAAAATGCCGGGTGTACCGCCGGAAAAGCGGGCGGCATGGCTGCCTTTTTTAATGCCGTGGCCACCGGCCTCGACGCCTGTCAGCTTGATATTTTTATCATCAACAAAAGCCGAGAAAATACCAATAGCGTTACTGCCACCACCCACGCAGGCGATAATACTGTCAGGCATACGGTTTTCTGCGGCCATGATTTGCTCTTTGGCTTCCGCGCCGATCACAGCCTGAAAATCGCGCACCATTTTGGGATAGGGGTGCGGGCCAAGGGCGGAGCCCAGCAGGTAAAACGTATTTGATATGTTTGATACCCAGTCGCGCATGGCTTCGCTGACAGCATCTTTTAATGTGCGCGACCCGCTTTCAACGGCCACAACCTTTGCGCCCAACAATTCCATACGGAACACATTGGGAGCCTGCCGCGCCATGTCTTCCGCGCCCATATAAACAATGCATTCCATGCCAAAAGCCGCCGCTGCTGTTGCCGTGGCAACGCCGTGCTGCCCTGCGCCTGTTTCCGCGATAATGCGGGTTTTCCCCATGCGCCGCGCCAGCAATATCTGGCCGATCGCGTTGTTGATTTTGTGCGCGCCGGTATGGGCAAGGTCTTCGCGTTTCAGATATATTTTTGCGCCGCCCAGATGTGCTGTTAAACGTGCTGCGTGCTGCAAGGGGGTTTCACGGCCAATAAAGTTTTTAAGAAGGGATTTATATTCATCCCAAAACATGGCGTCTTTTGTGGCGGCGTTATAGGCAGCCTCCAGCTCTATCAGTGGTGCCATCAGCGTATCGGGCACAAAGCGTCCGCCGTAATCGCCGTAATATCCTTTATCATCTGGAAGTGCTGTCATGGTGCCGCGCCCTTTGCCGTGGTGAAGAGTGTTCTCATTTTGTCATGATCCTTGATCCCCGGCGCCATTTCAACCCCACCCGCAAGGTCGAGGGCATAAACGTTTGTGTCTGCCGCCGCCAGAATGTTATCTGCCTTCAGTCCGCCCGCAAGAATAACGGGCAGCCCTGCATCAACAGCGCGGCGGGCAAGGCTCCAGTCAGCGGTTTTTCCGCTGCCACCGTACCCTGCGCCTGCCGTGTCGATCAGGATATAATCAACGGCATCCATGTAGTTCTTTGCACCATCAATATCATCCGGCGTTTGGGGGCGGAGGGCTTTGATGGTGCGTAGGCCTGTCGCCCTGGCTTTCGCGCAGTCATCCGGCGTTTCATCGCCATGAAGCTGGAGGGTCTGCAGGGGCAAATCTTGCGCAAGGGCGATGGCATCATCGGTCTGGTTTACAAAAACACCCACACGCCGCGCATTATCAGGTAACTGCGTTAGAACTGTCTCCGCTGCATCTGTGGTGATGCAACGTTTTGACCCTTCATAAAAAATAAACCCCAAAGCCCATGCGCCAAGATTATGCGCCAGTTTTGCATCTTCATAACGGGTAAGGCCGCAAATTTTTATGCGCATGCGCCCTCCAGCATGTCTTTCAGTGCTGCGCCGGGGTCAGGCTGGCGCATAAAGTGCGATCCAATCAAAAAGCCGTCATATCCCGCATCCCGCATGGTTTTAAGGTCCTGCGGTGTTGAAAGGCCGCTTTCACAAATAAAAATATCGTCTGCACGTTTTTTTGCCGC
Organism: Alphaproteobacteria bacterium; assembly: GCA_028817795.1. GTDB lineage: Bacteria > Pseudomonadota > Alphaproteobacteria > Micavibrionales > UBA2020 > JAPPOU01. The sequence continues at coordinate 6,326 of JAPPOU010000005.1, forward strand.
AAGGTCAAGCCCGGTTTGTAAATCTATTTTAAGGGTTTTGAGGTTCCTGTTATTCACTCCGATCAACCGCGCCCCCATATCCTGCGCGATATCAAGTTCTGCCCCGTCATGTACTTCAATCAGCGGGGTGAGGCCAAGGGCGGCGGCTTCATGGTAAAGAACAGCGGTTTTTTCAGCGCCTGTCATGGCGACAATCAAAAGAACGGTATCTGCCCCCGCCGCACGGGCTTCATGCAGCTGGTAGGTATCACAAATGAAATCCTTGCGCAGTAAAAGGGCATCCGGGTTTTTGGCACGGATAGAGGACAGGTAGTCAAGGCTTCCCTTGAAATATTGCGGCTCGGTCAAGACAGAGAGCATGGCTGCGCCATTGGCCAAATATCCTGCCGCAATGTTGGTGTAATCATGCGTGGTTTTAATATCCCCTTCAGACGGGCTTGCGAATTTGACCTCGGCGATAACGTTATAACCGTCTTTTTGAAAAGCGGGTAATACGGGTTGCGGTGTGCGGCTGTAATGCCCATTGTTTTGCAGGGCGGATACAGGTGCTTTTGCCTGTGCTGCCGCCACGCGTTCTTGCGTGATTGCATGTATTTTTTGCAGGAAACCACTCATGCGCTGCCCCGCATGTTATTCAGCTTGTTCAGGGCCGCGCCCGATAAAATGGTTTCAGATGCTTTTTGCATGCCAGCGCCCAGCGTGTCTGCCCCGCCCGCAACGCATAGCGCCGCGCCTGCATTGACGGCGACAAGATCAAAGGCAGGCCCTTTCGTGCCAGACAAAATGGATTCTATAATTTTTGCATTCGTTCGCGCATCACCACCCGCAAGGCTTTCGGGATCGGGTGGGGTGATATCAAGACTTTCAGGTGTAACAATCTCTTCTTTTATCTCCCCGTCTTTCAGCCGTGCGATGTGGGTGGGCGCGCAAATGCTGATTTCATCAAGACCGTCACTGCCGTGCGCCAGTAAAACATCTGTTTTACCCAAAGCGCGAGCGGCTTCGGCCATCGGTTTTAAAAAGCGTTCATCATAAACGCCAATCACCTGCTTTTTGGTGCGGGCAGGATTGCACAGTGGGCCAAGAAGGTTAAAGAACGTTGCCCGCCCAAGGCTTTTGCGCACAGGCGCGGCGGCGGCCAAAACAGGGTGGAAGGCGGGCGCGGCGATAAAGCACAGGTTATGCTGTTTTTGCAAAGTCGCGGCCTCTTCCGCTGTTGTTGAAACGGGCACGCCCAGTGCGGCCAGCACATCGCTGCTGCCGCTCTGGCTGGAAACGGCGCGGTTGCCGTGTTTGACGACGGTCATGCCCGCTGCCGCCACGACAAAGGCCGAAGCTGTCGACACGTTAAAGGTTTTGATGCCGCCCGCGCCCTTGTCCCCGCCCGTGCCGCAGACGTCAACGCCATCCAGCGATAAAGGCACGGCTTTTGATAAAAGATAGCCCGCACACGCGGCCAGCATATCACCTGTCACATCATCGGGCGTGATGGCAGCCAGCATTGTGGCGCGGTCTTCAATGGCACGGTCTGCATCGCAGATGTGGGCAATGAAATCTTGCCATTCTGTTGTATTTACGGGCGTGGTCATAGCCCCACCACTATAGTCATGATACGGAGAGATGCAATGCGGCAAAGCTGCCGGGCGGCGCTCAATACGCCGCCCGGCAGCTTTTTTTAAGGTGCAGGTTGGTGGTTGGTGTGTAATGGGCAGTCGGCAGGAATGGCCGCTGCCGGCTGGTTGATTGCACCCAGTTGCATGGCGGCGGATACGGCAAGGCCTGTGAGGGCTGAGCCATAAACAATGCGTTTTTCAGCTTTTGAGGCTTTGGGGCCGCGCAGCTTTTTCCATGCAAAGACGCCGCCTGCTGTTGCCGCTGCGCCAAAGGCAATCGCCAGAGCGGATAGCCCGCCCGTTGCTGCCGTGCCTGCCGATGCGGCCAGCACCAGCGGCGTGATAACGCAGCCTGCGTGCCCTGCTACAAATCCAGCTGCTCCCGCGCCGGTGCAAGAGGCACAGGATTGGAACACCGATGATAGCCATGATCGTTTTTTCTGCCCCGCCGTGTTTTCACATTCAGCGGCGCAATCGCCCGAAGGCGTTTTGTTTTCTTTCATTGTCATTTGTCCTTATTAAGTCTTCAGTTGCGATGGGGTCTTAGAAGACAGGACGGGGCGGGCCGCGTTGCCGCCATGTAAAAACGCGGGAAAGGATAGAAACGGCTGCAGGTAGTGGCAGATCATGCCGCGCATGAAAATTTTGTGCGGCGGGTAATTGGATTGGTACGTCATATGACGCAACAGGCGCAAAGCCAAAGGGGCATAGATCGTGTTTTTTGTTTTTGCGGGGCGCGTGTTGCTTAATGGGCTGCATGTTTTTATCGACCAGGATTGTTAAAGGCCCGGTCGAAGAACAGATGTCCAGCGCAAAGACATCACCCTGTTTGAACGACGGCATAAAGCCCGGCGGAATCAGTGTTTGCGCGCAAAGCGCCAGAATCACGAGCGTGAAAAGCGCGCGATGAAAGCGGCATTCATGTTGTCTGATTGCGTTCATGGGGGGCTTTATAAGCCCGATCCTATGGGAAGTCAAAACCATTGCGCCCCATTGCATCCTCTTTCTCATTCCGTATAATCCGCGTGCAGTTAAGGAGGGCGTATGACACAGCAATCTTCCATAAAAATGGACCCGTCGTGGCTTGAGGCCATTGGCGGTGAATTTGACCAGCCGTATATGAAGACGCTCCGGCAGTTCCTTGCTGCGGAAAAGGATGCAGGGCAGGTGATCTATCCGCCCGGCAGCCAGATTTTCAACGCCATGAACACGACAAAGTTTGATGACGTACGCGTGGTGATCTTGGGGCAAGACCCCTACCACGGCCCCGGTCAGGCGCATGGGCTGTGCTTTTCGGTGCAGGATGGCGTGCCGCCGCCGCCCAGCCTTGTGAACATCTACAAGGAAATTGCCAGCGAACTGGGCACGCCCGTGCCGCAAAGCGGCGATTTAACGCATTGGGCGGAACAAGGTGTTTTGCTTTTAAACGCAACGCTGACGGTGCGCCGCGCACAGGCAGGATCGCACCAGAACAAAGGTTGGGAAACCTTTACCGATGCCGTGATCCGCGCTGTGAATGATAAACACGATAATGTCGTGTTCATGCTGTGGGGATCATACGCGCAAAAGAAAGGTGCGATTGTAGATAGGAAGAGGCATCTGGTTTTAACCGCGCCGCACCCGTCACCTTTATCGGCGCATCGCGGGTTTTTTGGCTGCGGGCATTTTACCAAGGCGAATGATTATCTGGCTGCGCATAATAAACCTGCCATAAACTGGATGCCTTTGCGTGCCGCCGCATAAGCTGCACTGCAGCATAAAAACGCAATAAAATAAGGCATTTCTGAAAACAAATGCAGGGAAATGCCTTTGGAAGCGCTTTGGTGCCTGCTTATACTTGACCGTCCTTACAAAACAGGAGGATTGGTCATGAAAAGAAGAAATATTCTGGCGCTGGCAGGCGCGTTGACACTTTCACCTTTGTCTTCATCTTTTGCACAGGAAGCGTCTTGCCCGACAAGGCCGGACCAGATGATGTGCGTTGCGAATGACGATAACGTTTCTTTAGCGCAATCCTTTTCTGTTGTCGCAGAAAAATCTGTAGAAAAACCCGTTGCGCCCGCTGTTGAAGACAAAGCCGCATGGTTCACAGCAGACGGTGTGGTCACGCAAAATGCGCGTGTGCTTCTGGACAGGCTGGAAGATGCAGGCAGTCACGGCCTTAACCCCCGGTCATATCCTGTACGGCAGATTAAAGCCTTGATCGATCAACCGATGACGGACCACAGGCAAAAGGTTTTGGGCAATCATCTTGACCGGGCGCTCATCGCCTATGCGCAAGACATGACCGGCCCGCGTGTTAACCCCACCGTAACGGGCGATACCGAAAGAAAGTATTGGCGCACGGCCATGACGCCGCGTGACATCCGCCGGCAATATGAAGCGGCGGGGGATGTTGAAACGTTTTTAACATCAATCACGCCAAAGAACCCCTTGTACGGTGCCTTGCAAACAGAGCTGGCGCGGCTGGAAGACCCAGCTGTTTTGCACGAAAAAGCGCCCAAGGGCGAAATGAGCAATGCGCAAAAACGCCTGCAGGTGATCGCCAACCTTGAACGCCTGCGTTGGGACAAGGACAGGCCGGAGCGGTATGTAGAAGTTAACCTTGCGGGGCAAACGATGCAGGCTGTTGAGAACGGTGAAGTTAAACTGGAATCAAAGGCAATTGTAGGAAAAACAAAAAGAAAATTCCGTACCATGGAATTTAACGTTCGCATTAGTGGCGTGCGGTTTAACCCCACATGGACGGTGCCCAATAGCATCAAGGCGCGTTCTCACTTGCCAAAGCTGAAAAAAAATCCGCGTGCATTGGATGAAATGGGCATGCGGTTTTTTGTGCGGGGGCGTGAAATCAGGCCAACAGCCATTAACTGGAAAGCAAGAAACCATGTTGCCGGTATCCGCATGGAACAAGACGCGGGGCCGCAAAACGCGCTCGGCAATATCCGTATCCTCATGTACAACGAATACGACCAATATATGCATTTTACCAACCAGCCCGAATTGTTTGACAAGGGCAGCCGTTATTTAAGCTCTGGCTGCGTGCGCATCGAAAAAGCGGAAGAACTGGGGCAGTTCATTTTAAATGCGACAGATGCCGAAATGGCGGCGCATAAACAGGGCGAGGCCAATACCGATATTCGCAAGCGCGGCGGTCCGATGTTTTATAGCGTATACCGCACAACATCGTTGGGGCCGGATGGTGCTATTCAGTACCATGCAGACGGCTATGGCCGGAACAAAAAGCTGCTTGGCGCAATGAAGCGCAACGGCGCTATCCCTGCCGCGCCAAAGGCGTCTCCCAAGGTAAAAGCGCCCAAGCCGCCTGTGCCTTAGAGAGCTATTATAAGCCCGGCGCGGAGGCGGCGGTGGATTTTACGCTTTTTGGGCGTGCCGTTTGCATCTGCCCGTTCGATGTCGCGGCGGGTTTTTGTTTCTTCAACCAGCTTTAAAATATCTTTTCTTTTGCTGTCTTTTGCCGCTTTTAGCGCGTTGATCCCGATTTTGTTGTCCAGTTCAATGCTGGCACCGTGATCTAAAAGCGCTTTCACAATATCCAGGTTTCCCTTTTGCACGGCGCGGATAAGCACAGTTGCCGCCGTGAGGTCATTGCAGCGGACATTGGGGTTGGCGCCGCGACTTAAAAGCATTTTGGCAATTTCGGTGTGGTTGTTCTTGACGGCTAGTGCCAGTGCAGTCAGTCCGCGCCGTGTTGTTTCATTTACATCAACCCCGCTGATGATAAGGCCCATGCACATGGATGTATTGCAGGCCTGCCCGTTGCTTAGTTCTTGCAAGAGGGCCCGCCCACGGATTTTCGACGGCGGTTCTTTTTGTACGGTGTCTGGTTCCATTTTTCCTGATCCCGGCATTGTTTTGCCATACTGTAGTATAATTTTAATATTATGTCAATATATTTGTGTAGCAGCCGTTGCGAATTATACAGCCTGTCTGATACAGTATTTCCCGGAAAAACAAGAGAAAATTGGAGCCGTCCATGGCCAGACACCTCATCACCAGCGCTTTGCCCTATGTCAACGGGGTCAAGCATATCGGCAATCTTGTCGGCTCGATGTTGCCCGCCGATGTTTATGCCCGTTTCTTAAGGCAGCAAGGGCACGAGGTCCTGTATATCTGCGCAACCGACGACCACGGCACGCCCGCCGAACTGGGCGCGGCAAAGGAGGGCGTGAGCGTTGAAGATTATTGCAACACGCAGCACGATATTCAGGCAGATATTTATAAACGGTTTGAATTGTCGTTCGATCATTTTGGCCGTACTTCTCGCCCGCAAAACCATGAGCTAACGCAGCACTTTGCCAAGAAGCTGATGGACAATGACTATATGGAGGAGCGGACCATTCGCCAGTTCTATTCCAATACCGACAAACGTTTCTTGCCGGACCGCTACATTGAAGGAACATGCCCCTATTGCAAGTCAGAACACGCAAGGGGCGACCAGTGTGAAAACTGCACCAAGGTTTTAGACCCTGAGCAACTTATTAATCCGCGCTCTGCTATTTCGGGTTCGACCGATGTTGAATTGCGCGAAACCAGGCACCTGTTCCTGTTGCAATCAAAACTGCAGGATAAAGTTGCGGCATGGGTGGACACAAATGAAACATGGCCCGCGCTGGTCAAGTCCATTGCGAAAAAATGGTTGACGGAAGGTCTTCATGACCGCTGCATCACGCGTGATTTGGTCTGGGGCGTGCCGGTACCGTTCGACGGGTATGAGGGCAAGGTTTTCTATGTCTGGTTCGATGCGCCCATCGGCTATATCTCGGCCACCAAGGAATGGGCCGATGCAGCGCCGGAAAGCCGTGACTGGGAATCATGGTGGCATGATGCAAAAGATGTTACCTATACCCAGTTCATGGCCAAGGATAACGTGCCGTTCCATACCGTAACCTTCCCAGCGACCATTATTGGCAGTGGCGAGCCGTGGAAACAGGTGGATTTTATCAAGGGCTTTAACTGGCTCACGTATTATGGCGGCAAGTTTTCGACCAGTCGCAAGGTGGGTATTTTCACGGCGGACGCGCTGGATTTGTTCCCTGCCGATTACTGGCGCTATGTCCTGATGGCGCGCGCGCCGGAGGGAGATGATTCATCCTTTACATGGCACGAGATGCAAGGCCTTGTGAACAAGGATATGTGCGATGTTCTGGGGAACCTGATTAACCGCTCCATGCAATTCTCGGTTAAAAAGTTTGGCGAAACCGTCCCGCAGGCGGGTGCATGGACCGCGCTTGAAACCGCCGCGCTTGCAAAGACCAAGGCGCTGCTGGAGGATTTCAAAACCCATATGGCGCAGTGCGAATACAGAAAATCCATGTCGGCCCTCCGCGCTATTTGGGTTGAGGGCAACCAGTATATTACCGAAGCCGCGCCGTGGACGCAGATAAAAACGGACCCGGACCGCGCCGCTGCGATTTTGAACTTTACGATGAACTATATCCGTATGATCGCGATTATTTCTTTCCCCGTCATTCCAGAGAGCAGCAAAATGATCGCGTCTTTCCTGAACGTAGAGATCGATGCGCATGCATGGCTTTCGGATATAGAGGAAGAAATGACGGCGCTGGAAGAGGGGCACCCCCTGAAAAAGCCCGAAATTCTGTTCCGCAAGATCGAGGATGATATTATCGCGACATGTGAAGAGCGTTTTAAAGCACCTGTCAGCAAGGCGGCTTAGCAAAGGGAGATATATAAATGAAAATTGCTATTCCTTATTTTTCGGGTTCGGGCCATACGCTGCGTTTGGCGGAACATGTCGCAGAGGGTGCTAAAGAGGCACCGGGTGCCACTGTTAAAATTCTCAACGTCGAAACGCTGGCGGAAGAAGACTGGGATTTTTTAAAAGAGGCTGATGCCGTTATTTTCGGCGCGCCCACCTATATGGGCAGCATCGCGGGCAGCTTTAAGCAGTTCATGGACCAGACGGCGGGCGATTTCTGGCGGCAGCGTACATGGGCGGATAAAATTGCAGGCGGTTTTACCGTGGCGCTGTTTCCCAGCGGGGATAAGCTTTCCACCCTTGGGCAGATGTCTGTTTTTGCAGCCCAGCACGGCATGATCTGGGTGGGGTTAAATGAACTGGGCAGCGCGGTTACTGGTGATGGACAGGCGCTGAATGATAACGGCGCATGGCTGGGGCTGATGGCCACGTCATCGCGTGATAAGGATGCACTGATTGATGCGCATGACGCAAAAACCGCCCGCCTGTTTGGCCGCCGTATTGCAAAGACAGCGCAAAGGTGGGTATGCGCTGACCGTCAGGCAGCAGCGTAACGTGCCGAATCACTGGTAATGGTAGGGCCTATGCTTGCCATCATCCGTTCAGGCTAAAATGGCGCATAGCAGCGCTATCCAGTCTATAAATTGACATAATTATGCGTTTGTGTTATCCTTTCAGGAAGGCGCGGTTCATCACTGCGCAAGGGGGGGGGCTTATGACACAAGTTACAGTTATTTTTAACAAAGATGGCGCGCCGTTGCAGCCGCAGGGTGGTGACAAAGGCATGGCGCTGGGCATTGATGATATTCCGGCAGGAACGGACAGCGATCAGGCGTTGCGGCACGTTTTTTCCTGTTTCGCCATGTACGATTATTCTTTCAGAGGCATCGATTTTGATGAAGTGACTTTCAAATTCAATCGTGATGGCCATGAACAGGAAGAAAAGTTTACTCCCGACCAGTTGCAAGCCGCGCAAATGAAATACGGTGCGATGTTCTAAACGGGGGAGTATGTTGTGAGTAGGGAAAGCATTTCTATAGCGCACGCAAGCTGGAAAGCGCAAAACGCAAAGCTGATTGCGCAGCGTGATGTGTTGCGCGAAAAAATTGCGGCACAAGGTGATGTCCTTGACGTATTAAAGGAACAGAATGACCCCACCAAGAAATCCTGGTTTGCGCATACATTTTTTCATGCCACAGAAGTTTGGCCTGCGCAGAGAAGGCGCGACAAGTTACAACGCAAACTGGACAGAAAAAACAACCAAATTGAAGATTTTGCAGACAGTGCTCTGCTCAGCTTGGCAGATGTCGCGTTTTTTGTGGTACCGGGTGGGAATAAATTAAAAGAAAAGCAAGGCGATATTCGGGATTTAAGAAAGCAGGTGGGGATTACACGCAGTAAGTGCGAATCTGCCATGCATGGCGAAATGATGAGCATGGCAGGAGGGCCTGCAATGAGCTTGCTTTCTCATACCGATACACGGGGCGCGGCCAATAGCCTGAAATATATTGGCGAGAAGGTGTCCGCGCTTGGCGCCATGGTTGAAGGGGTATATCTGGACCATGGGGGTCTTAACAAGTCTAATAATTTGGACCTGATTTTGGATGTGTTGAGCGGGTTCGGTCCTTCTTTTATGAGCGTGAAAAACGCGGGCCAACTAGAGGCAGCGATGTCTGGCCTTGATACGCTGGACCAGCGTCTTATGGACCTGCATCGCCAGCTCGGCAGCGATCAAAAAGTTATTGTGAGTGATGCCGTACAAAAAGCGCAGGGACACATACCGGAGCTGGATGTTTTTGTCCGTGATTTGTCCGGTTTTGTATCATCAGATATGCGCGCGCCACGCCAAGAAAGTGCACCGCCCGCGCCTGCTGCACGATAAATATTATACCGGTTCTATCTCATCAAGGTTAAACGGCGTTCCCTGATAGATCGTATCAACCCAATTGCGGAATAAAAGGCTGCGGTGCGCGCGCCATGTCATGCGAGGCGTGGCAGCAGGGTTGTCGCCGGGAAAATAGTTTTCGGGCAGATCGGGGTTGATGCCCTCGGCGATATTGCGTTCGTATTCGTTTTTCAGCGTTTCGGCATCGTATTCCAGATGGCTCAGGGCATAAACGTGCCGCAGACTGGTGTCTTGCAATAGGCAGGGGTCACCGTCCTCCGTTTCCGCCAGAATGTCCAGTGCGGGCCGGTGCAGAATGTCTTTGCGTGCTATCGCGGTGTGGCGGGCGATGGGGGTGTGGAACAGGTCGTCAAACCCCATGGTCAAGGGGTCAAACACATCCCGTGCATGGCACAGGAAGACGCCCATTTTTTTGGAATCCAGCACCGTTTTTTCAATGCCGTGGAAATGATACAGCGCGGCCAGCGCCCCCCAGCAGATATAAAAGCTGCCATACACATGACGGCGCGACCAGTCCATGATGGTGGCCAGTTCATCCCAGTATGTCACATCCTTGTAATCGACAAGACCCAGTGGCGCCCCTGTTACAATCAGCCCATCAAATCTTTTATCCTTCACGTCGTCGTGCGTGGCGTAAAAAGAAGAAAGATGGTCTTCGGGCGTGTTCTTGCTTTGGTGGGTCGAGGTATGGAGCAGCGTGATCTCTATTTGCAGGGGCGATGCGCCCATGGCGCGCAGAAGCTGCGTTTCCGTTTTGATCTTGTCCGGCATCAGGTTCAAAATCGCGATTTGCAGGGGGCGGATATCCTGCTTTAAGGCGCGGCTTTCAAGGATAAGCGGTACGCGCTCCTTTTTAAGCGTTTGAACGGCGGGCAGGCTATTTGGAATTTTTATCGGCATGGGTCAGGCAACGGCCCTTTGCGCGGCGGAGAGGGCGGTGTCTAGCGCTGTTGTTAAATCATCTGCATCTTCAAGCCCAATGGAGAGCCGTAAAAGGCTATCGCTGATACCTGCGTTTGCGCGGGCGTCTGGCGTCATGGCGGCATGGGTCATGGTGGCAGGGTGCGTGACCAAGCTTTCATAGCCGCCCAGAGATTCCGCCAGTGTGAAAATGGCGTCACTGCCCCCTGTTGCTGCGGCAATGAACTGCCGCAAGGCCGTGGTGCCGCCCTTTAATGTAAAGCTGAGCATGCCGCCAAAGCCTTTTTGTTGTTGTGCGGCCAGCTTGTGGCCAGGATGCGTTGAAAGGCCGGGGTAATAAACATTTTCCACAGCAGTATGACCCGACAGAAAATCTGCAAGAATGCCAGCGGTATGGCTTTGTTGTAGAACGCGGGGCGTCAGCGTGCGCGCGCCGCGCATGGTCAGGAAACTGTCAAAGGCCCCGCCGGTCACGCCAATGCAATTGGCCCACCATGCAAGGTTGTCGTGCATCTCCTGCGTTCTTGATATGACGGCCCCGCCCACGACATCGCCATGGCCATTGATGTATTTTGTTGTGGAATGCAAAACAATATCTGCCCCCAGCGCCAGCGGTTTTTGCAAAACGGGGGAGAGAAACGTGTTGTCAACAACGGTAAGGGCGCCGTGTTTCTTTGCCTGTGCTGCCACGGCTTCTATATCCGTGATGCGCAAAAGCGGGTTGCTGGGGGTTTCGATGAAAACCATGGCGCATTTTTCCGCGAAAATGCTGTCATGCTGTCCGGGGTCCGTCAGGTCTGCGAATGTCACGCGGAACTGCCCGCGTTCTGCAAGGGTGGATAAAAGCCGGAACGTGCCGCCATAACAATCGTGTGACGCAATAATAAGATCACCGGGTTTTAAAATCTGGCAGGCCAGCATGATCCCCGCCATGCCGGACGCGGTAATAACGCCGTGTGCACCCCCTTCCAGCGTGGCCAGCATATGGCCCAGCGCGTCCCGCGTGGGATTGCCGCAGCGGGAATATTCGTATGCGCCTTTGCTGTCATAGCCGTCAAACGCATAGTTGGTCGACATGTAAAGCGGCGGCGTGACGGCGCGAAAGGCAGGGTCCTGATCGATCGCGGCCCGCGCGGCGATTGTCGTTTCTGCAAAAGGTTTACGTGTTTTGCTCATGCTATTCTTTTTGCATTGCGGCTTGCAGGGCTTTGATGATCGCGTCGATCGCGGGAAGATGCGCTTCTGTCTCTTGTACAATTTTTTCAAGAAGCTTGATCGCCGTATCCAGCGGCACAGTCGGCTCCAGATTCACGTACGCTTGATCCTTGGGCAGGCTCGCGTAAAATTTTGATAGCATGCCTGCCGTATGCATGTCCAAAAGCGACATTTTTGTGGCGTTTGTTTCAAAGACAATGCGGCTGTAAACCGGGTTTTTTTGCACAATATCGCCAACTTGCTGATATTTTGGCGTTTGATCGGGCACGTTCAGGTCACGCAGCATGTCTTTGTAAATGGCAAGAAAGGCATCAATTTTGTTTTTGTTTTCAATCAGTTCCCCTTCCAGCGTGGATAAAAGAACTTGCCGTTCGCGCGTTTGCAGCTTTTCTTCTTTGAGCCGTGCTTCTTCCATTTCTTTTTCTTGTTTTATGCCGATGCGGGAAAACCCGGCGCGCAGTACCAGCGCAATCAGCATAAGCCCGCCAAGGGGGCCAAAGATGATGGACACGAGTAGAACAACATCAATATAGGGCGCAATCCAAGGCGGCAGGTTTGATTGTTGGGCTGTTTCCGTTACAAACTGCCAAACCCCCTTGGCCGCAAGGCGCGCGCTTTCCTGCGCGGCAAAGTAATTGGAGGCAAAAACGCTGTTATAAATTTGCCGCCTGTCGACAACGACATAGCCTTGCGATAGCAAGCTCAGCGCAAGGTCTTCTTTTGTATGGGTTGTGCAACGGGCCCATAGTTCCGGCAGGCGTCCGCCCATGATGCGGCAATTGACCTGTTCGTTGCCGATCATTTTATCCATGAGGTCGAGGGCTTTAAGCTCCAGCGGCGTTTCGGCGGTTTGGGCAGGTTTAATTCCCCATAGCCGCACAACCAATCCTTCACCCTGCAGCGTGATGGGGTCTACAGCGCGCAGCGGGCGGATGATGCGCTCAGGCGGCAAAGCCCCTTCGGTTTGTTGGGCCAAAAGGGGCGTTGGCGTGGCAAGCCACAACGCCGTGAATGTTAAAAGCATAAAAATAGCCAGTGTCTTGCGCATGGATGTCGCCCCCGTTGTTCTTTTTTGATTCTAGCCGTGCTGACGCGGAATGGGAAGATAAGGAAACGCCCAGACGCCAAAACCGTATGGATTGCGCGTTTGTACATAAACCCGCCCCGGTCCGTGGAAACGGCAGCCAAGCCCCTCGCCCGACGTTGCCGCCGAAAACCAACTGGAGGCCCCTTTGGTAATGTCGTATTTCATATGGCCATCCCACGCAACGATATGGCCGTTATCGATCAGCACGTCTTCGCCCTTTGGAATGTCGATGGCGTGAATGCTGCCGTAAGACGACAGGAAGGCCGTGCCCGATCCTTTGAGCTTGACGATAAAAAACCCTTCGCCGCTAAAAAGGCCCTTTGTGATGCTTTGCACCTTGCTGGAAACGTCAACGCCCTGCGTTGAAGCAAGATAGCCGTTTTTCTGGACGATGAGTTCTTGCCCTTCTTGTATTTCTACATCCACCATGCCGCCCGGTACGGGCGTGGCAAGATGGACAACGCCTGGCCCTTTATCGGCCTCGATCGTTTGCAAAAAGAAAGATTCGCCGGTGAACATGCGGGCCATGGCCTTGCCAAAGCCGCCATCCATTTTGCCCTTTAGCGTCAACCCGCCACGCATAGTGACCATCGCGCCGGACTCAGCTTTGATGGCTTCCCCGGCTTCAAGATGCATTTCAATCATTGGAAAGGCGTCACCGCCTACGATATGCCATTTCATACGTTTCCCCCCTTAATAACGTTTTTAGTATGGTGTTTTATCAGGTTTCTTTTCCCAGTTTTCAAAAACGATCCTGGCTTCGTTGTTGAGCATCATGTCTGACGGCAGTGTGCGCTTATGTTCGGGCTGCGTGATTTCGCGATACAGAAAATCGTCGTCAAATCCGATGCGTGCGGCATCCTCCCGCGTGTTGGCATAGAATATGCGATCAATCCGCGCCCAGTAAATGGCGGCCAGACACATGGGGCACGGCTCGCAGCTTGTGTAAATTTCGCAGCCTTCCAATTTGTAATCGCCAATCGCGGCGGTGGCCTTGCGGATGGCTTGTACCTCGGCATGGGCGGTGGGGTCGTTTGATGATGTGACCTCGTTCCAGCCTTCGCCGATAATTTTCCCGTTGCGCACGATAATGGCGCCAAAGGGTCCGCCGCAATTGGCGTCCATCTTTTCCTGTGACAAGTCGATGGCGTGCCGCATGAACGTTTCACGCTGTTGTTCGATTTCGGCCGTGGTTTCTTCTTTTTGCAAATTACGCGATGGCGTGCGCGTTTGCGGCCCTATTTCTGTTTCGACGCCTTCAATCAAATGAACCTGAATATTGTTCAAAAGCTTTTCCGGTACGACAGGTTTTTCAAGGATGGACAGGTGCGGCATGCCAATGCGGGTTCTCAGCGCCTCTTTATCCTCGGCGTCTGATACCGCGACGATGGGCAGGTGGCTGTGCCCCATTTTCAGCTTGTGCAAAAGCCCTAAAACGTCGGGGTCATCGCTGTCGACGTCGATGATAATCATAGCGGGTTTTTTCGCAAGAAACGTGCCCGCCGCATCGCCGTTTGCAGCCTCGTACGTGCCATAGCCCCGCGCCCCCAGAATGCCGGTAATCAGCT
>JAPPOU010000020.1:0-4382 GCA_028817795.1 Alphaproteobacteria bacterium
TCTTCATCCTGATCTTCACGCAGGATCATGCCCTTGAACAATCCATCCTTGGGCCACACCTGCCAGCGCACATCCTTGGGCTGGATCTTTTCGCCAATCATCAATCTTTTGTTTGCGACAAGAACTTCTGTCAGCGACGATGGCTTGCCATCACTGCCGCCCAGTTTCATTTGCACGACGATAGCAACCAAAGCTGCCATGAAAAACGCGCCGCCGATAATTAAGAGGGTATTCCTGTTCATGCCCTGCTCCCCAAAAACTCTCCGTCTTTATTTTTGCACGAAAAGGGAGGCACGTGTCCAGAAAAAATGTGGATTATTAATTCATTATATTAATTAGTTCATCTATGATGTGATATAAAAAACCAGTATGGAAAAGCGCCATCCACGCCCCGAAAACAATCGCGACACCATAAGGAACGGCATTATGACCGTCCTGTAACTGTGCAATCCAGCTTCCCTCTTGCGGCGCGCGAAATGGCTTCTTGCGCTGAATATACAAGGATATGCCTGCCAAAAGACCGCCCACTAAGGTCACATAAAACATGAAAGCAAAAAGACCTTTCAAGCCCACCCATAACGCCAGAACAGAAGCAAGCTTGGTATCACCGCTGCCAAACTGGCCCGTCAGATACATCAAGAATGTCATAACAAACATGCCGAGAAAAGCGCCGAAATGATACCACCACTTTCCAAAACTATCTGGCGACACAAAAAAAGCCACCAAAAAAGCGGCCAGAACGATCACAGAATATATATTGGGGATGCGTAGCGATTTGACATCTGACACGCAAGACAGGCACGACACGGCAAAGACAACAAGACTGGATAATGCAACGACCATAGCCTTGGGACTATATCATACTCCGCGCTATCATCCCGCAAACAAAGCGGGCACACTGCCAAAAAATGTCGCCAGATCCCCGCCGACCGTGACTGTGACCGCCGCAATGGCCGACGCAATCCCCACCGTAATCAGGCCATATTCAATGGCCGTTGCGCCCTTGTCTGAACGCAAAAATTCTGAACATAAAAACTTTTTAATGAAATCTTTCCACATGATACCCTCTCCCCCGGAAAGAGACCTCTTGCAAGCAAAGGCCCGCCATATTTCAGGCGGGCCTTGTGCTTCGCGTCCGCGATCCCGCTGGTGATTAACCAGCCTGGATTTGCGTGGACACACCACCAAACATTGTATCCAAGTCACCACCAACCGTGAAGACCACGCCTGCGATTGCCACAGCAATACCAGCAGCGATCAGGCCGTACTCGATAGCGGTTGCACCTTTTTCAGAAGCAAGAAATGTTTTAATTGTGTTCAGCATGTTAGTACCCTCCATGTTTTGGTTGATCAAGCAGTTAAACCCTAACCTCTATAATTCCATCTTATCACTGTATCTGTTAAAGCGCCGTTAATAAGTTATGTGAAAAAAGTTAATTTCCGTATTTTTATGACCTTTTTTGCGCTTTTTTTGTACGAAAAATTTATCTCAATTTTTACAGACCGTGAATCATGGCGCAATGCGGGGGGTTAGGAAAACCGCAGACTTTTCTTTTGAAAGGAAAAATTTTTGGCTGCGGGCCGGTTTTTTATTGTGCTTCATAAATCCCTCCAGAAAAACCAATAAAAGCGAGCCGGGAGACGATTTAAAAAAAACACCCGTTCAGCAAAAGAGGCTGTGATTCTTTTAAGCCCTGTCGCGAAAAAAACGTCAGCATGAAAAGAAATAGCTGTAGACATCATGAAAAACCGGCACCAACACGGTGCCGGTTTATACTTCGGCGCGCCAGATAACGCGCCCTACCCTTTTTATTTCACGATATGCAGTTGACTAAGCTGGCTGGCGATGTTTTCAAAGGCATCCTCCAGATCATCACCGCTGCTGGAGTGATAATACTTTGTATCCTCCGATGCGCATTCCCGCATTAAATTCTGGGTTGATGAGCCGACACCGGAACCAAACGTGATGGTATATATTTGTATATTATCATTTTTGATGTTCGTGCACACATCCACCAACTTGTCATCCAGGTCACTGTCGTTCAGGCCTGGATTGGAACCATACGCGGAATACGTATTATTCGTGTTATTATCACCATCCGTCATGATGATAATTGTACGCGACCATTCATCATCATCCAGCGGCACGCCTTCGGTGAACGGTTCTGTCGGCGTTATCAGGTGATAGCCCCAAGCCGCGCCAACATTGGTATAAGTATACCCACCTGTTGACAGCCCGCTGATCGCATTCAGCAAGGTAGACTGACTATTGGTCAAAGGCACAACCGACGTTGTCGGACAATCCCTGTTCGGCGGACCGCTGCAAACCCATTGCCACCCACTGCCATATATGTACTGCCAGCCGCAGGACACATAGCGATACATGCCCCAATTTGGCAGTGGCGCATCGTCCGTCACATCTTGCGGCGATGAACGCTCCAAAATACAGCCGCGCCAGTCATTCGTGCCCGTACCGTAATCAATGTTAGATGCCGGAGACACATAAGGGTCTGACCCAGGCTTATCCACGAAAGCAGGCCCGTAATACGAATCATCGGGGTTCTTGCCCAAGCCATATGGACCGACATTCACCGAAGCGCTATACGGCACAATGCCGATTTTCAGGAATTCCGTATCCGTAATGTTATCAAACATGATGTTGATAAAACTTGTCGATGCCGTTTTCAGTGACGCGATTTTTGATCCCGCCATAGACCCGGTGACGTCAAGCACCAGAACAGCCTCGACCCCTGCAAGCTCGCGCTTGACCTTGGTTTCAACGTAAATGTCCAGCGTGTCATACGAATCGCCAAAAATTGCCATGAACGTCGTTTGCACCTGTGCCCATGCGGACACTGTGAGCGTATAATCTTCCCCGACCGTCACGGAGATATCGTGCGGCGTTCCCAGTTTTTCGTCTTTATAGTTTGCCGCGAAAAAGTCGAGAACACGCTGTTCTACCTGATCTTCCGTGCCCAACGTACTACCGCCCGCCAGCGCCGCTTTATCCAGCGCATCCGCAAGGCGCGAGCGCACGTTATACGCTTGGGCAATATCGATGGCGACACCGGCCGCTCCAATCATCATTGGCAGGGCCAAGGCCAGAATAATGGCAATAGCGCCACTTTCCTCGCGGAAAAACGACCGCATCGTTCTTATGATCCCAGACATTGCCCCTCTCATTCCCTCTCTACGATCCGGCGGACCGCGTCACAAAAAGCCCCTTACGCCCCCGCGCATAGGAAACTTCCTCCATTTCAATTTCACCGACAACGAATGTCGTGAAAAACGGCGTATAGGTATAATGCACGGTCACAGCCAGAACACCTTCATTTTCTATACCCAAATCTTCAGATTCGCTTTCAATGTCGCCGTTTTGATCCATGTTAAACGTTTCGCGCCACATCACGGTCGGAATGGCTTCTTCATCAACAAACTGTATACCGGCTATATCATAGCCAAACGGCGCAATATCATAGGGCTGGATAACAAGCTGGCCAGACACGATAATGTCGGTGAATTCGGCATCGTTGATGTCATCTTCCCGCGCCAGCAGGTCCGCCATCATGTGACCAGAGTTCACAACCTTTTCGTTAATCGTCAAAGCAACGCCCAGATCAACCACTCCCATCAAAATGGACAGCATAAGCGGAAACAAGATACCTGCCTCAATAGCAGCAACGGCTTCATCCTCCCGCGCCCATCTTTTGAACAAACCTTTTCTTGTACAGGATACTGTCTTCATCTTAATCGCTCCCGAATGTGAAAGGCTCGTTTTTAATGACCACGGTCGACCCCAACGTCAGCCAGTTCTGGCCCGAATCTCCCGACAATAGCGTGCCGACCATCGGCATCAAGAATTCGTATTTATACGCCGTGCGCACCAGAACAACGTCTTCAGAACCGCCGGGGCTAAAGCCTGCGCCAATTAAGTTTCCTTCGGGGTCAAACACAGGAGATGTTGCCGCAGCCGAGGAAAATGTGCCGTCATCCATTGCAATAACCTCGTATTGCAGCTTTGTGCAATCAAGAATGGCATCGGCCTGATCGCACAGCATATCGGCAAAGGCTGTTTCCGGGTCAGGCGATGCATCAATCTGGCCGGTACGAATCAAACGCGCCGCCGAATTTGAAGAGCCTTCTAAAACAAGACCTGCCGCAAAGTATAGTGAAACTTCCAGCGTACCCATGATAAGCAAAAGAAATGGAATAGACAGCATAGCGAATTCAACGGCAACAAGACCGTCATCTTTCTTGCGCCAACGCCGGATCAAATTCGCAATCGACAACTTTCGCATCTCTTTTCCCCCAGAACGGCACATGCGCGTGCCCCGCATACCTTTACGCCTAATGTTCCCATTCTACGTGATTGCTGTTAACCC
>JAPPOU010000020.1:4392-19921 GCA_028817795.1 Alphaproteobacteria bacterium
GGTAATTTCCTCTATAAATTCCAACAAATTCAAGACAATAAAATTAAAGGCAAAATCACTTCACATCATCGCCCCAGCGCCGCACCAGCTCCTGTGACCGCTTTTCTATTTCTTTCAAACGTTTACGATTTTTCCCCACAACCACGCCAGCAACCAATGGGGTCATATAGTGGTACAAGCCAAAACCAACAGCCGCACCGGAATATGCTACCAGCAAAACGCTCGGCGTTGTAACAATTTCCAGTGCTGCGGCCTTGTTATGCCCCATCTGCCACAAATTAAACAAGGCCGGCAAGGCGCCCGCCAAATTCATGGCGCCAATTGTAATCCATGCTGTTTTCGGCCTGTGATGGTCTAAAAGCGCGGAGACAATGGCGGGTATCAAGCACACAATCAGCACAATCGTCGATGCCAGAAAAATGATGGCCGTCACCAACAACATAAACAGCAACATCCGAATCGCCCAAACGGGCTTCTTGGGGGATGAACCACCTTTTTTTGCGCCTGCCATCAATTCACCATGCCTGCAAACAAATAAACAAGATACGCCAAAATGGAAATGGCGGATATTACGGCAGATACAAGCATGGCAACCTGCCGTCCCGTTGCATGCCCCACATATCTTTTCTGCCCTAAAACACGCATAATTTTTGCCTTTTCAGACTGAAGCGCCGCATATTCCGCACGCGCCCTGTTAAATTTTTGCGCATCCTCCTGCACAGTACGGCTATCATCTACAAGCTCAAGAATGGCATGAATGCTGCCCATGCCCTTCACGGCCTCCAGCTTTTTTTTCACCTCTTCCTGTAAATCTTTGTCGTTAAAACGAATGACAGCCTCCAGGGCCATTTCCGACATCCACGCACTCACTCCCGGAACCGGCCCGGTTTCAAACCGTCGTTGTATGGCGGACAAACACCGCAAATATCCAATAATCTGGTTTGCCCGCAAAGGGGATGTAATATAACCAAGATACGGGTCCACCATCTTTGGCTCGCGCACAGAAATAAAGGCGATCATATGGCGGTCCAGAACCATATCAGGTCTGCCAGGCAGACTCGCCACAGCATCCAGCGCGCGCAGCAAACTGCCGGGGCTCATCACAAAATGATTGCGCACAACCGGGCTCATGCACACGCATTCTTTATTCAGTGTGTATAAAACGCGTTCCATGCCATAGCCCGGCATTTTTTGCGCCAAATAGTTTCGACATTTCTCCAGCGCCGACAATTGGCCTGACGCATCGGGAATCTCTTCGAAACGGTAGTTAATCCATGTTGGGAAAAATTGGTTCAAGATAATCTCGCCATAGACCTGCAGGTCATCATCACGCGCCATAGCATCAGCAAGAGCATTCCCCAGACCTGACGGAAACAGCGCTGCGCCCTTGTACCGCACCGGCCCTATAGGGTCCAACGCCATGCTAATCCCCGTTACCAGGCGCTCGCGGTTCCCGCTTCCTTCACGGTCCCATATATCCTCTAGGTGCTTTTCAAGGGTTCCGTCTTCGAAATTGCGTTTAATCCACAAATCAAATTGATCTTGCTCGATCACCGATGCCGCTTCGCTGACGTTACGCGTAAAAGCTGCTGCAACAGAACGCAAATCCCAATACTTTTCATCCCTGAACACAAATGGCCGGGCTGCGCGTGTGTTTGCACGCGGCTGTTTAGGGCTAAGGCGCCGCCCCTCCAACCAGCGCATGGCTTCTTCAATATCCCATCTCTGCGACACGTCATCGCTCAGAACGCCACGCAAAAACTCGGAAATCCCCGTCGGCATGCGCTCGCGCCCAATCACCATGCTGTATGTGCCTTCGGACAGCTTGCGATAGACAATTTCCTCTTGCGTCAAGCCCGCCATCAAATTCTCGCCGCGTATCGCCAGCGCGACACACACGCCAAAGGCGTACAAATCATCCTTGTTCGTGCCAATCCCGCGCCCGGTTTCCTGCGCCATGGCGCGTTCCGGCGGTTCAAACAGCGCATGCTGCCGCAGTGACGGCGCACCGGACAAGCATTCCCCGACCACAGCAACCTCTGACCCTTCCGCGCCGCTCAGAAAAATATTCGTTGAGTTTATAGCGCCGTGAACCATATCAATCAGGTGCAAATCATACAGCACGGACAAAACAGGCTGTATCAACGCTGCCATGATTTTATCTTCAGATATATGCACAGGCGTCACGCCCATAGCATCCATCAAACGACGGGCCGGAGGCTTTTCAAAAACCAGCGCAAAGCGCTGCCGTCCCTCCGGTGTCCAGTCAAGAACGCCAGCGCCATGCAGTTTTAATATATTGGGATTCTTGATATTCCTGTAGCTGCCAATGCTTGTAATGCGCGGCACAGTCGCACGCCCACACAAAATAGCAAATTGATCGCTCACCAAGCGGCGGTCTTTGGCGGCAAAAGCCTGCGCGCCCGACGGGGCAAGATCGGGCAAGGGGCGGGATGGATAAATCTCGATATCCTCGCCCATCAGTATCTTGTCTTCAGCAGGCCTTGCGGCGGCCTGTGGCTGTGCTGTACTGTCCATATCCCCCTTAGCCCCAAAGGATATGATAGCCTGATTTCATGAATAAATGACAACACTATCCTCAAAGAAGGATTTTTATACATATCAGATGTACGCTTTATTGATACAAACGAGGAATTAAGCCACCAACGGCGCAGGCATACGCCTTTGCGATGCCAGCAAAAGGCCCATGACAACAGCATGTTTGAAACTGGCTCTGAGCCTCATTTTTGCCCTCTCGTCCCTGTTTGGCACATGACGCAGATTCGCGCCTTTTGATAGAGAGAGGTTATATTATGTAATTAAAAAGAGCAAGTATTTTTTCATATAAAAAATACTGTTTTATATCAGTATATTACAAAAGCCGCCACACGTTCCGAAATTTAATTTCATAGCCACAGTCCAGACTCATAAATTTTCGTTCCCCGGACTTGATCCGGGGAACTATGCTTTATTCTGTTGAAATGATTCTGGATTTTATGGGTGCAGTCCCTATATCTAGCAGGACAGACTAAACACGCATCGAAACCAGTTTTTTCTCCAGGTACTCATCAATACCGTAACGTGAACCCTCACAGCCAATACCTGACTGCTTCCACCCTCCAAACGGCACCTGCGGCGCGACGACGGCAACGGAATTCACGCCAACCATACCGTATTCCAAAGCCTCTGCCATGCGCCAGATGCGCGACATATCGCGGCTGTAAAAATATGCCGCAAGGCCATAGGGCGTATCGTTCGCCATTTTCACCACATCTTCATCTGTTTTAAAACGGAACAGGGGCGCAAGCGGGCCGAAGGTTTCCTCGGAAAAGCACTGCATATCAGGCGTTGCGCCGGTAATCACCGTTTGCTGGTAAAACAGGCCACCCAGCGCATGCGCCGTGCCGCCGGTCACTACTTTGCCGCCCTTTGATTTTGCATCTTCTAACTGGCGCGTCACTTTCTCAATAGCCTGCGATGCAATGACGGGGCCAATGTCCGTATCATCATCAAGCCCGCTTCCCATTTTCATGGCAGCAACGGCGGCGGTGAATTTTTTTGCGAAGACATCATAAATACCATCCTGCACAAAAATACGGTTGGCGCAGATACATGTTTGCCCGGCGTTCCTGAATTTGGATGCAATCGCGCCCTCTACAGCGGCATCAATATCCGCATCGTCAAAAACGATAAACGGCGCGTTTCCACCCAGCTCCAAAGAAACCTTTTTCACCGTATCCGCACATTGCGCCATCAATTTTTTTCCAACGGCGGTTGATCCTGTAAAGCTGATCTTGCGTACGGTATCGCTATCCGTCAAAACCTTGCCGATGGCGGCTGCATCCTTTCCTGTCACAATGTTGATAACCCCCTTGGGGATACCCGCACGTTCCGCCAGCACGGCCAGCGCCAGCGCGGAATAAGGCGTAAGATCAGATGGTTTTAAAACAACCGTACAGCCCGCTGCCAGCGCGGGGCCACATTTACGCGTAATCATGGACGATGGAAAGTTCCATGGCGTAATCATACCGCAAACACCAACAGGTTGTTTCAGTGTTAGAAAACGGTGGGCACTGTCACGCGGCGGTGTAATATCCCCATAGATACGGCGGGATTCTTCGGCCATCCATGAAACATAGCCGCTACCGCTTTGCGCTTCGCCCTTTGCTTCCTTCAGGGGTTTTCCCTGCTCCAGTGTCAAAATACGCGCAAGGTCATCAAGATGCTCGATCTGCAGGGCCGCCCATTTTTGCAAAAGCGCCGCCCGTTCCGCTGCCACCATGTCACGCCATGCCGGAAACGCCGCAGCTGCAGCGCGCACAGCGTCTTCCGTTTCTTTTGCACCCATGTCCGGCACAGTGCCCAGCACATCGCCTGTGGCGGGGTTGCTCACATCAAAGGTTTTACCCCCTGTCGCATCAACCCATGCCCCGTTGATATAAGCCTGTTGGCGGACCAACGCCTTGTCACTGACCTGTTGCATTGCACGCATCCTTTCAATTTATATCGTACTGCCATAGTAATGATTCCGGCAGCGTATTGACAATGGCACTGCACATGATTGACAGGTTTTTTGCGATCTGCGACCATATCTTGCAACCTTTCAGAAAGGGCCACCATGGCAAAACCCGATACCCCCGCCCCGAATGCCGCTTATGCCAAAGCCGGGCTAATGGATGATGGAAAACCTACAAATGGGCCTGTCATTTACCTGTACAGATGTGATGCCTATGCAGAGAAAACGGGGAAATGCTATATCGCCGATGTGCCGGGCCTGTTCATGGCGCGCACCAATGCGCAGTTTAGCCTGTGGGCAGCATCGCCGATGCGCCAAACGCCCGAAGGTTTTCCCTTGACGGAAACATACAAAGGGCCGGGCAAGGATATTCGTAACATTGCAAAACTGAACATGACACCCACGACCACCCCACCTGTAGCAGCCGTGCCTGCAAAAAAACAAAAACGCGCCGCGCCGGGGCCACGACGATAATCATTCACATTCTAAGAGATCACGCAGCAGCAGCGATTTTCGCTTCGGCCAATGCAATAGCTTCTTCGATATGTGCGACCTTTGCAGGATCATCCTTGGCGAAAGACAAATCATCTTTCATCTCAGTGACCTGCTGACGCAAAGCGTCGACATCCAGTGTTGCAACATCAACGGCTTCTTCGGCCAGAACGGCGCAAACGTTATCTGACACATCCGCAAAACCGCCAGCAATAAAAACCTTTTGCTCTTCGCCATCCGGCATCGTCAGGCGCACAACGCCGGGACGAATGGAGGACAACAATGGCGCGTGATCGGCAAGCACGCCAAAGTCACCCGCAACGCCCGGAATGACGGCCATGTTGACTTCACCGGAAAACAAAAGCTTTTCCGGAGAGACCAGATCGAATTGGAAGTTTTTGTCTGTAAGTCTTTCGGCCATTCTCAATACCCTTAAGGTTTAAACGGTTCCATTTTCGGATTAGACCAGTTCTGGATGAAATCAGGGTGTCCCGACTTCTCCACACGTTCTGCCGCCTTGTGCTCGACAAAGGCGATATACGTGGTTTTATCAGGCGCACGCTCCAAAGGCAGGACTGTTTCCTGAAGGTCTGCCTCTTTCAACGCAAACTTCTTCACCACATCTTGCGCTGTGGGGTTACCCGCTGCATGGTTGAATTCCATCATCACGGTTTCTTTGCCAGAGGTCGGATCCAAAAAAGCCATATCGCCTTCTCCTTAAATTATGCAGCCTTTGCCAATTTCTTGGCTTTTTCCACAGCTTCCTCGATGGTGCCGACCATGTAAAATGCCGCTTCGGGCAGATGGTCGTAAGCACCCTCGACGATGCCTTTAAACCCTTTGATCGTATCTTCGATAGAAACGAAGACGCCGGGCGTGCCGGTAAAGACCTCTGCAACGTGGAAGGGCTGCGACAGGAAACGCTGGATTTTGCGCGCTCTTGCAACGGTGAGTTTGTCTTCTTCAGACAATTCATCCATACCCAAAATCGCAATAATATCCTGCAACGCTTTGTAGCTTTGCAGCGTTTTCTGAACGGCACGCGCCGTTTCATAGTGTTCATCACCCACAATGCGCGGGTCCATGATCCGGCTGGTGGAATCCAGCGGGTCAACGGCAGGGTAAATGCCCAGCTCGGCAATTTGACGCGAAAGAACCGTCGTTGCATCCAAGTGCGAGAAGGATGTTGCAGGCGCCGGATCGGTCAAGTCATCCGCCGGAACGTAAATGGCCTGAACGGATGTAATCGAACCTTTGTTGGTCGATGTAATGCGTTCTTGCAGTGTACCCATCTCTGTCGACAGTGTGGGCTGATAACCCACAGCCGAAGGAATACGGCCCAAAAGCGCGGACACTTCCGCACCCGCCTGCGTGAAACGGAAGATGTTATCCACGAAGAACAGAACGTCCTGCCCTTCCTGATCGCGGAAGTATTCCGCCTGTGTCAAACCCGTCAGGGCCACACGCGCACGCGCGCCGGGCGGCTCGTTCATCTGGCCATAGACCAGCGCCACTTTGGAACCGGGGCCGTCTTGCTTGATAACGCCAGATTCGATCATCTCGTGGTACAAGTCGTTCCCTTCACGTGTACGCTCGCCCACGCCTGCGAAAACCGAAACACCACCGTGCTTCATCGCAACGTTGTTAATCAGCTCCATAATCGTCACGGTCTTGCCAACGCCCGCACCGCCGAAGAGGCCGATTTTACCGCCCTTGGAGTAAGGCGCGAGAAGGTCAACAACCTTGATCCCCGTCACCAGAATTTCCGTTTCCGTTGACTGGTCAACGAATTCAGGGGCGGAACGGTGTATGGCGAAATGCTCTTTTGAGCTTACAGGGCCGCGCTCGTCAATTGGCTCGCCCACAACGTTCATGATGCGGCCCAGCGTTTCGGGGCCAACGGGAACAGAGATTGGCGCGCCTGTGTCGGTCACCGACTGGCCACGTGTCAAACCTTCGGTCGCGTCCATCGCAATGCAGCGCACGCTGTTTTCACCAAGGTGCTGCGCTACTTCCAGAACAAGGCGCTGGCCGTTGTTATCCAACTCCAGCGCGTTCAAAATCGGCGGCAAGTCGCCATCAAAGGCCACATCCACAACCGCGCCCATGATCTGTGTCACTTTGCCGGTGTTGCCATCGTTCTTGCTTGCGAGTTTTACCATTGTTACTTCTCCTTAATTATCCTTTATAGCGCGTCCAGATTGAATTTACCCGCCAGCCTTCCCTTGCCTGCGTATATCAAACAAGCGCTGCGCATTCGCATTAGCGGCTACCGGCTTGGCCTCTGAATCCAAAAGACCGAACTGCTTGGCGGATTCAAGCCACTTTGCCTTGATCTCGTCAACATAGGCGCGGTCGCTTTTGCTGACTGTGCCGCTGGCAGTTTCAAAAGCGTGCAGCAAACGAAAAACGTTCGCATGCCCTATAACGGGGTCTTCGCTTTTACGCACGCCGCCATGGGCCAGTGCTTCAACATTTGTTTGATAAGCTTCGTGCTTGCGTTCCAGATCCTGCAAGATCGCCCATTTTTCGCCTGTCGTGCGATCTGGCGCAAAAACATCCCGAAGTTCATCTGCTGTAATTTTCTTTTCCATCTTATACGGCCTCCGCACCTGATATAATTTCGATCAGTTCTTTTGTAATGTAAGCCTGACGCGCGCGGTTATAGCGCAGGGTCAACCCGCTAATCATATCGCCCGCGTTGCGCGTTGCGTTATCCATCGCCGTCATGCGCGCAGCTTGCTCGCCCGCAGCGCTATCCAAAAGTGCACTGAACACCTGAACAGAAAGGTTGCGCGGCAAAAGGCTTTCAAGAATCTCGCCCTCGTTCGGCTCGAAAACATAGAGCGCTTTGCTGCCCTCTTCTTCCTGCGGGTTTTCTTCCGTCGTGTCTGCCGCCGCGTTTTCAACAGCCAATGGCACCATCTGCAATGCCGTCGGCTCCTGCGCGATTACAGACTTAAACTTGTTGTAAATCACGGTGCACACATCGAACTGGCGCTGCTCTGCCATATCGAGCATAACTTGCGATACCTCATGCGCTTCGGCAAATGTCAGGGATTTGCGGCCCAGCCCTTCAAAGGTGCGGATAATATGTGCCGAGAACTCACGCTTCAGCGCATCGCGGCCCTTGCGGCCCACGCATAAAATTTGAACATCTTTTCCCGCTGCCAAAAGCTCGCGGATTTTTTGCCGCGCCAGACGCGCCACCGAACCGTTAAAACCGCCGCACAGGCCCCGGTCAGACGTGATAACAACCAAAAGATGCTTATCATCCTTGCCCGACCCCGCCAGTAAAAACGGTGCCGCGCCACCCGCGCCAATATTGGCGACAAGGCGCTGCAACATTTCACCCATTTTACGGGCGTAAGGCTGGCTGGCTTCAGCCTGCTGCTGCGCACGGCGCAATTTCGACGCCGCAACCATTTTCATGGCTGAGGTGATCTTGCGCGTGGATTTCACGCTGGCGATGCGGTTCCTGTATTCCTTTAAGCTTGGCATTTTCTCACATAAACCGTTTCAACGTTGCAAGATAGGATGGATCACTGCTGGGTTTTGCGCCAACGGAATCCGTAACAGCCGGGCTGGCTTTAATCTTTTCAGCCAAAGCTGCGCCCTTCGTATCATCCTCTACGACCATAAAAAATGTATTACCCTTGCCCAGTTCGTTATTGAACGGGAGCCACTGCACCTTGGAATCTACACGCGCCTCCGCAAAGGGCTTCAGCTCTGGTGCCGACAAATCCTGCTTGTGTACGGCCTTGGCAAATTCATCTTTCAGCTTTGCGATCAGGATCATGATTTACGCTGCCTTCTGCCCGGCTGTGAAGGTGCTCGTGAAGTCTTCGAGGAACGCTTCCAGCTTGGCTTTGGTTTCATCAGAGATTTTCTGCTCGTCACGGATTGTCTTTAAAAGATCCGCGCCCTTGTTACGGGCAGCAGATAACAGCTCGGCTTCGTAACGGGTCACGTCTTTCACGGCAACTTTATCAAGATAGCCGTTCACGCCTGCGAAGATCGAAACAACCTGCTCTTCCATCGCCAGCGGCGAGAACTGGGGCTGCTTCAAAAGCTCTGTCAGGCGCGTACCACGTGCCAAGAGTTGCTGCGTGGAAGCATCAAGATCAGACGCGAACTGCGCAAAGGCTTCCATCTCTCGGAACTGGGCAAGATCAAGCTTAATCGTGCCCGCAACCTGTTTCATCGCTTTCGTCTGCGCGGCAGACCCGACGCGGGATACCGACAGACCCACGGAAATCGCGGGGCGGATACCTTTATAGAACAAACCTGTTTCCAGGAAGATCTGGCCATCGGTAATCGAAATCACGTTTGTGGGAATATACGCCGAAACGTCACCCGCCTGCGTTTCAATAACCGGCAGCGCTGTCAGTGAGCCTGCGCCCTGATCGTCGTTCAGCTTCGCCGCACGCTCCAAAAGGCGGGCGTGCAGATAGAAAACGTCACCCGGATACGCTTCGCGGCCCGGCGGACGGCGCAGCAACAGCGACATCTGGCGATACGCCACAGCCTGCTTTGACAAATCATCATACACGATCAGCGCGTGCATGCCGTTGTCGCGGAAATATTCACCCATCGTGCAACCCGTATAAGGCGCAAGGTATTGCAGCGGTGCAGGCTCGGACGCCGTCGCGGCAACGACGATGGAATATTCCATCGCGCCGTTCTCTTCCAGCGTCTTCACCAATTGCGCAACCGTCGAGCGTTTTTGGCCGACAGCTACATATACGCAATACAGCTTTTTAGATTCATCGTCACCCGCGTTCACCGTTTTCTGGTTCAGGATCGTATCGATCGCAACGGCGGTTTTACCTGTCTGGCGGTCACCGATCACCAGCTCACGCTGGCCACGGCCAATTGGCACCAGCGCATCCAGCGCCTTAATGCCTGTCTGCATCGGCTCGTGCACCGACTTCCGTGGAATAATGCCGGGCGCTTTCACGTCCACGCGCATGCTTTCATCGGACTTAATGGGGCCTTTACCGTCAATGGGGTTGCCCAGCGCGTCGACAACACGACCCAACAGGCCCTTGCCAACGGGGACGGATACAATCTCGCCCGTCTGGCGCACGGTGTCGCCTTCTTTAATGTCGCGGTCGTCACCGAAAATAACGATACCGACGTTATCGGTTTCAAGGTTCAGGGCCATGCCTTTAATGCCGCCCGGAAACTCGACCATTTCACCGGCTTTCACGTTATCAAGGCCGTGCACGCGGGCAACACCGTCACCCACGGAAATGACCTGACCAACCTCGGCCACATCGGCCTCGGCACCAAAGTCCGCAATTTGCTTTTTAAGGATGGAGGATATTTCTGCTGCGCGAATGTCCATGGTCAAGCTACCTCTTTCATGCTTTTTTTGTCGCTGGAAGTTTCTGATGATTGCAATGCACGTGTCAGGCGATCCAGTTTCGACCTGACGGAGCTATCAATAAGCCATGCGCCCATGCGCACGACAAGGCCACCCATGATGGCTGGATCTTTATGAACCTCGACCTTGACCGTCGCGCCCGTTTTCTTGCCAAGGGCGGCGGCGATGGCTTCGGCCTGTTTCGTATCCAGATCACGCGCCACGGTAACATGGGCGGTCACAATGCCTTTTTGCTGCGCAATGCCATCAAGCACGGCCTCAACAACGGCAGGCAGAACGGCCAAACGGCGATTTTCGGCAAGCGTGCCCAACAGCTTGGCCGTCAATGACGACACGCCCCGCTGTGCCCCAACAGCAGCACCAGCCGTGACCTGTTGCGCACGGCGCAATCTCGCGTCAGAGGCCAGCCCCGCAAATTCCCGCACTTCAGCCAGCGCGGCCTTTACCTGCTGCATATCCTTGGCAACGTGTGCGATGTGCCCCTGCTCTCCTGCCAGTGACAAAAATGCTCTCGCATAGCGGCGGGCAATCTCCTGGCTTCCCGATGTGGAAGTCACTTTGTTTCCCTCTTTTTCTGCGCATGAAGCGGTCATTCAGATGTAGGGAGGATTTAGCACACGAATCTAAGGGATTGCAACCGAATCCCGATCTGAAAACTATGTTAAATATATACCGCAGCGCACGCGCTCGCAACAATTAAACATAACCATTGACCCGTTCCACAGTCATCTGCTATAGCTGTGCCAATACTTTACGCCACAAAACAGGCCCGCAGAATATGCAAGACACACCCAGCACTCTGGAAACAAGAGCCCGACACCTCTTACAGGCGCTCTTCTTGCTTTATGAGTACGGTGATGAAAAATACAGCCTGCAAAAATGCCATAATCTTATCGACCAAGGCATCGATGTTCATGCAACGGATGACGCGGGCAAAACCTCTTTAATCTACGCTGCCATGCACGGCGATGTCGATATGCTACGCAAGCTTATCGCCATGGGCGCAAACGTAAACCATCAGGACGGCTGCGACGACACAGCCCTGCTGTGGGCCGTAAGTCACGATGACCTTGCCTCTGCCACGCTTCTGCTGGAAAACGGCGCAGACCCTAATCTGGCAGGCCGTGGCAACTATACCCCCCTGATGGCAACCGTCCGGGTTAAAGGCGGAGAAGATGTCGCGCAGGCGCTTATGCGCTATGGCGCAGATGCCACGCAAAAAGACGCCTACGGGGAAATGGCCGAAGAACACGCCAGATATAACGGGAACCACCCGCTGACAAACTCTCTTTACAGGCACCGCATGACCCAAACCTTTACTGCTGCCGCAGAACGCGGCACAACCCGCCCCCGGAAAATCCACCGTGCCACACCCAAAAGACAACAGCCATGACAGATAGAAAACCGGTCAGCGCCGCAGAAAAAGAAAAACAGGACAAAGGCTCCCGACTCATCTCTCAACTGATCAAGTACGGTGGCCCCGACATCGACCTGTGCCGCCGTTTTCTCAAGGAAGGCGCGGCGCTGGATGTAGCAGACTACGAGGGACGAACAGCCTTAATCTATGCCGCCAAGAACGGACAAAAAGAAATCCTGCGCATGATCCTTGAGCGAGGTACAAACATCAACCATCAGGACAAAAATAAGGATACGGCGCTGACATGGGCCACCTCACGCAACCATACTGACATCATGACCACCCTCCTTAACCATGGTGCCAACGTCAACATAGAAACAGATGATGGCCACACACCACTCATGGTCACAGCTATTCACAATCACATCAATAGCGCCCATATCCTTTTAGACTATGGCGCAGACACCGAGAAAAAAAACGATGCCGGCCAAACCGCACGGGATATAGCCCTTGACAGAGGTTACACCGACATCGCTGAAATCATTTGGAAACATAACGTCAAAAAAGCATTCACCGCCGCCGCCAAAAGCGGCACAGCGCGGCCCCGCAAGATCATGCGCAAAAGCATGGAACCGCAACTGCTATAACTATTCCTGTGTGGTCGGCTCTTGCGCCGTCACGCCCGTAAACGCCGCAATGTCTTCCGACATATTTTCAACCGTGTTTGTCACATTCAACAGCTTCACATGTGTACGATCCTTTGCCACCAGATAAACATAGGGCGAATGATACACGGCATAGGACCCGTCTTCGTTCGCAGGATCACGTGATGTGTATACGTTATAAGACTTCACTGCCGCCTTAATCTGTTCTTCCGTGCCCGTCAGGCCAATAAAGGAATCGTGATAGTTCGACATATATTCCTTCATTTCCTCCACCGTATCACGCGCCGGATCGACCGTAATCATAAGAATCTGCATGCTATCAGTTAGCGTGGGGGTGGCCGTTACAACGTCTGTCAGCTTCTGCAGGCCTGCAGGACAGATATCGGGGCAGTGCGTAAAACCGAAAAATACCGCCAGCGTTTTATCCGGCCATGATTTTTCGGTTACGGCATTACCGTTATGATCGACCAAAGAAAAAGCCGCGCCTTCCTTAACCCCCATCATGGGGTCAACCTTTGGCACGTCATCAAATTCATCAATCACAGGCGTTCCCGACTTGCCTGTAATCACGGCCACTTCATCGGGCGAGGCATAATCAAACGTATCTTCGTCCGCGACAACGGGCATAGCGGGCGCGTCCGGCAAAACAGCGCCAGACTGGTCTGTCGGCATGCCCTCCAGCGCCACGACCTGCACTGCTGCATCCACATCACGCCCGGCGTCTAGAACCACCGCCACCTGATTTCCAGATTGCGGCTTGCCTTTACCCCAATACGTTATCAACAGACCTGCCGCAAAGGCCGACAAAGCCAAAACAACATACAGAACCGTCTGACGAGACTTCATTTTTTACGCTCCACGTTGACAGCGCAGACAAACAATATGACCAACGCCTTTTATCAAACTTTAACTCTTAAGAAGTAGAGTCAGGTATAGCGCCAAAACTTTTTTAAGGGAAGCGTGTTTTAGAAGGGAGCCACCATGTTGAAAATCGGCATTGCCGTTGCCTGCATTCTAGGCGTTATCATTATCGCGACACCACAAACCGCGCAGGCCGACAGCGCCAAAAGAACAGGCCCCACGATTGCGCAAGACCTTGCAAGCGCGGGACATGCGGGCACACTGGTTTTTAGCACGGATAATCTTTTATTTTCTGTCGAGGGCAACACAAAAGGCTATCGCGCCGCAACGACCACGGAACCCGGTGCAAGCAACCAGCCGCTCTATTCCATTACGTTCTACCCGCCCAATGAAACCGCGCACGGGCTTGATCTGTCTTACATCGAGGAAGAAGGCCCGCAAATCAAGGGCACGAGCACAACGCTGATGCTGCATACGGTCATTCCGTTGCGGCAGTAGGTTAAGGTCTCCACTCATTCACTCAAAGCCCGTGTCCCCGCGCAGGCGGGGACCCAGTGCGGCGCTTTGCGCCCGTTTATAAATAGCAGCCTGTTGGCTGCACTGGCCCCCGGAACAAGTCCGGGGATCGGGATTTTATAAATCTGAGCCTAATTTTGTTTCAAAACATATTTGCGGTAGGCATCAGTACCGGCCTTTGCCTTTGACTCGTCCGTTTTGATTTCCGCATCTGGCGCAATTTTTTGAATTGCAGCGCAAACGGCTTCAATTGCGGCGGTACTGCCTTTTTTCATTTCAATTTCAACCTCGGCAAAGGGAATACGCTTGCCGATAGCGGGAAGAATAATCTCGCCCACATCAAAGGCCAGCTCAACCGTGCCCTTGTCTTTGCCCGCACCGACCGTCACGTTAAAGTAACGCCGCTCCACAGCCGCCGTAAAAATATGCTTGAGCTTTTTGCCCAGAAACGGTTCCACCACAGCACGCGCACCTTCATCTGACAGGCTGGATACATCAGGGCTGGATGTCGGCAATTTATCCTTGCACTCCCCGCGTACCGATAGGCCCTCAATGGCACTATCATCGGGCAACAGGTATTTCACTGTCTGCTCGTGGAATCCCGGCACGCCATTCTTGCCTTTTTTATACTGCATGCGCAGACCGACTTTAGCGTGATACAAATCCAGTGCATCCGTATCGTAATATTCGCGATGATTGAACTTATGCTTGATCGCCGGGTTTTCTTTTTCGACAAAAGCTGCCAATACCCGCTCTAAATCCGGCAGGGACATTTTCAACTTCATTTCGGCTTCACGCTCAAAAGACATTCCAGAATCTCCTTAATTGTATGCGCACGGTACCAAATTATCATAATAAATACAAGCTCCTATTTGACAAGCCACTGAATCGCTTGACAATATTCTGTAAATTATTAGAATGACATATAATTATAGGTCCTGACCCTACCCCCAAAAGAGCGTTCCATGTTCAAGCTGTTTAAGAAAAAAAGTGATCGCACAGAAAGCACAACCGCAGACCCGGCCACAGAAAACCCGGCCCCCTCACCCGTACAGCGCATTATCAACTATACCGATTTGGGCAAAAACGGCACCGTGGAAGATGTGATGGCAGAATGGGGCAAGCACACGCATTCCAGCCATACAGAGCTTTTCACCGGGGCGCTTGAAGCTGCGGAAAAAGAAAGCCGTACAAAAAACCTGCAGGCCCTTGCCACAGCTGATCCGCATATCGTGACAGGCGCGCTTGTCTGGCGGGCGTGGCTGCTCACAGGTCCACAGCTCGACCTTATCATCAATGCCGTACCTGAAGCACAACGCACCAATGCCGCAAACTATGCCCTGCGCGCAGCAAAGTCAGCAGAACATATAAACGTTCTTATCAAACACGGCGCGGATATTCATCAAGATGACGAGCGTATACTTTGCCGCGCCATAGAAAGCCACTGCACACCACTGGTCAAAGGCCTGTCGGAAGCTGGTGCAGATTTTAACCAAGCAGCCATTACTTTGCTGGCCGATAACGATGCCTATAAAAAACTACCTGTCTTGCGGGAATATCAAACCGCCTTTGCCCCCGAAACCCTGCCCGCCACGCATAACGACAAGGCCTTTCAGCAACTTTTGCAAACGGTTCAACAGCTCACTCAACGCGTGGAACAGCTTGAAGGCACGCTGGCAGCAGGTGCGGACAACAAAAAAACAGCACAGCACACGCCAAAGCCATAACATAAC
>JAPPOU010000123.1:0-42499 GCA_028817795.1 Alphaproteobacteria bacterium
GTCAACAACGCCAAACAGGCTTTCGGCGGCAAGGCGGATAAAGTTGACGTCTTCTTTGTGTTTTGTAGACAGCTCTTTGTCTAGCGCTAGCTCTTGCGCGGCCTGCGCGATTTCTTTGAGGGGTGGTTTTAAGTCTTCCGACATGCGTTCTAAAAACCCGAACTTTGAACGGCTGGAATCTTCTGCAGCACGTATGGTGTCTTCAAAGTTTTTGTGTATCAGGCCCAGTCGGCGCTGTATCGACGTCCACAAGAACAGCCCCATGGCCGTCAGGCAAAAGATAAAGGCGAAACTTGTGATCTGGAATGACTGTACAGCCCGCACCTGAAAACTGTTGTAAAAATAAGAATTTGGGTGCCCGGACCACAGATACCATTTGCTACGGGGGTCATTCAGCGTAATGGGTAGCGCATCGGAATACAAAAGGTTGGGGTCTGTTTTACCCTGCGCGATGAATTGCGCCGAGTCTTCCATATGTTTGGCGATTTCTTCTTCTTTTGGTTCTGCTGCATAGACAATGCCCGTGTTTACCAGCGCATATTCGTCAGAAAGCAATAGTGACGTGACAGCGTCTTCAGTTAAGGTGACAGTTATCATCCCGGCGAGATTTTGCTCCATGTTAAAGAAGGGCATGGATAATATTGTGATGAGTTGCGTCTTCTTTTTTTCTTCGCCTTCATCGTTTTCAGCGCTGTCA
This sequence comes from Alphaproteobacteria bacterium, assembly GCA_028817795.1. GTDB lineage: Bacteria > Pseudomonadota > Alphaproteobacteria > Micavibrionales > UBA2020 > JAPPOU01. Next base: position 698 of record JAPPOU010000123.1, read on the forward strand.
TCCATACGTTTTTCTTCCGCATGACCGCTGATAATGGGCGCGGCGGCAATGCGTGCTGCGCTGGCATTTGGGTAATTGTTTTGTAGCCATTTGGTGTGGCTGGAGAGGATGTTTGTATAGGGAAGGCCACTGGCGTTGATGTTTTCAGGCCCATTTTCGCCAAGGCGGATGGCGATATTTGCTATTCGGCCATCATGAATATCGATGACATAGATGGACGATATCGGCGTAGCTGCAGATAAACTGCCGAAGATATTATCAAGGATTTGCGTGTTGTTGTGGGTTGTGCTTGCCTTTGCGCCGTTTTGCCGGATAAAGGGCATCTGCGATATCATGCGCATGTTTCTATAGAGCGCAAAGAACGCGGTTTCTATTTTGTTAATGGCATGTTGCGTTTCCTTGCGCGACTGGCGGCGATAGCTTTCCAGCGCGGCATCATAATCGTTGTAGCATTTGTGATAGACGGCGGACCCCAAAAATCCGCCAATCACAAGAATGGCAATGTATCCGATAACCCCTTTTTTTAGCATGGCGGCCCTTGCCCGGTTTGCACCGCGCAGGGCGTGCAGCGCACAACCTCTTCATCTTCCATCTCATAGAACATGATAAATCCGCGCGCGGTGGCTTCATCCAGATAGTCTTTGCTCAGCCCTTTGATGACAGCGTGTTTTCCGCAGCCGCTTAGGCACAGGTCACGCGGATTGTCATGGCTGATGGCGCAAGCGACAGCGGTTTCTATGCCGCCATCGAAAACAGGAGACTTGGGGATCAAGATCGTTAGGCCGGTGCGTACGGCAAAAAGAACTTCATATTCCGTAATGACATCAATATTTTTAGCGGACATAATAGCTATTCCCCCTTTTTATCTCCGAGTCTAGCAGAGACTGTCTTAACAAATCGTTGTTTGCTAAGGTGAATTCATGAAGAGCACAACAGCCATCGCCCTTTGCAACCTTTCCCCTGCGCTGCATGCCGCCTTGACAGCGCAGTTTGAGCTGTTGGGGTATATCGTGTCTTCTGCGGAAACGGTGGGTGCAGCCAGTATTTGCATATCGCACAAAGCCTGTGACGAAGAGATTGGCGTGCCTGTTTTGGTGATTGATTCTCAACAGCCATGGCGACTGGGATCGATATTACGTCAATCTGGACGCATACTGGCAGATCCTTTGCCCTATTTAAAAGAGATGCGTGTCGGTGACTTTATGTTCCGCCCACGTGAAGGAGATTTGCTGACAGAACAAGGAGAAGCTATTGCCTTAACGGACAGGGAAACAGGCATCCTTGCCTATTTGGCGCAGCGCCGGGGGCAGACTGTTTTGCGGCAGGAATTATTGTTGCGTGTTTGGGCTTATCAAGATGGTATTGATACGCATACACTGGAAACGCATGTGTACCGGCTGCGCCAGAAAATGGGATTGGCGGCCGATGATAAAGATGTGCTGTTGACGGAAGCGGGAGGCTACAGGCTTTTATGATGATACGGACAAGAAAAGAACAACAGCGCGGCAGCGTGTTTGCCTATATTCTGGGGGCGATCATGGTTTTGGGCGCGTTGGTTGTGGCGGTGAGCAGCGGGGCGCGTAAAAACGCGCTGACCGTGCAGATCGATAGTTTAACAACAACCTTAAAGGCCGATATCACTTTGGCTGAAGGCGCGGTGCAGGATTGCGCCCTGCAATACCCCGCCGCCGCAGATGTGGATGGTGATGGCGATATTGATGCGACAGATAATCCCAATCCGCCCTTTCCCGTTTACGGGAATTTAAGCACCGGCGGTACCGGCGATGATTTGGAGGACGTGCGTTGCCCCGGCGCGCCCGGCGCGCCACCTTTGTTCAAGACAACGGCAGGCGTGCGCACCATTCGTATCACGGAAGATGCGGATTATACCGCGACCTATATTAACAATAGTACGGAGGGCGCGGTTCTGCGCGTGTCACGCGGCCGCGCAAGCCCCGTCTGGACCGAGGCGATTAGCCGCGTCGACAGCGATTTATCCGCATGCAAAGCAACGGCGGAAACCATCGCGGACGGCAATTGCGATTATGGCTGCCTGTATTTTTGGTTCATGCGCCGCACGGCCACCAGTCCCGCGCATGGCGAGGGTGGTTGTCCTTAAAAAAAACGGCTGTTACGGCAGAAGGTTTTTATAAGCCGGTTGTGCCCGAAACAGATTCTGTTTTGGTTTCCTCCGGCGTTTCCTCTACCGTTATGTCCGGTGCGGGCGTATCCGGTGTGGGGCTGACGGAGACTTCCTCTTCAATGGTGCGCGGCGCTTCTGTGGCAACGGCTGCGTTAGCGGTTTCAGGCGCAGCGCTTGTGTCTTGTGGCGCTGTGTTGCCCTTTTCCTTGTTTTCGCGCTCTATGCGGCGTTCGGCTTTTTTCAGCGCTTTTTCCAGCTCTTCCGCCGTGCACAGGCCAAGGCTGACAGGGTCTGTTGGTTTCAGTGTCGATGTCATCGGGTGGGAACTGTCACGAATAGAAGCCACTGTGGGCTTTGTGGACCCGGCCAGTCGCGCCACTTGCACATCTGCAAGATCAGGATATTGCTTGATAAGAAAGGCAATGGCATTGGGTTTTTCGCCGCGTTTGGATACAGGCGTATAGCGCGGCCCCTTTGACCGTGCGCGTGGCTTTGGCAGGTTTGTTTTCAGGGACTTCAGACGTGTTGTGGGGTTTTTCTCGCAGCGGTCTATTTCCTCGCGCGACAGCTCGCCGTTTGAAACAGGGTCCAGCCCCATGATTCCCGCATTCACTTCACCATCGGCCAGCGCCTGCACTTCCAAGGGGTGCAGGGCGCAGAAATCTGCGATCTGGTCAAAGGTCAGTGCTGTGTTGTCAACCAGCCATGCGGCGGTGGCTTTGGGCATCAAGGGTGCGGCCATGGGTTTTTTCTCCTTTAAAAAACAAAAATCCTTTTCCTCCGCGCCGCCGGTTTTCAGGCCGGGGGCCGATTGAGCGAGTGTCAATCAAGTGGGAAGATGGAAGCCATAATACAATAACGGTGCGTAAAGTCCAGCGCCAATTTTCATTTATTATGAAAATGTTTACGGTGTATTTACACACTCTTGGTATTTAGGGTTAGAAGGAGCGCAAAGAGATGGAGAAGCCTGAGAAGTCGAAATGGTTGGTGCTTTTGTCCGGTGTGTCATGGGGGTTCCAGCGCTGCATCCTGTTTTTGGCCCGCGTGATCGCGGTTTTGGCCGGGCTTGCTCTGGTTCCTCTTTCTTTGCACGCTCTCTTGACGCATGTGAATAGTTTTGGTGCCGCCCTGCAGTCCGTAACGTTGCTTGTTTTTGGTTTCGCGTTACTGGCCATGGGGATTTTTCGTGTAAAAAACAGCCGCCAGATTCATGCAGAACAAAAAGAAAAGGTTTTGGAAGCGGCCCAATATGGTGGTGATACAAAAGCCCAGCGTGATCTGGCCGCAAAACATTATCATGGGGAAGATGGGTATAGCCAGAATTTCGCGCAGTCAGCGGCATGGATGCGTGAAGCCGCGCACCGGGGCGATCCGCAGGCGCGCCTTTATCTGGGCACCATGCATTTGGAAGGTAGAGGCGTGCCGCAAAGCGATGCAAGAGCGTTAGAGTACTATCGCAAAGCGGCCGAGGCAGGTGATGGCGTGGCGTGCCATATGGTGGGGTGCTTTTACAATGATGGGAGAGTTGTCGATAGAAATATCACGGAAGCGCATAGATGGTATAAAAAAGCAGCCGATAAAGGCGTTGGCGACAGCCTTTATTTTATGGGTATGGATTACTTTTATGGTGATAACGATATCCCAAAGGATATCAAGAAGGGCCTGCAATATTTGCGGCAGGCTGCAGATATGCTGCACGCGGCGTCTGCTTTCTTATTGGCGATTCATTACCTTGCGGGCGTAGATGAAGAATACGGCTGGTTTGATGCCATGCCGCTTTTGCGTATGGCGGGTGATGACGGGCATTTGGAAGCGCGGTGCAGTTATTTGTTTTATACGATCAACCCGGATTACATTGCGCGAAACGGCGGGTATGACGCGATGTATGAATCCATAAAGGAAACGATGGGCCTTGATGGCAGGGCTGTCTGGTGGTTTTGCAAGCTTTCTGCCGATCGTGCTGTGCGCCGCGCGCAAAAGCGGCGTGTTACTGCTTGATGGTTAAAATAACTTTGCCGATATGTTTGCCGGCCCGCAAATAGTCGTGCGCGGCTTGCGCGTCTTTCAGGGCAAAGGTTTTATCGATGATGGGCTTGATTTTGCCGTTGGCAAGAAGCGGCCAGATATTTTTGTGAAGTTTTCGCGCAATGGCGGTTTTTGTGGCAACAGGTTGCGCGCGCAGGGTTGACCCGGTCAGGGTCAATTGCTTTGACATGATCTTAAAAATATCAAGGCTGGCTTTTTTGCCGTGCTGCATGGCGATGCTGACATGTCGCCCGCCTGTGGCCAGCGCGTCAAGGTTACGCGGCAGGTAATCGCCGCCAATCATGTCTATGATAAGGTTGATGCCTGTATTGTCGGTGGCTTTCAATATGGCGGAGACAAAGTCTTTTCTTTTGTAGTTCACGGCCAGTTCCGCGCCTAAATCCGTGCAGGCGCGGCATTTCGCGTCTGTGCCTGCCGTGACGAATATCCTTGCATCCTTGGTCCGGGCCATTTGTATGGCTGCCGTGCCAATGCCGGAGGCGCCGCCGTGAATAAGAACGCTTTCCCCTTTTCTAAGGTGCCCGATGTCGAAAAGATTGCGCCATACGGTAAAGAACGTTTCGGGCAGCGCGGCGCCTTGCACAAAATCAAGCCCGCGTGGCAGGGGCAGGCATTGTCCTGCAGGCACGACGCAGTATTCGGCATAGCCGCCGCCTGCGACCAATGCGCAAACTTTTTGCCCGGCCTTGAATTTTTTGTTGCCCTTGACCACTGTGCCCGCAATTTCAAGGCCGGGAATGTCGCTGATGCCGGGCGGGGGCGGGTATTTGCCGTCAACCTGCAAAAGATCGGGGCGGTTCAGCCCTGCCGCATGGACGCGCACCAGAACGCTGCCCTTGCCGGGGTGCGGCACGGGCCGCTTGGTGGCAAAGAGTTTTTTATCCCGGATTTCGATGGCGGTCATGAATTGTTGCATGGGTATTTTTTATCACAATCCTGTCTGTATTCATGCTAAAAAATGCACGGAGGATGCCATGATAAGTGATGATGACCTTGATCCCAAAACAAAGCAGTTGCGGCCCCGCGTGCTGGATGACTTGTCCGTGCCTGAACTTCGGGAATATGTTCAATCCCTTAAAGATGAGATCGTACGTGTCGAAGCTGATATTACGCGCAAGGAAAAACACAAATCTGCCGTAGATGCCTTATTTGGCAACGCAAAGGCGGAATAGTATTTTGATGCCTCTTTTTAGGGAGGGGATTCAATCTTAATGATTATTCAACGGCGCTGTTGTGCTCAAGTCGGCCATCCCATGCGACAATCGTGAGCGTATCGTCGTCCTGCGTGGGTTTGTCGCTAAGGTCTGTGCTGTTTTTTGCGCGCGCGACCACGACAGTAATGCGCCCCGCCGTATCAGAAACGGTTTTTTGCTCGCCGTCATTTGGCCCCGGTATCGCAATGGACGTGATGACGGGCAGAGTGATTTTCCACTGATATACGCCGTCTTTCACGCCGCCGCCGAGTAAAAGGGCCTGGCTGCTGGAAATGGTTGCAACGTTATAGCGTTCGCTTTTTATCACGTCCACCAGCTTGATGTTTTTCAAGTATTGGGCATATCCGTGCCATCCGCTGGCCTGAAAGTATTTTTTGTGCGAGGCCAGCCGTTCTTTATAGTCGCCGTGTTTAAAGCTAAGGGCTGTGACAATCGCTTGCGTTGCCCACAAGCTGACCTCGGCGTTTGTGCGGTGTGGCGTTCTCAGGTCGTTATTGCTGTCGGCATAGGGGTCGTTATAGGTCATCCATGAATTATCGGCAGCATATGGTGTCGTGATACCGGTGCACAGCAAGGCAGCGCAAAGGGCTGCTGCGAATATTCTTTTCATGTCAGGTCCTTTCCTTCGTCCTTTTTGTATTACGCCGCGTTTGCCATGCTGCGTAATACATAGTGCAGGATACCGCCGTTTTGGTAATAGGCAATCTCGTCCAGCGTATCAATGCGGCACAGCGCCGTAAAGTTTTCTGTGCTGTCGTCCTTGCGCGTGACGGTAACGGTGATGTCCATGCGCGGCTTGATCGCGCTGATGCCTGTGATGGTGAATGTTTCATCGCCTGTCAGATCCAGGGATTTACGCGTATCACTGCCCTTGAACTGCAGCGGTAAAACGCCCATGCCGACAAGGTTTGACCGATGAATGCGCTCAAAACTTTCGGCAATCACGGCTTTCACGCCCAAAAGGTTCGTGCCCTTGGCCGCCCAGTCGCGGGAAGACCCTGTGCCGTATTCCTTGCCCGCAATCACGACCAGCGGCGTATTGCTTTCGAGGTATTTCATGGCAGCATCGTAAATGGGCATATCTTCGCCGGAGGGGATGTGGCGGGTAAAACCGCCTTCCTTGCCGCCGACCATTTCGTTTTTGATGCGGATATTGGCAAAGGTGCCGCGCATCATCACCTCGTGGTTGCCGCGCCGTGCGCCGTAAGAGTTAAAGTCTTTCGCCTCCACGCCGTTGCCGACAAGATACGCGCCGGCAGGGCTGTCTTTCTTGATCGACCCTGCGGGCGAGATATGGTCGGTCGTAATGGAATCACCAAAGACGGCCAATGCATAGGCATTGTTGATATCGCCTTTTTCCTCTGCATTGGCGGCCATGCCCGCAAAATAGGGCGGGTTCTGCACATAGGTTGATGCATTGTCCCAGCCGTATGTCAGGCTGCCCTCGGTCTTCACGGCCTGCCATTCGGCGGGACCTTCGAAAACATTGGCGTAGCGCGATTTGAACATATCGGCAGTCAGCGCTATTTCCAGCGTATCGTTTATATCCTTGAGTGATGGCCAGATATCTTTGAGGTAGACGGGATTGCCATCGCTGCCAGTGCCCAAAGGCTCTGTCAGCAGATCAACTTTCAAGGAGCCCGCCAGCGCATAAGCGACAACCAGCGGCGGTGATGCTAAATAGTTTGCCTTCACAAAGGGGTGAATGCGGCCTTCAAAGTTACGGTTGCCTGATAAAACGCCCGCCACTGTTAAATCGCTGGCCTTTACGGCGTCTTCAATGGGTTGGGGCAGCGGGCCGGAATTGCCAATACACGTTGTGCAGCCATAACCGACAAGGTTAAAGCCAAGGGTGTCCAGATCTTGTTGCAGCCCTGCTTTTTCAAGGTAGTCCGTTACCACCTGCGATCCCGGCGCGAGCGATGTTTTAACCCAGGGCTTGACCGCCAGGCCTTTTGCCAGCGCGTTGCGCGCCACCAGCCCTGCGGCCAGCATAACGGAGGGGTTGGATGTATTGGTGCAGCTTGTAATGGCGGCAATGACAACAGAGCCTTGGTCCAGCGTGTAATCCGTGCCTTCAACGGCAACGGATTTGCTGTCCGGCACGTCTTTTAAGAACGAGGTTTTGAGGTTATCGAGTGCGACGCGGTCTTGCGGGCGCTTGGGGCCGGCAAGCGAGGGCACAACGCTTTCCATGTCGAGTTCCAGCGTATCGGTAAAGACAGGATCGGGCGTTGTTTCATCGCGCCACATGCCCTGCGCCTTTGCATAAGCTTCAACCAGTTTCACGCGATGATCGTCACGGCCCGTGAAGGACAGGTAGCGAATAGCTTCCTTGTCAATCGGGAAAAAGCCGCAGGTTGCGCCGTATTCAGGGGCCATATTGGCAATGGTGGCGCGGTCAGCCAGCGACAGGTTATCAAGGCCGGGGCCGAAAAATTCGACGAATTTTCCGACAACGCCTTTTTTGCGCAGCATTTCGGTGACGGTCAGAACAAGGTCTGTCGCCGTTGTGCCTTCTTTTAATTTACCTGTCAGCTTGAACCCGACAACTTCGGGGATCAGCATGGTAACAGGCTGGCCCAGCATCGCGGCTTCGGCCTCAATGCCGCCCACGCCCCAGCCCAAAACGGCAAGGCCGTTGACCATGGTTGTGTGGCTGTCGGTGCCGACCAGCGTATCGGGATAAGCAACCTGGCGGCCTTTGCTCTTTTCATCTTCCTCTGCCCACACGGTTTGCGCCAGATATTCAAGGTTCACCTGATGGCAGATGCCTGTGCCGGGCGGCACGACGCGGAAGCGGTTAAAGGCCTGTGATCCCCAGCGCAGGAACACATAGCGTTCCATGTTGCGGCGGAATTCCATGTCGACGTTTTTCTTGAACGCGTCTTTGTTGCCAAAGTTGTCGACCATGACCGAGTGGTCGATCACCAGATCAACGTTGGCCAGCGGATTAATTTTTTCAGGATCGCCGCCCAGCTTGACCATCGCATCGCGCATGGCGGCCAGATCGACAACGGCGGGCACGCCCGTAAAATCCTGCATCAAAACGCGGGCGGGGCGATAGGCGATTTCACGATCGCTTGTTTTTGTTTTCAGCCAGTCGCCCACGGCTTTGACATCATCAACGGTGACGGTCTTGCCGTCTTCGAACCGCAGGAGGTTTTCCAGCAAAACCTTGAGGGAAAAGGGAAGTTTTTTGATATCGCCCAGCGTGTTTTCCGAATCGGGCAGGCTGAAATAATCATATTCCTTCCCGTCTACGGTCAGTGTTTTGCGTGTTTTCAGGCTGTCTTGTCCGGTCATTGTCATTGAAAAACCCCTTTAGTTTCAATATTTTGCCATTTTTTTACAGAATTGCCACAAATCCGACATAATTCCTTGGCATTCTATAAGTGTGGATGCTTCCCATTCCCTCGATCAAGTGATCCACGCTTTGTAACTCTGTTACGCATGGTCTATACAGAAAGCCTGTCTCCCCTCGGACAGGCTTTCTTTTTCGTCAACGATCATAGGCCAATCATGGATGCCGCGAAACGGATTTTTTTAGCAGATGGCCTTGCCTGCCAGCGGGGGGCGCGAATTCTTTTCCGGAATATATCTTTTGCGCTGGAAGCGGGCGGTATTTTGCATGTCACCGGGCCAAATGGTTGCGGCAAGACCAGCCTTTTGCGCCAGATCGCAGGAAGCCTGCCCATAACCGAAGGGACGGTGACGTGGCAGGGTGAAAAGGATGTGATGTACCTGCCTCCGCATGATGCGCTGTTAAAGCGGCAGGATACGGCAGCGGAAACATTGTTGTTCTGGGCGCGGGTGCTGGGCGCCGACAAAAGCGCCATGCGTGATGCGCTGGAAAAAACAGGTTTTTGCAAAAGGGCGGATATGCCTGTCCGCCATATGTCTGCCGGGCAAAAACGGCGGTTGTCGCTGGCACGGGTTTTTTTAAAGCCCCAGGCGATCTGGCTTTTGGATGAACCAAAAAATGCGCTGGATGATGGTGCGCGGGCTATGCTGCATGCAGAACTGTCCGCCCATTGCGCGCGCGGCGGCGCGGCGGTGATTGCGGGGCATGATGCGATTGAACAGCCTGATGGGGCGCGGCTGCAAACCCTTGCGCTGGGACAGGGAGCGGCATGATTGCAGCATTGATACAGCGTGATCTGCGTTTATCGTTCCGCAAGGGGTCAGGCATGTTGGCGACGCTCGCGTTTTTTATGATTGCGATTGCCCTGTTTCCTTTTGCATTGGGCGGTGCGGTGGAGGCTCTGCGTCCTGTGGCTGCGGGGGCGGTGTGGATTGCAGCGCTGCTGGCCGCGTTTTTATCGCTGGATGGTATCTGGCACGATGATTATGCAGATGGCACGTTTGATGCGCTGCTGACAGCGGATGTGCCGCCGTTTGTGATTGTTTTTGCAAAAACGGTATCGCACTGGCTGGTCGCGGGCCTGCCGCTGGTGCTGGCGGGGCTGCCTGCGGCGTTGATGCTCCATGCCCCTGTGTCTGTGTTGCTTTTGCTGGCGGCATCTATGGTGATCGGCACGCTTTATACCAGCCTTGCTGGCGGGCTGGGCGCGGTCTTAACCTTTGGTGCGCGCAGGACGGGGTTGTTGATTGCGCTTTTGGTATTGCCGCTCTGTGTGCCTATGCTGGTTTTGGGCGTGCTGGGCGCAGCGGCAGTGCTTGCAGATTTACCGGTGCGGGCGTATCTTTTGCTGCAACTTGCACTGCTCATTGCCATGCTGCCTTTGGGACTTGTCGCGATGGGTACGATCTTGCGTATGCAAACGAGGCTGACATGATAACGCGCTTTGCCAATCCCGCCCGGTTTTTAAAGCTGTCAAAATGGCTGATGCCGCTTTGCGCTGTTCTGGCGGCGTGCTTTTTGGCGGCAGGGGCCTATACGGGGTTGGTCACATCCCCTGCCGATTACCAGCAGGGCGAAGCTGTACGTACTATGTATGTGCATGTGCCTGCGGCATGGATGGCCCTGTTTGTTTACGCGACCATGGTGATTGCAGCACTGACAGGGTTTGTCTGGAAACACGTGGTGGCTGAACTTTATGCCCGCGCCGTCGCGCCCGTGGGCGCGGCCTTTACATTTTTGTGTCTTGCGACCGGTTCGTTATGGGGCAAGCCCATGTGGGGCACGTGGTGGGTTTGGGATGCGCGGCTGACCTCTGTTCTGGTCCTTTTCTTTTTATATCTGGGCTATATCGCGCTGGTCGATGCTTTTGATGATGAGCAAAGGGGGCTGAACGCAGGCGCGTGGTTATTGATTGCGGGGGCGGTTAATTTACCTGTCATTAAATTTTCTGTCGATTGGTGGTCAACATTGCACCAACCGGCCAGCCTGTTGCGGTCGGGCGGTATTGCGATAGATGGCGCGATGCTGTGCCCGTTATTGTTGATGGCGGCGGGGTACAAGTTCTTTTTTGGCGCGATCGCGCTAATGCGTCTTGAAACGCAGATCATGCGCCGCAAGCGCGATGTGCGCCGGATGCAGGAGCCAGCATAATGGATAAATATGCGCTTTACATTGCGGTCTCTTGGGGATTAACGGCCGTTGTGTTGCTGGGCGTGACTGTGCAGACATGGCTTGCATACCGTTGCGCGGCGTGTGTGCTGGAGGCCAAAGAATGACAAAAGCCCGCCAACGGCTCTTGCTTGTTTTGTCGGTTGTCGTATCGCTGACGATTGCGGCAGGGTTATCGCTATATGCGCTCAAAGACAATATTTCTTATTTCTATCCACCATCGAAGATTGCTGAAGCACCCACAGGCCGTGATATCCGCCTTGGCGGCATGGTAAAAAAAGGCGCGCTGGAAAAACGCGGTGATGATCTTTCCATCGTTTTTGTCATTACAGATTATGATGCGGATGTGATAGTGGAATATACCGGCATCTTGCCCGACCTGTTTCGCGAAGGGCAGGGCGTTGTCGCAACGGGGCAGATGAAGGGCGATGTTTTTATCGCCACTGAAATTTTGGCCAAGCACGATGAAAATTATATGCCGCCTGAAGTCAAAAAGGCGATGGAGGGCAAGGCGCCGTGATTATCGAGGCCGGACATTTTGCCCTTGCCCTTTCCTTGATTGTGGCGCTGATACAATCCGTTGTGCCTTTGTGGGGGGCGCGCGTTGACCGTGCGGGCTGGATGATGCTGGGCCGCCGCGCTGCGGGGTCCTGCTTTGGTTTGTTGGCGGTTGCGTTTTTCGCCCTTGTCCATGCCTATGCGCTGTCTGATTTTTCCGTCATCAATGTTGTTGAAAACAGCCATACGATGATGCCGGTCATTTACAGACTGTCTGCGGCATGGGGTAATCATGAAGGCTCGATGCTGCTCTGGGTGTTGCTCTTGTCCTTTTGGGGGTATGTAATGGCGCGTGGCAGTTTGCCGCCTGCGTTTCAGGCGCGCGCGCTTTCTTTTCATGGCATGATCGTGGCAGGGTTTATCCTGTTTGTGCTCTTTGCCTCCAATCCTTTTTTGCGCATTATGCCGCCCGCGGCAGAGGGATTGGGGCTGAACCCTATATTGCAAGATATCGCGTTGGCCCTGCATCCGCCGCTTTTGTACATGGGATATGTCGGGTTTTCCGCCGTGTTCAGCATGGTGCTGGCAGGGCTATGGGCGGGCGGTATTCATGCGGATTGGGCCGGACATGCGCGGTGGTATGCGCTTTGGGCCTTTGCCATGCTGACGGCAGGGATCACGCTGGGGTCGCTCTGGGCTTATTACGAACTGGGATGGGGCGGCTTTTGGTTTTGGGATCCTGTTGAAAATGCATCGTTGATGCCATGGCTCTGTGGCGCAGCACTGGTGCATAGTCTCTTGGTGCTGGAAAAGCGCGGCGCACTGTCGAACTGGACAGCGCTTTTGGCGCTTTTGGCCTTTACCTTTTCACTGCTGGGCACCTTTTTGGTGCGATCAGGGGTTTTAACGTCTGTTCATGCTTTTGCCAGTGACCCACTGCGCGGCGTTTTTATTCTGGCGCTTCTTGTGTTTTATGCGGGCGGCGGGTTTTTGCTCTATGCACTGAAAGCAACAGGCGGCAAAGACGGCGTGGGCTTTGGCCTTGTCAGCCGTGAAATGGGTGTTTTGCTGAATAACCTGTTCCTTTTCACGTTTTGCATGACGGTTGTAACGGGCACGCTTTATCCCGTTGTGCTGGACGCCTTGTCGTTGCCCACCGTTGCCGTGGGCGCGCCGTATTTTACCAAGGTTTTGTTGCCGCTCTTTGTGCCGTTCTCTGCCCTGATGGGGCTGGTCGTGTTTGCGGCATGGGGGCATGATAAGATAGCGCGGCTTGCAAAACATTTATTGCCCCCTGCTGTGCTAACCGCACTAACGGTTCTATCGCCTGTTGCGCTGGGTGCGCCCATGCGTCCGCTGGGGGCTTTGGGGCTGGCGGGCGGCGGGTTTATTTTGTGGTCGACGCTGTATGCTGTTGCGTTAAAGCCGCCGCGCCGTCTTGCGCAATACGCTATGCCGCTGGCACATGCGGGGTTCGCGCTTTTGGTTCTGGGGGCCACGGTTTCAACGCAGTGGAAGCAAGAAAATATTGGCTGGATGTCGCCCGGCGACAGGTTGCGTATGGGGGGTGTATCCCTAACGTATCTGGCAACGCAGCCCGCAGCGCGGGAGGATTTTAACGCCGATGTTGCCGTGTTTTCTCTGCCCGATGGTCGCCGCATGATGCCGGAACGCCGCTGGTATCCCGCCGCGCAAAAGGAAACAACGGAAAGTGCGCTGCATTTTGACAGACTGGGGTTTGTTTACCTGACACTAGGCGATGCGGATGATGATGACCCGCAGCGCCGCGTGATACGTGCATGGTATCATCCGCTGGTTATTCTGGTTTTTGCAGGCGGCGCATTGATGGCGCTGGGCGCGGGGCTGGCTGTCTGGAACAGGGGGCATGGTCATGCATAGGGCTATTCCGCTTGTTTTTCTGATTATATTGTGCCTGTTGTTTTTGGTGCGGCTGATAATGCCGCCCGCACCGTTTTCGCCGCTGGTGGGGCAGGCTTTTCCGGCAACGGTCTTGCCTGCCGCGCTGGATGATATGCCGGGGTTTGATCCGAAATCTGTTGAAACACCCGCACTGGTTAATTTTTTTGCATCCTGGTGCACGCCGTGCCGGGCAGAGCAGCCCTTGCTCCACCGGATTGCGCGGTCGGGTTTGGTGAATGTCTACGGCATTGCTTATCGCGATAAAAAAGCGGATTTGGAAAAATTTATCGCCGATACGGGTAACCCGTTTGCGGGGATCGGCGCGGATAATGACGGCAGCGCAGGCGTGGCATGGGGGGTAACGGGCGTACCCGAAACGTTTTTGATTGGCCATGATGGCCGCGTTCTTTTGCGCATCGCGGGCCCGCTGACAGATGCCGTGTATATGCGCGATATTCTGCCGTTGATACAAGGGGGCGGGTAATGAAAGCTTTGGTGGCATTCTTTCTTGTTTTATGCCTTTCCTTACCCGTACAGGCGGTGGAGCCGGATGAAATGCTGGCAGACCCTCAATTGGAAGCCCGCGCCCGCGCCATATCAAAAAATCTGCGCTGCGCAGTTTGTGACGGGCAGGATATTGATGATTCAAACGCTGATCTTGCAGCTGATATGCGCCGGACCGTGCGCGAAAAAATTACAGCAGGCGCCAGCGACGATGAAATATATGACTGGCTGCGACAACGCTATGGCGATAAGGTTTTAATGACGCCGCCCGTCACGCCTGTGACAATGGGGCTGTGGCTTTTGCCCGTGCTGATTTTTGCAGGCGGCGTGGCCATGGTTATTTTCCAAATCCGCAGGAGCGCATAACCATGTGGTTTTTTTACATGATGGCGGGGCTGATGACGGCAGGGGTTGCGGTGAAATTGATGCATCCCTTAATGGCGCGGGGCAAATGGAACCATGGCAAGGGGGTTACGCGGGCCGACCGCACGTTGTCCGGTGTTTTGTGTATTGTATTGCCCTTGGGCGCGTTGTTGGCTTATGTGCCGCAGGGCCGCCCTGATTTGCCGGGCAAGCTTGCCATGTTTTCAAGCCAGCACCGTATGATGTCGCGCCATGCGGCCCTGATGTCAGAAAGGCAGTTGCAGGCGGTGCTTGAAAATGATGTGAATAACCTTGGCGCCTTGATGGCGCTGGCCCAGACGGGCATGACGCTGGAAGATTACGTCTCGGCCACTGATTACTTACAACGCGCCCTGCAAGTCACAAAGGAAACGCAAGACCCCCGCCACCGCATTGTCGCCGTGTCGCTGGGGGAGGTGCAGGTCGCGGCGAACAACGGCATTGTGGGCGATGATGCGCTGGAAACGTTTAACTATGTTTTATCGCTGCATCCCGAAAACCCGGTAGGGATTTATTTTCTGGCCCTGCGTGTCGCGCAAAAGGGCGACCCTGAAACTGCCATGAAGGCGTGGCGCGCGCTTTTGGAAGGGGGGCATCCCAAGGCCTGGTGGAAAGACCGGGTGCGCGACAGCATGGTGGAATGGCGTGGCGAATTGTCACGCAAAGCAAGAAAATAAATTATATATCAGGGGCTTACCCTGTATTTTATTTAACATATTGCAAATCGTGGTGTCTCATGTTACACTCCTATTTCTATTTATAAACATATGAGATGCAAGGTTTGTGGTATGGGAAAACAAGTCCACATGTATGACACGCAACAAGAAGCCAGCTTTACGCCAGAGCAGGCAACAGAACGCTTGCTGCTCAGGGCCGGGCATAAGGGGGAACTGGATGTTGAAAGCTGTAAACGTCTTTTGGAGCGTGGCGCGGATATTAATGTGCAGGAAGATGATGGGGCAAAGGGCACGGCACTGATGTATGCTGTCACCCATGGTGATGCCGCGCTTGTGGCGTTTTTGCTGTTGCAGGGGGCAGATGTGCATATACGGTCCAAGTCCGGTTTCACAGCTTTGGCCATGTCTGTTCTGAGTAGCTATAACAGTGGTATTGTGACAACGCTTCTGGATGCGGGGGCAGATGTGAATGAGCGTTACAGCGATGACCAGCCCCTTATCGCGTATGCAGCAGAAAGAAATTTGCAGGATATGGTTCTTTTTCTTGCGGGCAGGGGGGCTGATATCGAAAGCTCTTTTGGCCCGGATAAAACGACTTTGCAGGAATTTGTGAAGAAAAAAGGCCTGCCCCGCATGGAAGAAGTGGTCAGTGGTATTGCCCGCATCCGCACCCGCAAAAAATTTGAAGCGGCAGCGGCAAAAGGCACGATAAGAAAACGCCCGATTTTAAGGGTGCGCCGTGATGTAAAGGCCCCCGGATGACGCCGAAGCAGGCCACGATATATCTTTTTATAAACTTGCGAAGCCTAAGTTTAAGGGGTGGTGAAAATTTTGACATGGAGAAATGCCGTCAGCTTTTGGATATGGGCGCGGATGTGAATGCGCATGATCCAATGTCTCTTGGCTGGACGCCATTGATGCATGCTCTTCAAGCGGAAAGTGAGGAAGGCGCGAAGTTTTTCCTGGAACGTGGTGCGGATGTGAACGCCAGGTCTGACAGATCATGTACAGCCTTAATATTGGCGGTGAGCAGGGGCTACATCGATATTGTACGCACATTGTTGGATAAAGGGGCGAATATGGATGTGCTGGGCGCGAATGGTGAACCTGCTATTTTGACCGCTATACGTTATGGGCGCGCGGAGATAGCCGCCCTTTTGGCGGAAAGAGGCGCTAAAGTTGACGGACATTTTAAAGTTGATGGAAGAAACAGAGGGTTGATTGAGGCGGCTGTACATCTTAGGCAGCCGGACGCTGCAAAAGCGCTTCAGGCTGGCTTGAATGCCCGCCGCGCCGCTTTTCAGGCGGCCGCAGAAAAAGGCACAGTAAGAAAACGCCCGATTTTAAGGGTGAAACGCGGGGCCGGACTATGAGCAAAGACATAGATAAAGTCACGCAAGAGTTTCATCGCTATGTGAACCCCAGAGAAATTGATATCAAAGGGTGTCGTCAGTTTTTGAAAAAGGGCGCGGATGTGAACGTGCCTGTTTGGCATGAAAATAAACAGAGCATGACACCGCTGATGTGCGCGGCGGCGTTGCAAAGTAAAGAGGCGGCACAGCTTTTTCTGGATTACGCCGCAGATGTGGATGCACGGTCAGATATACAATGCACGGCACTTATTATCGCAGCGCAGCAAAATTGCGTGGGCATCGTGGAAATGTTGCTTGATAAAGGCGTGGATGTGGATGCGCGGGATAAAAACGGACTGACCGCCGTGGCGTGGTCTGCGTTTCTGGGATATTGCGACATGACAGGGCTTTTGCTGAAACACGGCGCAAGTGTGGAAGGGGAGTTTACAATTGCCCAAGGAACGGGCCCGCTTATTGACGTGGCGAACCGTGGCATGAACCCGGCTGTGGTGAAAGTTATCACGGATTCTATTGGTCAAAGATTCAAAGATGCGGCGGCAAAGGGGACTTTGAAAAAGCGCCGTATTTTGCGGCCTTCTCACGCAATGCCAAAATAAAGCTTATCTTTTATGCGGGCAGTTTTTTCCTGTTCTTAAATATTCTTGCCGTGTGTCGATCAGGGCCTGCCGGTCTGCACGGACCCCATTCATTGTTTGAAAGACGCTCCGTGCCGCATTAAAGGCCGTATGCTTCCATGTGTCCAAAATACCTTGTACGGCCTCTTCTTTAACGGGTCTTTTAATGCCGTTTTTCTTGGTGGCCGCTGCCGTTGCGGTGCGGATAGGCTCTAGATATTCACGAATGGTAATAACATCCGTGCCGACATGCCGCAGTTCGTGCTGCACGACTTCATTATATATGCAGCTTCCCTTTTGCATTTCCTTGGCCAGTGAAATTTGGGGTTCGTAAACAATATCGACGTGAATTTCGTGCATCCAGACGCAATGGTCGTTCGTTTGCGGCCAGAATTTTGACCGGTAATCCAGCTTGACGTTAATGCCGGTATTGCTGTCGAGCATGCCATAGCGGTGGAAGGTCTCCCCCTCCATACGCGGTACGGCAATGCTGGCTTCAAACTGGTCCAGTTGCTTGCTGGACATGTTGTGGACATAGACCGGCGGGTTGTTTTTAAAATGGACGTAGACCGTTGGCGGGGCCTGTCTGTCACAAGAGGGTGCGGCAACGGGAATGACAATTGCAGGCGGCGCAGCAACGGGAAGGGGCAGGACAGGAAAAATCATGATGCTTTTTTGCGTGCGCCGGGTTTCAGGCGTGACAAAGTGCGCCCCGCCGTTAGAACATTATCAATGCGGCGGTCAAGGAAATCGCGTGTCTCGGAGAACCCTTCGCTGCTGTCTTTTAGCCAAAAGAGCGTTGTTGTTGTAATAACGCCGGACAAAAGAAAGCGTTTTGTATAATGGTTATAGTCTGTCGCCGTATCATCGGCATGCCGCCATAGCGCATCTGCCGTTTGCCAGACCATCCGCCCCAAAACCAGATGCCGGGGGGGCGGGGCCATGTGTTTAAGGGCGGCCCCCAGTGCCTCGCGGTGGGGCGCAAGAATGTTAAGCCGTGTCCAGACGCCATCCGCAATCTTATCGCGGATACGCTGTTTTGTCTTTTCGGGCTTTCCCAGTTTGTTAAGCGTTTCTTCATCTGCCCAAGCGGAAAAGGCGGCAATCGCATCTTGCGGTCCGCGTGGAAAGATATCCTGTGCATCGATGCCGCAGTCATCGCCGGCGCGGTCCAGCGCTTCATCGGTCCAGCCGTCAAAGGGCACATGCCGCAGGACAGCCATTAAAAGGGCGTGACCGGAATCGTTTTTGCGGGCGCGTCTGGATTTTTTCATGGCAGGGCCTTACATTAAGAGTATATAGGGGAGTGTAACGGTGAAAAAAGCAAAAACAAAGCCAAAAACCCGCAAGGAAACCTTGCCGTGCTGGGATTTATCGCATCTGGTCAAAGACCCCGCGCCCTGCAATATTGCCGCAGGCATGAAGAAAGCGCTGCGCGCGGCGGCGGATTTTGAAAAAACTTATGGAAGCGGCCTGTCCCGCCTGTCCGGTGCGGCCTTTGGCCGGGCGCTGGTGGCCTATGAAGATATATCGGCCATGATCGGGCGGTATTACGCCTATGCCTCCTTGAACCGCGCAACGCAACTGAGTGATCCGGCGGCGGCACAGTTGTACCAGACCGTTTCGGAAGAGGCGAATGCCGTATATACGCATCTGCTGCCGTTTCGTTTGGGGGTTAACCGTTTGCCGGCCGCGGCGTTGAAAAAGTTTATGAAGGATAAAACGGTCAAACGGTACGCGCCGTTTATTGATGATCTGCGCGCCCGCAAGCCCCATGATTTTGATGAAAGCGTAGAAAAAATATTATACGCCCGTGAAATTACGGGCCATGCGGCATGGATCAGGCTGTTTGATGAAACATCGGCGCGGTTGCGCTTTCCTGTCGGCAAAAAAATGCTGACGGATACAGAGGTGTTTCACAAAATGCTCTCCCGTGATGCGAAAAAGCGCAAGGCAGCGGCGCAGGCGGTTGAAAAAGTTTATGCGGAGAACATCGGCGTTTTTGGCTTGACCTTAAATACAATTGCAAAAATCCGGGCAACGGACGACGACCAGCGCGGCTTTAAAACGCCCGTCTCCTCCCGCAATCTTGATAATCAGGTCGAGGATGAAACGGTGGAGGCACTTGTCTCTGCTGTGCGCGATTCGTACGGCGTGTTGTCACACAGGTATTTCAAGCTGAAAGCCAAATGGATGGGCAAAAAAAAGCTTGATTACTGGGACAGAAACGCGCCCCTGCCCTTTTCCACCGATAAAAAAACAAAATGGAGTGATGCGCAAGATATCGTTTTAAAAGCTTACGGTGATTTCCACCCGGACATGGCGCGGATCGGCCAGCGCTTTTTTGATGAAGGCTGGATTGATGCCCGTCCGCGTGCCGGGAAAGATTCGGGTGCCTTTTCCGCATCGACCGTGCCGCAGGTGCACCCCTATATCCTTATGAACTACAAGGGCGATATTGGCGATGTCATGACATTGGCGCATGAATTGGGCCATGGTATTCATCAGGTCCTCTCGGCAAAACAGGGATATTTAATGGCCAGCACACCCTTAACTCTTGCCGAAACCGCCAGCGTGTTTGGCGAGATGCTGACGTTCCGCTCGCTCCTTGATACAGAAACAAATACGCGCCGCCGCCGCGCCATGATCGCGAACAAGGTTGAGGACATGCTGAACACCGTCGTGCGGCAAATCGCGTTCCACAATTTTGAACTGGCCGTGCATACCGAAAGGCGCAAAGGGGAATTAACGCCGGGCCGTCTGGGTGACATCTGGATGGAGACGCAGCGTGAAAGCCTTGGGCCTGCATTCCGCTTTACGCCGGGATATAAAAATTTCTGGGCCTATATCCCGCACTTCTACCATGCCCCGTTTTATGTATATGCTTATGCGTTTGGGGATTGCCTTGTGAACGCCCTCTATGGGGCATACCTTGATTCCGAAAAAGGGTTTGCGGAGAAATACCTGAATCTTTTAAAGGCGGGCGGCACGCAGCGATACGATAAGCTCTTAAAACCCTTTGGCCTTAACGCCAAAGACCCGTTATTTTGGAAGCGGGGCCTTTCTGTCATCGCGGATTTGATTGACCAGTTGGAATCCGCCGAAAACGCTGCTACATCTAGAGCGTTGAAAAAGGGAAGATAAATGATCTTATTCGGAAAAGAAGCAACGCTGGGCCGTCTGGGGGCGGGCGTGATCGCGCATCTTGAAGACGGCGTTGTCATTATCGATGGCGGCCATACGATCGTTTATTACAACGAAGCCGCGCAGCGCATTTTTGGCTTTTCGCCGGAAGAAGCACTGGGCCAGCCGCTGGACCTTTTGATACCAGAGCGTTTCCATGTGCAGCATGACGCGCAAATTGATGATTTTGGCAAGACGGCGACGGCTGCGCGCCATATGGGGCAGCGCGCGCGCCAGATTTACGGGCGTCGCCAAGATGGCTCTGAATTTGTGAGCAGTGTCGAGATTATCAAGCTGGGATCAGGCAAGTCTCGGTATTATGCCGCGATTGTGCGCGATATCAGTGAAAACAAGAAAACAGAAGAAGAACTGCTGCGCCTTGCCGCGACAGACCCGTTAACGGGCGCCTTTAACCGGCGCGAGTTTACAGCGCTGGCCGACCGCGAGGCCCTGCGCGCCCAGCGCTACCACCATGCGCTATCGATCATGATGTTTGATCTCGATCACTTTAAAAAGCTCAACGATACCTATGGCCATGCGGCGGGTGATAAAGCGCTGCAGCGGTTTACGACGCTATGCTGCAACGCCCTTAGGAACGTTGATATTTTTGGCCGTTGGGGCGGCGAGGAATTTGTGGCGCTCTTGCCGGAAACGCCTGCTGACGGCGCAGCGACAATTGCCGAGCGCTTAAGAAAACAGGTCAGCGAAACCGTGCTGAACTTTAATGGGCACAAGATTAATTTCACTGTCAGTATCGGCATTGCGCAGTATCGTGATGGTGAAAACGCGATCGACGCGCCCTTGTCGCGGGCGGACAGCGCCATTTACGATGCGAAAAAAGCGGGCCGCAACCGTATTTCGGTGTATCGCGATTAGCGATTGGTATTCTTCTTAAGGTGTTGATTTTGGTCGCAGGACTCTCCAGCGGCGGGTCGTGCCCTTGTTCGCGGCGGCGCGAAATGCTTCTATGCGTTCTTGTTCTATGCGGGCTGTTGTTTGTTTTATAAACGCCTGTATTTCTTCGGTCACGCTGGACGCATCTCCCTTGATATTTGGGTCAGCGCCCGCAGCAATGAGGAGCGAGATGTTTTCTTTACATTCCCATGTTGCGGCGACGGTCAGGGCGGTATTGCCTAGCGTGTTTTGGGCGTTGATGTCCGCACCTTTGTCCAGCAGTTGTTGCAGCATGTTTGTGTCATTCGGGTTGGCGCTTAGAAGTATCAGTGGTGTACTCTCATTTTTGCCTCTGCAATCGGGGTCTGCGAGTGCTGCAATAAGCTTGCTGAACAGGGCCTCGTCTACTGCTTCAAATAGGGGGGTTTTTTCCAGTTCTTGGAACAGCCGCGCCGCTGCCTTATCCGGATCACGCAGGACAGCTTCCAGTTCAGCTTCTTCGGCAAAATCGTCAAACCGGGACATGGCCATCCTTCTTTTTGGGGCGTATAATTTTTTGTGCGCGGGTCGTGCCGCGTTCTGCGGCATCTTCAAATGCTTTGGCCAGATATTCTTGCCTTTCACGGGCCATGATGTCTTTAGTATATGTTGTCAGATGATCCCACGCCGTTTCGTCGTTTTGGTTTTTGATATCAGGGTCTGCGCCCGCTCGCACTAGAAGTTCGATGTTCGCTACTTGATAAGTAACGGCAGCTTTTATCAAGGCGGTATTGCCTTCGTTATCTATTGCGTTGACGTCCACGCCTTCCTCGATCAGTCTTTGCTGTTCCCATATGTAACCGGATGCAGCGCTCATGTGCATCAGCAGTGTTTGGTTGTTGGCATCACGGATGTTCACATCGGCCCCATTGTCCAAAAGCATGAAAAAGACATCCCTGTGCCCGCGAACGGCGGCGTAATACAACGGCGTCCAGCCGTCCCCGCATTGCGCGTTCACATCGGCCCCTTTGTCCAGCAGGGCGGTGACGGCATCTTCTTGCCCTTCATGTACCGCCCACATCAGCGGTGTCATCTGGGTTTTATCGCGGACGTCAGGGTTAGTGCCGTTTTTGCATAGACGGTCGATAGCGGCAGCATTTCCGCTTTTCGCTGCTGTAAAAAGCAGAGAGGGTTTGGGGTCTTGCAAGTCATTGTTTTTATTTGTTTTTTGCACTTTTTGTTCCCATGGTCTCGCAGTTCTTTGTAAGCAGTTTATCATCCGTTATATGTTATGTCAATTGTTGTGGGGCTGCAGTCTGGCGTGTCTGTGTCTGGCCTGCTACCATGCCGAAACGGCAGTTGAGAAGGCGTGTATTTTCCAACCCCTTGGTGAAGGGAGCGATGGTACTGCATGCGACCAGAGGAAGAGAGCGCCACGCGCTTTGGCATCGTGGCCCTTGGTGCCCGTCTTTCGCAAGGCGGCAAAATCACCGCGTCGATCCCGCAAAAGCGATGCGCCGCGTTGGGACCTGTCAGATCTTTACACAGGGCTTGATTCCGAAGCGCTGGCGGAAGACCGCGCGCAGCTAGACGAAGATATTAAAAATTTTCGTGATACGCATCGCCACACCATTGCGGCGTCGACGGGCGCAGAACTGGGCGCAATGATGGAAGAATACGAAAGCATTGTCACACGGCTTCAGTATATTACGCATTACGTACATCTTTTGCAGGCGGAGAATACGCAAAACATTACCGCCACGCATGATCTGGAGGACTGGACGCGCCAGCAACATGCAGATTTATCCTTTGTGTCGCATGAATTTTACCACATGAACGAGCGTGATTTATTGCTACGCATGGCCGACCCCATGTTGGCGTCATACGCACCGTGGATTGGCGTGGTTCGTGCCGATGTGCGCCATGCAGAAGAAGCTTTGGCAGAAGAAGGCCTGCATGCGGGGCAAAAATACCGCTTGGCACTTGAAAAAATCATGGTTGATGTGCCGGGTGGTGCGGTGCCGTATCCCGAAGCCAGCGCGATGATGGATGAAGCTGAAGATTCGAAAAAGCGCGATGCTATCCGTCAGGCAATTGGCGCAGCGCTCAAGGAGGCAGCGCCGGATTTTGCAGTGTTGTATAACGAGATTGCTGCCGAAAATATACAAGGTATGCGCGATGGCGGTTATGACCGCACAGATGCGCGGCACTATGATATGGATCGCGTGCCGATGGAAACCTTTGACGCCATGGCGGCGGAAATCGGTGATGCGCTTCAACGTTTTGCGCATAAATACGATGCTTGGCGGAACCAAGAGCATGATCTTGTCGCGGCGCCGGATTATAGCTGGGATGAAGCGCGACGTACGGTTGTACGGGCATTTCGGCGGGTTTCTCCTGCATTGGCGCGTATTGCGGGACGGTTGTTTGAAGCTGAGCATATTGATGCCGCGCCCGTACCGGAAAAAGAAGTTTATGCTTTTACCTTATCGTCCGCGCCGGGCGTCTTGCCTTACATCATGATGTCTTTTACGGGCGAATCGTCCGAAATCGCGGCGTTGCTGGGGCATGAAGTGGGGCATGGCGTGCATCAGGTCTTGGCAGAGCGGGCGCAGGGGCTTTTGTTGTCAGAGATGACAACGCCCGTTTCAGAAACGGCCAGCCTGTTCGCCGAGGCATTGGTGCTGGACGAAATGATCGATGCGGGAAATGACCCTGATATTAAAAAGGCAATACAGGCGGACAGGCTGGAAGCCATGTACAGCAATGTTTTCGACCAATTTTCCTATCACGTTTTCGAGCGCCGCGCCCATGATGCCGCAGTGACGGCACCGGCCACAGCAGAGCAATTGTCTGATATATGGGAGAGTGTGCAAAAAGATTTCACCGGCGGTGACGACAAGCCGGATGATTTTGATCGTTATAGCTGGATGACTGTGCCGCATTTCTTTGACAATGCGTTTTACGTCTATGGCTATACCTGCGCCCAGTTGGCTGTGAACGCCCTGCATGGCGCATGGCTGGAGGCAAAGGAAGAAGGAGAGGAAGCACGGGGAGCCTTTGCGGAAAATCTCACGGCATTTTTGGAATCCGGCTTGACGTTGAACCTTGACGAAGGCCTGAACCTTTTTGGGTTTGATCCCTCTGATCGTGCTTTCTGGCGAGAGGCGATTGCCGTGATGGAACAGCATTTTGACGCCCTGACGCAGAGCCTCGCCGGGCCGGATAAGCCCAAACCTTCCACGCCACCACCAAAACCCTCTTAAAAACGGCTCGACTTTTGGGTTGTTTGGCATCATTTTATGGTCATGGTGAAAAAGACGGACAGCGATAAGAAGAAGGAAAAAAGCACTGCCGGGCGGCGGATGCGGCGTTATGCCCGCGTGTCCGGCACGGCAGCAGGGCTGGCGGCGCGGATGGCGGGGCAAAAATATCTGGGCTTTGATATTGATAAACCTGCGCATGCAAAACAGCTCATGGAATCCCTTGGGGATTTGAAGGGGCCGCTGTTAAAGGTCGCGCAGCTTTTGGCGACTATCCCCAATGCGCTCCCCCGTGAATACGCGATGGAAATGCAAAAGCTGCAATCACAGGCCCCGCCCATGGGCTGGCCCTTTGTGCGGCGGCGGATGAATACCGAACTGGGAAAAGATTGGGAAAAACTTTTTAAATCGTTTGACAGGGATGCGGCGGCAGCAGCCTCGCTGGGGCAGGTGCATAAAGCCGTGCTGCACGATGGGCGGCAGGTCGCTTGCAAACTGCAATATCCCGATATGATTTCGGCGGTGGAGGCTGATTTAAAGCAGCTCAAAATACTGCTGGGTGCCTTTGAAAAATACGATAAATCCGTATCGACAACGGAAATACAAAAGGAAATCGCGGCGCGTTTGCATGAAGAACTGGATTACGAGCTGGAAGCAAAATACGCAGGCCTTTATACGGCCATGCTGGCAGATGAAAAAAATGTCCGCGTGCCCGAAGTGATTGATGACTTATCGACTGATCGCTTGTTAACGGCCACATGGCTGGAGGGGCAGTCGGTTCTGGATTTTAAAGACGCGACGCAAAAACAGCGCAATGACATCGCTCACAATATGTTCCGCGCATGGTATGTGCCGTTGTATTTTTATGGCGTGATTCATGGCGATCCGCATCTGGGCAATTACAGCGTGTCCAAGGGGAATGCCATTAACCTTTTGGATTTTGGCTGCGTGCGCGTGTTTCCGCCATCGTTTGTGGGCGGTGTTATTACGCTCTATCATGCGCTGCAGGCCGAAGACAGGGATATGGCGGTTTCCGCCTATGAAAGCTGGGGGTTTAAAAACCTGACGCATGAAACGGTTGATGTCTTGAATATGTGGGCCGGGTTTTTATATGGCCCCGTTCTTGATGATGCCGTCCGCCCCATCGGCGTTGTGCCCGAAGGCGGGGTGTATGGGCGCGAGATTGCCAGCAAAGTGCATCAGGCCTTGAAAGACGCGGGCGGCGTGACCGTGCCGCGTGAATTTGTGTTTATGGACCGTGCCGCGCTGGGGCTGGGGTCCGTCTTTTTGCACCTGAAGTCTGAAGCGAACTGGCATAATATTTTTAACGATCTGATCGCCGATTTTGATTTGAAGCAGCTTGAAAAGCGGCAAAAGAAAATATTGTCTGATTTTGGCTTGGACATTTCGTCTTAGTCATAAATTGCCGCCAAACATACCTTCACAAAGCTTTGTAAATCGGGCATTCTTGCTGTGGATATTTTTAAGGGGGGCGGATGCATGAAAATCGCCGTTGCAAAAGAAACTCTGGCCGATGAAAAGCGCGTTGCCGCGTCGCCGGAAACTGTCAGAAAAATGATTGCGTTGGGCGCGGCCGTGGTTGTTGAAAGCGGTGCGGGTACTGGCGCGTCTGTCACAGATGATGCGTTTAAAGCCGCCGGGGCGGAAATTGTGTCCGGTGATGATGTATATGCTGGCGCTGATGTGGTTTTGCGCGTGCGTGCACCGTCCGCAGATCAAGTCTCGAAAATGAAAGAGGGCGCGGTGCTGGTTGGCATGCTATCGCCCTATCAAGATACGGCGCTGCTGGATGTTTATGCTGAAAAAGGCGTTGATGCCTATACCATGGAATTCGTGCCGCGCATCACACGGGCGCAAACGATGGATGTATTATCATCGCAAGCTAACCTTGCGGGGTATCGTGCCGTGTTGGAAGCGGCACAGGTGTTTGGCTGCGGCTTTCCATTAATGATGACGGCGGCAGGTACAGTGCCACCCGCCAAGGTCTTTATCATGGGCGCGGGTGTTGCGGGGCTTCAGGCAATTGCAACAGCCAAGCGCTTAGGCGCGCAGGTCTCTGCAACCGATGTGCGCCCTGCTGCGAAAGAGCAGGTAGAATCGCTGGGTGCGACATTCGTGATGGTGGAATCAGAAGAAACGAAAGCCGACGAAACCGCAGGCGGCTACGCCAAAGAAATGAGCGACGATTATAAACAAAAACAGGCGGCGCTGGTGGCTGAGACAATTAAAAAACAGGATATCGTGATTACCACCGCGCTGATCCCCGGCAAAACGGCGCCGGTGCTGGTAACGGAAGATATGGTGAAAACCATGAAACCCGGCGCGGTCATTGTTGATCTGGCTGTCGAGCAGGGCGGGAACTGCGCGGTGGCAAAGCCGGGCGAAGTTGCGGATGTGGGGGGCGTGAAGATCGTGGGACTGCCCAATTTGCCGTCGCGTATCGCCGTTAGCGCTTCCGCCCTTTATGCGCGAAACCTTTTGGCATTCTTGACGCCATTGATTGATGCGGAGACCAAGGCGCTGAAAATCGACAGCGAAGATGAAATTGTAAAAGCGACCTGCCTGACCAAAGGCGGGAAAATCGTTCACCCCCAATTCACGGGAGCATGAGATGAACAATTATAAACTGGCCGAACAGGCGGATAATATTGCGCAAACAGCGCAAGGCCTTTCGCAACAGGCAACGGATTTGGCGCTGGATATCAGCCAATTGACGGCAACGGGCGGTGCGCCGTTCTTTGTAACAGGGCTGACCGTTTTTGTGCTGGCCTGTTTTGTTGGCTATTACGTTGTCTGGCGCGTGACACCTGCGCTGCATTCGTCGTTGATGGCGGTGACGAACGCGATTTCGTCCGTCATTATTGTGGGCGCGTTGATTGCGGCGGGGCCGGTTGAGGCATCATTGTCGAAATGGATGGGCTTTTTCGCGGTCGTGCTGGCCTCGGTCAATATTTTTGGCGGGTTTATCGTGACGCAGCGGATGCTGGCCATGTTCGCCAAGAAAAAGAAGCAGTAAGGAGTAATCACCATGTCATCATTGCCGCTTCTGTCTTATCTGGTATCTTCTGTGTGCTGTATCATGGCGCTGCGCGGTTTGTCAGGGCCGCAAACAGCCAAGCAGGGCCTTATCTTTGGTATTGTCGGCATGGCGCTGGCCGTTGTGACAACGCTGACGTTATCTGTTGTGCAATCCTATACGGTGATTATCGCAGGTGTTGCGATTGGCGGCGCGATTGGCACTGTGATTGCCAAGAAAATTGAAATGACGGCCTTGCCGCAACTGGTGGCGGCGTTTCATTCGCTTGTCGGTTTGGCGGCAGTATTTATTGCGGGCGCGGCGTTCCACAACCCCGAAGCCTATGGCATCGGCACCCCCGGCGATATCCACATTGGTAGTCTGATTGAAATGAGCCTTGGTGTTGCGATTGGGGCGATTACCTTTACAGGGTCCATCATTGCTTTTGGCAAATTGCAAGGCATTGTGACCGGAAAGCCCGTGGTGTTTAAGGGCCAGCATATGTTCAACGCGCTTTTGGGTGCGGCGCTTGTCTTTTTGATCTTCGTGCTGTGCGTATCTGAATCTGCCTTTATCTTCTGGCTGATCGTCGCAATTGCGCTGGCGCTGGGTGTTTTGATGATTATCCCCATTGGCGGCGCGGATATGCCGGTGATTGTCTCGATGCTCAACAGCTATTCCGGCTGGGCGGCGGCGGGTATTGGCTTTACGCTGCAAAACAACTTGCTGATTATTGTGGGCGCACTGGTGGGCGCATCGGGCGCGATTTTGTCGTATATCATGTGCAAGGGCATGAACCGCTCGTTTATCAGTGTGATTCTTGGCGGTTTTGGTGGCGAGGCAGCGGCAGGCGCAGCAGCGTCCAGCGATGGAAAATCTGCAAAGCTTGGCTCTGCCGAGGATGCGGCTTTTATCATGAAAAATGCCTCCAGCGTTGTCATTGTGCCGGGTTACGGCATGGCGGTGGCGCAGGCGCAACATGCTCTTCGCGAAATGGCGGATACGCTGAAAAAAGAAGGCGTAAGAGTGCGTTATGCCATTCACCCTGTTGCAGGCCGGATGCCGGGGCACATGAACGTTTTGCTGGCCGAAGCCAATGTGCCGTACGAAGACGTGCTGGAGCTGGAGGAAATCAACCGCGATTTCAGCCAGACGGATGTTGCTTTTGTCATTGGCGCGAACGACATTACCAACCCCGCTGCGAAAAAAGACCCGGCATCCCCCATTTACGGCATGCCCATTTTGGATGTCGAGGCATCGGGCACGGTCTTGTTCGTCAAGCGCTCATTGGGTTCGGGCTATGCGGGCATTGATAACGAGCTGTTCTTCTACGACAACACCATGATGCTGCTGGGCGATGCCAAGCATATGTGCGAAGGCATCATCAAGGCGATGGAAGATTAATCGCTTTTTTCAGGCACGCGACTTATTCTTCCGCATCAATAAAGAAGGGCGCTTTGTTTTTGGCATAGGCCGTGATTACCAGCGCTGTTTGCTTGACAAGGTTTGGTGGTGGGTTTTTGAGATCAAACCAAGAGATATCATCACATTTATCAGGTTCCAGGTTGACCGGGTCAGGCGTCTGGTCGGTGTATTCAAAGAAAAAGTTGACGCTTTGTTTTGTCGACAGCCAGTGTGTGCAGCCTGCAAATTGCAGTTTTTCTTCTGACAGGTCGATGCCGATTTCCTCCCTGACTTCACGGCACAGTCCTGCTTTGACGCTTTCGCCCGGATCAAGGTGCCCGCAAGGCAGGTTGTAAAAACCGTCTGCGTAACCTGTGTTATGTCTGCGCGCCAGCAAGGTTTTATCGCCTCGTCTTAAAATCAGGTGTACGCCGATGACCATGGTGAGCCGATGTGCCATCTTTTTTCCTTTTTACATTGTTTTTGTCGCATTGCAATATTTCATAACACATAAAAATTTAGGCATCAAGCAGTGTTTGCCCCCAAACTCTGCCTTACAAATGCCCGCGCCACCCGCTATGATGCGGATACGCGGATATTATTGAGAGTGTGCGCTGACAACCTTTATTAAAAAAGGGCACGCATGGACGATAAACGGTTTGAAGAACCGCAGGGTTTCCACTGGGGTCGTTTCCAAAACGACGCCGGGGCGGAGATTCGTTATGGTCACGCCAAAGCCGATGGCGAAGCGCGGGGCGTTGTCGTGATGGTCGGCGGTTTCCGTGAACATGCCGAGAAATATTTCGAAGTCATCAATGAAATGAAGGCCGATGGCCTTGACGTCTGGTTCATGGACTGGCGCGGTCAGGGCGGATCAGAACGCTGCTTGAAGGATGAGCCGCAAAAGGCGCATCACAACGGTTATGAAGAACAGATCGAAACCCTGCACAAATTTACGCAAGAGGTTGTAAAGACAAACGGCAAGCCCTTGATCCTTTCCGCGCATTCGATGGGCGCGCATCTGGGTCTGCGATACTTAAAGGAACATGCGGGCGTATTCGATTCTGCGATCATGACGGCGCCGATGGTCGATATTTTAACGGGCGGCATGCCAAAGCCGCTGGCCAGAAAGCTGGCACAGTTTGCCAAGGCGGGCGGATATCTTGAAAAATTCATCCCCGGCGGCGGTCCGTGGACACCGGGAAAAGAGAAGTTCGAGGTAAACGAGCTGACCAGCGACCCTGACCGCTGGCAGGTCCAGCGCACGGTTTTTGAAGAAAAACCTGAATTGCAAATTGGCGATCCGACATACGGATGGGTGTATCACACCTTTCGTTCCATCGACATACTGGTGCAGGAAGATTACCTGAAATCTATTGATACGCCTGTGCTTATGGAGATATCGGGCAAGGATACGGTTGTTGATAAAAACGCGGCAAAACGCGCGGCAGATTTAATGCCAAACTGCCAGACTGTTGACATTCCCGATGCAAAGCACGAAATTTGGATGGAACGGGATGATCTGCGCAAGCTATGGACGGCAGAGGTTCGTGACTTTTTGGACCAGCGGCTTAAAGGAGTGGCCGTCACGCCAAAAAAGTCTAACACGCATAAGCCGCCGCGTCCGCCGCAACCGGCCTGACGCGGCAGGCATGGCCATGAGGGGGATAGAATGCCTGAAAACAATACGGCACAAAAAGATGACAGGGAATATTTGCGCTTAAGCGACAGGATATTGGTTGCATTGCAATTGTCGCTGTCACAAAGGGATATCGCCATTTCCGAGCTTTTGATGCGCAGTCTTGAAATGTCCGTGACGCGGGGCGCCGGTGGCCGCGGGTTTATAGAACGGCGCGAAATATCCGATGATTTTGAAAGCGCCATGGCGGCGCTGGATGAACTCAAACGTGAATCGCGCGGCGGTTGATTTTAGAGGCGAATCTCTGCCGCCATGCGCCCAAGTTTTTCCTGTAGCGCTGCGCGTTGTGCGGTCAGGGTTTTGATGGTTGTATCCAGCTTGGTGATCGTATCTTCCTGATCGCTCAGTTTTCCAAGATACTTTTGCTGTATGTCAGACTTGCCGCTCAGGCTTTTCAGGTTTTCGCGCACGCGCTCCTGATCGCGGAAAATCGTATTTTTTTCCTGCCTCAGGTCACGCAATTGCGTGTCGATGGAATCTATGGCGCGGCGGACTTCGGCCAGCTTTTCGAATTCACGGCGGACGGCGGGGGACAGCTCTCCGCGTGATGTGGCGTACGCAATAAGCTGCTGCAGCGGCAGGTTTGTAATGTTATAGGATTGCCAGTACGTCTGCTCCATGGCAACGGTGGCCTTCTTGGCTTTCCCTGCGGTAACGGGCACGCGGATGCGGTAATGCGTTTGCGTTGTTTCGGCGTTCTTGGGGTCGGGCAATACCAGTTTATAGTCATGCATTTTGGGGTGCTCGATAATCACCGTCCGGTCTTCGCGCGCGGGGGCCTTGATCGTGTAAACGGTTTCCGCGCGGCGGAGGGTTTCCGTTTTTATCACGCCCTTGCTGATGACAATGCGTCCTTCTGTCGACAGGCTTTTATCTTCGCGGTTGATGGTTGTTTTTGAATCGAGCGCATAGCTGACCATGCGGTCTTCGCCTGCCGCGAAAACGGGCAGTTGTGCATCGCCCACAAATCCCGTCCCTTTGATGGCGGCATTTTGTTCGTATAGCGTTAAAATGCCGGGCGGCAGGCCGGTTTCATCATCGTTTTTTAAGCGCACGGCGGCTAGCGGATGCGTAGGATGCGTGTCTTGTTGGTAGAGATACACGCGCTCCATCGGGATATTCCGGCTGACAAAGGGCAGCATCATCGATTGGCCCGATTTCAGGCTGAACGTATCAGGAAAGCGAAAGAGAACCTGCGTTGTGGCTTCGCTGCTCTGCGCGGCATTGGCGGCACGAGCAAGTGCTGCGGGTGTGACAGGCCTGACAGCGGGCGCATCATAACTGCGCGCGCCGCCTATGGATTGTGATAGGGCTTCCATGGGTGCTGCGGCCATGGTGCTTTTGGCCTGCATGCGCCGTGCCCTCTTTTGGTTCTTGCTGTGGAACATCATATTGCTATCAAGTTCAGCTTCTTCCAAGATATCGTCGCTCATGATGCCGCCCGTATCGACCCGTGGCATCACGCGGCCAAAAACCTCCACCGGAATTTCGGGACGGTCAACGTAATAAGATTCGTAAAGGCTTTGCTTATAGGTGACAGGATTGCCGGATACAAGGGTGAGGTCCACATCTTGCCAGTCCGTCGCCGTCATGTTTTCGACAACAGCCCAGCCTTGCAAAAGCCCGCTATCCTTTCCGTTTTCAGGAAGGACCATGCGGTAAGCGGCTTTCCACAAAGGAGCATCGACAACGTAAGACAGCGCCACATCACGCGCTCCCTTGCCCAAAAGGTTCACGGTAATGGTGCGTTGTGCCAGCGTGCCGTTTTCACGAATGGCGGCAAGGGCGCGCATAATTTCGGCGCGCACTTTTTCATCCTCGAACTGCACGCCCTGCGCGTCTTCCAAAACGATCTGGCGCATTCCCGCATCTGTCATCAGGGATATCATGTGCTTTGTGACGCTAGCGTTGTCTTGAATAACCGTTGTAAACGGCTCAACATGCAAAACCTTGCCCGTTACGCTTGCGCCCGCTTCCGTAACGGTGATTTGCGCGCCCTGATAGGCGTTCAGCAACAGCATAGGGTTTTTGAGCTGGTGCTGGCTGAACGGCAGGTCGCGGAAGGTTTGCGCCAGCGGTTGCTTGCCCGGCAGGGTCACGCCGCCAAGGCGGCCTTTGTCATCAAAGATCACAAGGCTTTTTAAAATATCGTCGACCTGCTCTAAACGCACCGGGAAAGCCAGTGCGGTGTTCCCGTTCACATGCGCGCCCAGTTCAAAATTGGCAAGGCCGCTGGTGGAAAGAATGACCCGTTTTACGGGGATATCTGTGGCAAAGGCTGCAGTACTGGTGAGCACAACAGCTGCGGCAACGGCGATGGCGAGATGTTTTTTCATCGGCATATCCTTTTTGAAGGGCAGACGGTTAAAAGCAGTCAGGATGATTCTAAACGTGCTGGCCGAAAAAGTGAAAGAAAACAAAGACTCATATTGTTCCATAATGCACCAAAGGGCGTTGGGGCGGTATAGGGGCTGTGTTATCTTATGGGTCGGTGAAACAAGAGTGATGTGCATTCAATGCTGAAAAAGGTTTTTAACCGTTTTACGCTGCGCTGCTTTGGCGCGGCAGCACTGGGGGTTCTTGTGATGGCGGGGGCCATCATGGGGCTTGCAGCTTGGGGCGATTATGAAGAGCGTGACGACATCGTGCAGGCGGTGCCGCAAGTCGTTTTCCCGGAATCAATAGAAACTTTGGAAGAAACGGCAAACAATATTTTGCGCGCCGAAGGTCTGGCGGATATCGCTCCTGCTGCGGGTGACGCCGTAGAAGAAGAAGTGAGCGATTAAGGGTTGGACCCATTAAAAACCTGAATATTTTCAAGCGAAAGAGTTTTGTCGTGCCCGCTTTACGCGGGCATCTGGCGCATGCCGAAAGGCATGCCTATTTATAAATCATGCACTGAAAGCGCACACCAGACCCCCGCGCGGAGGCGGGGGTGACGGTATTTTGTAAGTCTGGACCTTAGCTCTTTACCCAATCACATAACAAATTTAGCCCTTTTGTCATGCGTTCTGTATGGCGGCGCACCGTTGTGCCTGCAGCAGCGCTATTCAGATCCAGACCGTTAAGCGCTTGCATTAATGCGGTACCGTCAAAATCGACGTAGGCCAGACGTGCTGTTAATGCCGTGGCCGGCAAGCCAAAGGCAGTGCCGGGTAAAAGAGCAACACCGGTTTCATGCAACAGGCGGCTGCACAGCGTCATATCGGAAACAATGTCTTTTCCGCGCAGGGATTCTGCAAGCGGCGAGAAATCTGCAATCAGGTAAAACCCACCCTCCGGGTCATGCACGCGCAGCCCGGCTTTGTTCAGCGCGGCGCTTGCAGCACGGCCCACGGTGCCCAAAATCATGCGCTGGCAGGCAAGATAGTGGCGCAAGGTGTCATTCCAAACGTAGGCTTTGATTGCGGCTTGCTGTACGGGTGCTGCCGCGCAGGAAAAGGTTTCCGATGCGATGCCCAAAAGCGTGTTTTTAAGGTTTTGCGGCACGTTGTCCGGCAAGATTTGCAGGCCCAGCCGCCAGCCCCCGGCGGCGGCCCATTTTGACATGCCGCTGGTCACAAGCGCCCTGTCCGGATAAATATCAGCAAGGCAGACATGCTGCCCTGTATGATGGATTGGGGCGTATAGTTCATCTGCGATCACCCATATGCCGTGCTTTTCAAAAATATGCGCCAGTGCGGTGAGCTCTTCGCGGGTATAGGCAAGGCCATCGGGGTTGCCCGGCGTGTTGAGAATCAAAATTTTATTTTGTGATGGCGGCAATTGGGCGCAAGCCTTGTCCAGCGTGTCCGGTGTAATATGCCATCTGTCTTCAAACCGGGCAGGTATGGGCACAATGCCGTGACCGGTCAGCTTTGCCTGTGGCGCATAGGATACCCATGCAGGCGCAGGTATAAGAACGGCGGCATCATTGAAGGCCAGAAGTGTGTTGAAAATCAGCGTTTTTGAGCCAGGGCCGACCAGGACTTGGTCGGCGCTGACGTTTCTTTCGTCCATCTCGCTATGAAAGGCGGCAATGGCTTCGCGCAATTCCGGCAAGCCCGCAACAGGCGTATAGCCGTGCGTTTGTGCGGCATTGCGCAGCGCGGATGTGACGTGTTCCGGCGGTTGAAAAGGGGATTGGCCAAAGCCGAGTTTATAAATATCACGCCCCTCACTTTCCATGATGCGGGATTGCTCGTTCATCAAAAGCGTTTGGGAATGGGCAATGTGTTTCAGGTCGTTTTGGTGGAGCATATTGTCCTCCTGATTTGCACGTGATTGTGCAGCATTTTGTGGTGTCATGATGCGCGTCCTTTTTTACAGATGTTTTTCTGCCAGCAGTTCGGCGATTTGTACGGCGTTTGTGGCGGCACCTTTCCTGAGGTTGTCGGCCACAACCCACATATTCAGGCCGTTTTCAACAGATTCATCCGGGCGGATACGGCTGACGTACACGGGGTCATCGCCAGCAATCTCGATGGGCGTGATAAAACCCGTTTCAGGGTCTTGTTTGTCCACGACAACAACGCCGGGTGCTTTGCGCAAAACGTCACGTGCTTTTTCGGGCGTTAACGGCTTTTCCAGCTCTATATTCACGGATTCGGAATGGCCCACAAATACAGGCACGCGCACGCAGGTGGCGGTCACGGCAATATCGTTGCCCATGATTTTCTTTGTTTCCTCTTGCATCTTCCACTCTTCTTTCGTGTCCCCATTTTTTAAGAAGACGTCGATTTGCGGAATAACGTTAAAGGAAATCTGCTTTGCAAAAACCTCGCGCGAGGGGATGTCGTTGGCAAACAGGCCACGCGTCTGGTTAAACAATTCATCCATCGCTTCCTTGCCCGCGCCGGAGACGGATTGATAGGTGGACACGACGATGCGCTTGATCGTGGCAGTATCGTGCAGCGGCTTTAAGGCCACGACCATCTGGATGGTGGAACAATTGGGGTTTGCGATGATACCGCGCTTTTTGTAACCGGCAAGGGCATCGGGGTTGACCTCCGGCACAACCAGCGGCACATCGGCATCCATGCGGAAATGCGATGAGTTGTCGATGACAATAGCGCCTGCCGCCGCTGCTTTCGGGGCAAAGGCTTCGGAAACTTTGCCGCCCGCCGAAGCCAGTACGATATCCGTACCCTTGAAATCGTAGTTATCAAGGTTCTGGACCTTTAAAACGTCATCTTCGCCGAACGAAACTTCGCGACCCTGCGATCTGGATGAGGCGAGCGCTACAACCTCGGATACGGGGAAGTTGCGTTCCGCCAATACATTCAATATTTCCCGCCCGACATTGCCTGTCGCGCCGATGATAGCGACTTTGTGTGACATAATAATACCCTCTTTGCCCTTTATTAACCGCCTGACCCGTAAAATATAAGCGCATAAAAGGATTCGCGAAAGAGGAATTATGACAGCACCCCCTGAAAATGATGAAATTTCCGCCCTGAAAAAAGCTGAAGCCGAAGCACGGGCTATGGCTGAAATGAAATCGCATTTTCTGGCCACCATGAGCCACGAGATCAGAACCCCGATGCAAAGCGTTTACGGTCTTTTGGAGCTGATCGCGGACGAACAGATCAGCACGCAGGCACAAGAAATGCTGGCGACGGCGCGTAAATCCGCCTCCGGCCTGTTGGAGATTTTGGATGATATCCTCGACCTTGCCAAAGTCGAGGCGGGCAAGGTGGAGCTGGATCATTTCGAGGTGCCGGTCCGCACGCTGGCCTATGGCGTTTTGGAGTGCATGGAAGTACGGTTGATGGGTAAACCCGTCGAGCTAATACCAAAGGTGGATGAAGACGTGCCTTTTGTCGTGATGGGTGATCCCACGCGTCTGCGGCAGGTTTTGATTAATCTTGTCGGAAATTCGGTCAAGTTTACCGAGGAAGGTAGCGTCATACTGCACATCACGACAAAAGCGCAGCACGTGAAAGCGCCGGATGACGGTTTGGCCCTCAGGTTTGAAATTATCGATACAGGCATCGGCATGCCGCCGCAGGTGGCTGAAAAACTGTTCCAGCCCTTTACGCAGGCGGATAATTCGACGACCCGCAAGTTTGGCGGCACGGGGCTTGGCTTGTCAATTAGTCACAAGCTGATTGAGTTGATGGGCGGACACATTGGCGTTGATAGTACAGAAGGCAAGGGCAGCACGTTTTGGTTTGAAATTCCCACGATGAAAGCAGATGAGCAGGCCAAAACAGAGCTTCCCAGTCTTGACGGTATCGCGGTTTTGTCTGTGGAAGATCACCCAAAAGGTGCAAAAGAGATTTTATCATCCCTTACCTCCATGGGCGCGAAAGTTGAAAGCGTGCCGACCTATGCCGAGGGGCTGGCGCTGGTCAAGCGCCGCCGTTTTGATGTGGCCGTTGTGGACCAAGGCTTGCCGGATGGTATGGGTATTGATCTTTTAAAGGAAATAACAAAGCTCAGGCCCTTTATGGGGCTGATCCTTTATACCGTGCGTAACGATTACGGCATGCAATATACGGCGCGGGTGATTGGCGCGAAATATCTGTCCAAGCCTGCATCGCGTCTGGGCCTTGGCGAAGCTGTGAAAAGCGCGGCCAAACGCATGATGACGCAGGATTATACCGGTCCCCGCCGCTTGTTGATTGCGGAAGATACGGAAAGCGTGCGCGACATTTTGCGGCGGCAACTGACAAAACTGGGTGTGGATGCAGATTTTGTCGGCACGGGTGTGGAGGCCGTGCGGGCGCTGGAGAAAGAAGAGCACGGTATTTTGTTTACAGACCTGCACATGCCGGACATGGACGGATACCAGCTTGTCGCGCATATTCGCGCAACGGAAGAGGAAAACAACGTTGATGCACTGCATCGTTTCCCAGTGATTGTTTTGACCGCGGATGTGCAAATGGCGCAAAAACAGGCGTATCTGT
The DNA here is from genome assembly GCA_028817795.1 of Alphaproteobacteria bacterium. Taxonomy (GTDB): domain Bacteria; phylum Pseudomonadota; class Alphaproteobacteria; order Micavibrionales; family UBA2020; genus JAPPOU01. The sequence continues at coordinate 37,971 of JAPPOU010000123.1, forward strand.
CATACGGGTTTGATGAATGCCTGTTAAAGCCCGTCAGCTTGGGCCAGTTCCGCCAGCTTTTGATCCGCTGGGGTGTTTTGCAGGAAATGGAAGATGCGGAAGACGATGTGCCATTAGAGGAAGAACCCCCGGTTCCTGCCGGTGATGCTGCGCCTGCGCTGGATCTTGCGTCTATAGAAAAACAGATGGGGTCGATTGACGCGGACGTTATTGCGTTGTTGAAAGCCTTTGTGGATATGACGCGCCCGCAGGTCGAGCAAATGCGTCTTTTGCATGCGGAGGGCCGCATTGCTGCCCTAAAAGAAGCGGCGCATAGCTTGAAGGGCGCGGCGCGGTCGGCAGGGTGCATGCAGTTGGGCGATATTGCTGCGGATATCCAGACCCTGAGCTCGCGGGGCGATAATGTCGGCGCGGATATGATTGGCGCGCTGGAAGCTGCCTTTGATCGCGCCGCTGCGGAAATTGAGGCTTTGTAGTATACAAATTTTTAATTTCATAATGTTGGCAAAAAGAGCAACTGCCCATTTGTCCTTTGTGGCGGCATCGTGTATTTTTAAATCCTGAAAATAAGGGAGCACACCGTATGACCGAAGCCGAAATCACGCGCTTGCAGACTTATCTGCAAAAAACATTTGCTAACAAGGCCTTAACCGTTCAGGCGCGAAAGGAAACGAACGATTCCGTGGAAGTGCATTTGAACGGCGAGTTCATTGGCGTGATTTACCGCGATGATGACGAAGGTGACGTCTCTTATGACTTCAACATGGCCATACTGGAAATGGACCTGCCTGCGGTTGCCTGACCTTATGATCGGCATGCAGGAATGAAGATATACGGCAAAACCATCAGTGACATATTTTTTGAGATGCCATGGCAGTACAAGATTGTCATGCTGGCCGGGATATCGTTTTTTCCGATTATCTTCTTGAATACCTGTGCCGGCGTTACAAAACTGACGGCGCCGCAAGAGCCTGCCCCGACACATATTTCACGCACGGCGTCGAACGCGCATATATACGATCCGTCCATTGCCAGTGATGGGGAAAGGACCCACTTGATGGCATTTACGTACCTTACCAACGATGGCACGATGGAAGGTTTGTGGCAGCCAGGTGTTTTGTTAGCTAGTTCTGCAAACGGGTGTAAGTCATGGACGCCGATTGGCAATGAGCGTATTTTGGCGCCAAAAGCGGCAGAAATCATGGCGCCGGATGGCCAGAGTATGATTGATGGAGGCGTTTGGCGCTATGAAACGCCCAGCGTTGTTTATGACCCTGACGACGAAGGGCGTGAATGGAAACTGTTCTCATATCGTTATTTCTGGTCGGTCAAAAACGGCCTGGCTGCAACGCGGCGTTACGGTTTTATTACGTATCAAGAAACATCAGATATTTATGGGGAGTGGTCGACAGAGGTGTGGCTGATGTCGCCCGCGCCGGATTATCCACCCCCGCCGTATCAGGATATGGTGCTGCACCATATCAATACGCTGCATGACAGTTTGAAAGATGTGAGGATGTATTCACGGCCGAGCGTTGTGTATATAGACAAGGCGCTCGTCATGTCACTGTCCGCGTTTACAGATAAAGAGACACCGGATCGGGTTGTTATGTTGGCCTCTTTTGACCATGGCAGACATTGGAAATATATGGGTACGCCTTTACGTGCAGAAGATGTTACAAAAATCGGCCCGTATACACGGTTTGGCGGCGCGAGTTTGTTGGTAAGTGGTGAGCAGCTTTATCTGGCCGCTGTGCTGGGTGATGACGAGACTGGAGGGGGGGGCACGTTTATTTTTACTTTTCATGATGCCGCTAGCGGACAGTTGATGCGAGATGATGATAGTGTGCCTGTTTTGCACAAAACGATTCCTCTGAGCTCCGAAAAGGTGACAACTGTCGGTGGTGGCTATGCTGCATGGAGTGACGATTGTGAAAGTGGCGTCGTGACAGCAGAATATTCAGGTATCAAAAACCGCTTTCTTTTGTTCGATACGCATGAATTTATTGGCATACGCGATAAAAAATAGGCTTTTGTTTTCGGTATGGTCCGGATACAATCAGCGCATCCAGAATCAAGTGTTTTCATCGAAGGGGGCGGGTTTGCATGACGTCGCTGTACTTTAAGTATGCCGCAATGAACTCCGGCAAATCGACACAGCTTTTACAGGCGCATTACAATTACATTGAACGCGGCATGCGGCCTGTGGCCCTGACCGCGCAACTGGATGACCGCTATGGCGCGGGCAAGATCACGGCCCGTATTGGCTTGACATTGCCCGCCGACACCTTTGATAAGGTGACGGATGTGTATGATTTGATCGCAAGCCGTAACAAGGACAAGGCCGTTGACATTGTTGTGATAGACGAAGCGCAATTCCTTTCAGCCGAACAAGTGCGGCAATGCGCGCGTATCGTTGACGATCTTGGTATCCCGGTGATGTGCTATGGCCTGAAAACAGATTTTATGGGCCAGCTTTTTCCGGGGTCCGAAGCTCTTTTGCGGTTTGCCGACAATATCGAGGAAATTAAAACGATTTGCTGGTGCGGACGCAAGGCCACGATGACGGCCCGCGTTTTGGAAGGCGGCAGTATCGCCCGCGCCGGCGCGCAGGTGGAAATTGGCGGCAACGACAAGTACACGGCCCTGTGCCGTAAGCATTTTATAAGCGGTGAAGTGTCGGCGCCGTCTGCAGATGGCCACAAGAAAGCTGCTTAAGCCGTAGCGGGCAAGGTTACTTTTTCTTTTTTTTGGTGGTGATATCGGCCCGCGCTGCGTTATAGGCATCGCTATCGATGGCGCCTGAAAGATATTTGCGCTCAAGCCGTGCTAACCGCGCGCGCACCAGCATATCGGCAAAGCCGGGCGGCTTGCGCCCAAAAATATTTTCAGCCTGTCTGCCGGGTACAATCCAAAGCGCCAATGTGAAAAACAGGAACGGTTCGAATTCCGGGATAAATTTGTTCACGGTCAGCGGCGCGACAATCCACCAGCCGCGCAGGCCGATGTCGTGCAAGCGGCGTGTATGGGCGGATGCGCAGATCAGGTAATAGGCAAAAGCTGATGCAACGGCCAGCATATACTGCAGCGGCGTATGGTGCCCGGCGGCGACAACATCGCGAAAGGCCAGATAGGGCTGGTGCATGACGACGGCAAACAGGATCAAAAGGATATATCCCGTCCGGCTGACGCGCCCTTTGAATGATAGCAGTACGCCGGCAATCGCAAAAAACGGATTTTCTGTTTTATCAGACATCAAGGTTTGAAACTTCGAGGGCGTGTTCTTGAATAAATTCGCGCCGTGGCTCGACAATATCGCCCATCAAGGTGGAGAACAGCTCGGAGGCCATGTCTTCCTTGTCGACTTTTACTTGCAGCAGTGATCTTTGTTCCGGATCCAGCGTTGTTTCCCACAATTGATCGGGGTTCATTTCACCAAGACCTTTATAGCGCTGGATCGACAGCCCCTTGCGGGCAAGAGAGATAACGCGGTTGTAAAGATCGTAAGGGCCGTGAACTTCCGTTTCCTTGCCGTCGCCGTCAATCAGGTGGCCGGGGCCTGTGAAAAACTCGCTGAAAACATCGTGCAGGCGGGCAAGGCGCTGGCCATCATGGCCGTCCAAAAGTTCTGTTGGCAGGACCAGCCGGCTTTCCACCCCGCGTATGGTGCGCGTAAAGGCAAAGCCTTCTTCTTCGGCAAAGGTGCCTGCCCAGCCGCGCTCAAATACGGGGGACAGCCCGTCCAGCCGTTTGGCAACGGCAGCGGCAACGTCATTGGAGCGGTTTTCAGGATCAAAGCCGTTGCAGGCGGCGGTTTGCTCCACGATATGCTGGTCTCCCACGCGGTCGGTAATGGGGTCCATGCTGCGGTTAACGGCTGCGCAGAGCTGCATGATGCGTTTTAAATCTTCGCCCTTGGTGACTTGGCCATCTGTCAGGCGGAAGGCAAGATCGTCAACGGCGTTGTCAATCAAGTAGGTTTCAAGCGCTTTGTCGTCTTTCAGGTATTGCTCCGCCCCGCCCTTGCTGCGCTTGACCTTATACAGCGGCGGTTGTGCGATATAGATGTAACCACGGTGTATCAGTTCGGGCATCTGGCGGTAGAAGAAGGTGAGCAAGAGCGTGCGAATGTGGGAACCATCGACGTCCGCGTCAGTCATAATGATAATTTTATGATAGCGCAGCTTTTCAATGTTGAACTCATCCTTGCCGATGCTGGTGCCCAGCGCTGTGATTAGTGTGCCGATTTCAGCCGATGACAGCATTTTGTCAAAGCGCGCGCGTTCGACGTTCAATATTTTTCCACGTAGGGGGAGGATGGCCTGGTTCGCGCGGTGGCGCGCCTGCTTGGCCGAGCCGCCCGCAGAGTCCCCCTCGACGATGAAAAGCTCGGACAGGGCGGGATCTTTTTCCGAGCAGTCGGCCAGCTTGCCGGGCAGGGACGATACATCCAAAACACCCTTTCTGCGCGTGAGTTCGCGGGCCTTGCGTGCTGCTTCCCTTGCGGTGGCGGCTTCTACGGCCTTGCC
>JAPPOU010000123.1:42509-64821 GCA_028817795.1 Alphaproteobacteria bacterium
CCGGAGTTCGCTGGCCGTGCGTGCTGCTGCCCAGTCGGTGGCGGCATCAACGGCCTTGCCCACGATTTTCTTGGCGTCCTGCGGGTTTTCCTCAAACCATTCCGAGAGTTTTTCGCCGACAATGCTTTCAACGGCGGGGCGAACTTCCGATGATACCAGCTTGTCTTTCGTCTGGCTGGAAAACTTGGGGTCCGGCACTTTTACGGAGACAACGCAGGTCATCCCTTCGCGCATGTCTTCGCCGCTGAGGTTGACTTTTTCCTTTTTCAAGATACCGGATGATTCCGCATAGCTGTTGACGGTCCGCGTCAGCGCCCCGCGAAAACCGGCCAGATGCGTGCCGCCATCGCGCTGGGGGATGTTGTTGGTGAAACACACGGTATCTTCGTGATAGGCATTGGTCCATTCCATCGCGACTTCTACCGTAATGCCTTCGTGCTCGCCGCTGATATGAATGGCGGGCTTGTGCAAAACGGTTTTGGAGCGATCAAGAAAGTTCACAAAGGCGACAAGGCCGCCGTCATATTTGAATTCTGTCTTTTTGGGTTCTTTCTTGCGGTTGTCGATTAATGTGACACGCACGCCGGAGTTCAGGAATGCAAGCTCGCGCAGGCGGTTTTCCAGCGTGGTGAAGTTGAATTCCGTCATGGTGAAGGTGTCGGTCGAGGGCAGGAAAGTTACCTCCGTGCCTGTCTGGTCATTTGAAACACTCTTCACTTCCTTCAGCGGGGCATCGGGCACGCCGTGCGAAAAGCGCATATGCCATTCCTTGCCCGCCCGCCAGATGCGCAGGTCCAGCGTTTTGGACAGGGCGTTCACAACAGATACGCCCACGCCGTGCAAGCCGCCCGAAACTTTATAGGAGTTTTGGTCGAACTTACCGCCGGCGTGCAGTTGTGTCATAATGACTTCAGCGGCGGATACACCCTCGCCCTTGTGGATTTCAACAGGAATGCCGCGTCCATTGTCGCGCACGGTGCAAGAGCCGTCTGAATTCAAAATAACATCAACGCCATCGCAATGGCCGGCCAGCGCTTCGTCAATCGCGTTATCGACGACTTCATACACCATATGGTGCAGGCCCGTGCCGTCATCGGTATCGCCGATGTACATGCCGGGGCGCTTACGAACGGCGTCCAGTCCCTTTAAAACTTTGATTGAATCCGCGCCATATTCCGCGCCGCCCGCATTCATGTCGGGAGCAACTTCAGCCGCATCTGTCATGTCTTTTTCCTGTGTCATATCTTCGTTTTTCGAGTATGGGGGACTATAGCAAATTTCCCCCGTTTTCCGCAGCGAAAAAGCACAAAAAACGCTTAAAAAATCAGTGTTTTACGGTGGATTTTGCTGAAAAAAAACAGGCGTAGAATCAAGGGGTTAAATGCCAATTTCTGTAAAATTAATGTCACGCATATATCTCTGGGCCGAGAATGTTCCCCTATCCCCGCACACTGGCCAATGCCAGAAGGATGGCGCAGGCCACAACACCCATACCGGATTTCACGTCTGCCGTTTCTTTGTGCCTGACAACCAAATAGTACAGCGCGATGAAAACGGGTGCTGTCAGGGTAATCGCCAGAAAATACGCAGGATTGGGGGTATAGACCATTGTGTAATTTTTAAAGAACATGCTGGTGATCCAGATGCCTGCTAGTAGAAGGGATGCGCGCCCAAGGCGTTTTTTGTCAAAGTTGGGTAATGCTTTCTTGCGATGTTTCCACCACAAAAGAGCGCCCAACAGGGTCGAGGCGCAAAAGCATTGGAACAGCATATAGCCATAGACCGCGCCCGTATGCGTGCCATAGCCCATGGCCAGCTTGTTCAAGACCGTTGTTACGCTGGCTGAAATGACAAAAGGGATCATATCGAGCAATGCGCTGCGGCTTATTTCGCATTTTCGCTGTCTTTGCGCGAAGAAAACGCAGCCCGCCAGCGCGGCAAGAATGATGGCCGTATTCAAGGGGTTTGCGGCATAGCGCCCAAGAATGCCAAGATCAAAAGGAATCCACAAAAGGAACGCGCCCCATATGCTATAGGGCATCATGCGGGCGGCAACGCCGCCGCCGTATTTCGCGCTGGCGTTCAGGTAACAGGCATCTCCCCATACCGCAAAACCGGCTGTGCAAAATACGATGATGTAAAAAGCGGGTTCTGGCGGCCATGGAATTAGCAGGGCAAAGGGCAACATGGTCACCGTGACGCCAAGACGCATGCCAAAAACAATCAATAGCCCCGGTTGCCTGACGTATTGGTTCACAAGCGCGAATGCCGCCATGAAAAAAGCGCAACACAGCGAAAAAACCGCCCAGCCGCCCGCCGCCATGATGTCGCCAAAAGATGCCATGAAACCGCCTCCTGATGCCTCTTTCTATCCTGCAAGGCAAAGAAACAATTATACAGGGTTTTCGCCGTTAATGCATTATCACACTTCGTGCGATGATATTGCAGGGATGGTATAGAGGGTTATTGTGATATAAACAGTGACTAGGGTCCTCACTCATGAAACCCTGAATTTTTTCAGGTGAAGGAATCTTGTCATGCCCGCTTTGCGCGGACATCCGGTGCATGCTGAAAAGCATGCCTGTTTATAAACTGTGCGCTGAAAGCGCACGCCAGACTCCCGCACGGAAGCGGGGGTGACGGTATTCTATGAGTCTGAACCCTAGGACACTGCTTTTTCCAGCATCGCGCTGCCGTCAGCCAGATGAAAGTGGCGGGCGTGGTTTTTTAGTGGCGTAAAAATATCTGGTTCTGTACCCGTCAGCCAGACCTGTCCGTTGATGCCTGCCAGATATTCAAAAAGCTGTGCGCGGCGGTGGTCGTCAAGATGCGCGGCAACCTCATCAAGCAAGATCAGCGGCGTATGCCCTGTTTCCGCCTGTAGCATCAGGACATGCGCAAGGATTAGCGCGACCAGCAACCCTTTTTGCTCGCCTGTTGAACATAGCGCTGCCGGCATGTTACGCCCGCCATAAAGAACATCAAGGTCACAGCGGTGCGCTCCATGTTGTGCCCGCCCTGCCGCCGCATCTTCACTGCGGGCGGTGCGCAGGCGCGTTTTTAAATCCTCTTCCAGATCGGCGGCGGGGGTGTCTGCAATGCGTGCTTCCGTATCCCCTGTCAATGTGGGTATGGGGCGCGGGAACAAGGATTGCGCCGTGTGCAGCGTGGCGGCATGTGCGTTAATGCGCTCCAGTACATGCAGGCGCGCTGCTGCAATGGCAACGGCGTCTGCCGCAATTTGCTTTTCCAGCGTGGCGAGCCAGCGCGGGTCCGGCGTTTGTATCTCGCGTAAAAGCTTCATGCGTTCACGCTGGCTTTTTTCGTGGCGGTTGACGGTGGTTAGGTGCTGTGGCGCGCAGGTGGTGACCAAGCGGTCAAAGAATTTACGGCGGTGCGATGCGCCTTCCAAAAACAGGCGGTCCATTTGCGGGGTCAGCCAGACGGCGCTGGCAATGTTGGCAAGGTCTGATTGGCTCTTGGCATTTTTGCCGTTCAGGCGCACGGTCCGCCGCATGCCGTCTTTTTCAGGGCCGGTACCAATACGCGTCATTAAACCGCCTGCTGTTTCCAGTTCTGCGGCAATGGCCCATGGCGCGCTGTCATGGCAGTTTTGTAGGTCGGGCAATGTGGCGCCGCGCAGGCCGCGCCCCGGCGTCATCAGGCTAACAGCTTCCAGCAGATTCGTTTTCCCGGCACCGTTCACCCCCGTTAGCACAACGGCTTGCGCGCCTTGAGGCTCCAGCCGCATGGCGGTGTAGTTCCGAAAGTTGCTGACGTTAATTTTGTGGATGCGAAGCGGCATATCTTACTCTTCCATGAAATATAAGGCTTTTTTGGTTATTTGCCCATAGGGGTCTTTACGGAATAATTTCTTGCGCATAAAGCAAATAATGTTTAAAATGCCCTTCGTAAACATAATAAAATATCAAGCGGCAAAGGAAAGATAATGCCCCTGCCTTCAAAAAAAGAGTCTACCGAAGATACGCCTTTGGGCCAAAGCATCCGGGATCTGATAAACCCCGTTCTGGAAGATCCGCGCAGCCATGATGTGCAGTCCAAGATGATGGATGAAGCTTTTGCGAATTTGGCTGATAATTTATTCAACCGGATCGATTCATCTTTTAAGCAGCTTTTCAACGCCGTCTCCCGCCGCGCGGGCGATGATGAAGGCAAGAAAATTGAAATGGTGACAGAGGCCGTGACAATGGCGTCTGAAAGTGGTTTTCCAACGTTGCTGCGTTTGCAGATGCCGTTTTCGCCGGATGTGTTAAAGGTCACGAACGAAGAAGTCCGCCAGATGCCGGGTTATATCAAGCTGCACGAAGTGGCGCGTAAGCATGATATTGCGCTAGCTTTCTCCATGGAAACCAGCGGCGATGCCCGTGGCCGACAGCCCCCCACGATTACAGTCGACCTGACAAAAAGTTACGAACAAGGTGCGATGGAAAATGCGTTCATGTATCCTGACCTGCCGCCGCGTCAGGAACAAGAGCAAAAGCAAAGCAAGCCATCTGCGTCCTCTACCGATTGGGACCGCAATAAAATTCAGGATTTTGAATTATAAAGATTTACGCTGCTTTGCAGGCACGGCGTCTGGCAGCAGGACCGTCATGGTCGTGCCGACGCCGACCTCGCTATGAATATCCAGCCGTCCGCCGTGCAGCTCCACCAGGCTTTTTGTGATAGACAGACCCAGTCCCGATCCTTCGTGGCGGCGGGTAAATTCGCTGTCGACCTGTTCAAACGGCTGCGTGATGGCCGATATTTTTTCCGCCGGAATGCCGATGCCCGTATCGCTGACGGAAATGGCAACGCCCGATAAGTCCCTGCGGCATTTGACCTCGATGCTGCCGCCCGCCGCCGTGAACTTAACGGCGTTGGATAACAGGTTGAGCAAAACCTGCATCAAGGCGCGGCGGTCTGCCGTGATATGGATGTCGTCGGCGATGTCATCTGCAATCAAGCGCAACTGGCTTTCATGGGCGCGGCCTTCGATCATGTGAATGGCAAGGCGGATCACCTTACCGATGTTCATATCTTCGGCGTGCAGTTCGTATTTGCCGACTTCGATTTTGGACATGTCAAGAATGTCGTTGATAAGGTCTAAAAGATGTTCCCCGCTTTCGCGGATGCCGCCGATGTAGTCAAGATAGCGCGGCTGGCCGATCGGCCCCAGCAATTGCCGCTGGATCATCTCGGAAAAACCAATAATGGCGTTCAGCGGCGTTCTCAGCTCATGGCTCATGTTCGCAAGGAACCGGGCGCGGGAGGCATAGGCGTGCTCCGCTGACTCTTTCGCGGCCTGCAGGGCTTTTTCGTGCAACGTGTTTTCGGTGGCGTCCTGCACGATGCCGTACATGGCGGTGAGTTCGCCGGTGTCGCTGTCTACTTTGCACCCGCCTTCGCAACGCATATAGCGCACGCCGCTGCCGGGGCGGCGGATGCGGAATTCAATCCTGAAGTCGCGCTTCCTGACCATGGCGCGGTAAAGGCATTTGTGCAGCCGTCCCAGGTCGCGCTTTAAGACAAGGGCGCTGATGCTATTGAGCGAGGGAATAAGCACATCTTTTCTGACGCCGAAAATGTCATACATTTGGTCAGACCACGTGATGTCTTTTGTGCGGGCATTCCAGTGCCAGCTGCCCATGCGCCCTATTTTTTGCGCTTCGGCCAGCTGCCGTTCGCGCCGCGTCAGCTCTTCTTCGTGGCTGCGGATGCGCGTGATGTCGTCACCGACAATATAAATGTGCTCATCTGCCGCCTTGAGTTTCCATGCCAGTTGCCTTTGGCTGCCATCCTGGCACAGCATGCGGGCCTCGGTCTCTGCTGAAGAATTTTCCTGCACCAGACTTTCGAAAACCTGCGTCATATGCGCTTTGTCTTCTTGTATAACGATGTCGACAAAGGACAGGTTTTTCAAATCCGTATCTGAAAAGCCAAGGGTCTGGTTAAATGTCGTGTTCGTGCGCAGGAACGTGCCGTTAATTGTGCACACAGCTAAAAGCTCGCTGGTCATGTTTAAGAAATGACGCAGCTCGCCATCGTGGTCTTGTATGGGGGTGGCTGCATGTTCTCTTGTATCTGTTGATGGCTTGTGATTGCCTATAAATGCGGCAAGGTCTTCTGCAGCTTTACGCGCATCGCCCGACGGCATGTCGCGCAAGCCATTGTCCGGGTCAAGCCAGATCACGGTTAACGTGCGGTCTTTTGCGGCCTGAATGCGGTCAACGCGGGCGGACAAAATTTGCGGATCGCGCTTTGGTCGCAGCAGCGCAACATCGTATATGCCGGACTCCGGCGCGTTTTTAGAGATATCGCCAGAAATGAAATTCAAGATACTGTCTGCTTTTTGCCCGGCCAGCTGTTCGGCGTTGACGTCCAGCGCCCAGCCCAGCGCGGGGCTGGCGAAAACCACCCGGCCCGAATCATCAATGACGCAGCGTAAAGTGCCGTGTTCCGTGTCTGGTGCGTGCGATGTGGGCTGTTGAGGCATTGTTCTCTCCGGAAACAGATTTAACCATAACCCAAACAAATCCAAAAAGATAGAGGGGTTATTTTGTTATGTAAATAATTAATATATTGCACAGGTAAGCGTGTTTATGATAACTATAAGCCACCTTACATAGGCTTCACATTACTTTTGTTTCAAGGATTGCACATATGAAACCACCTCAGCTTAAACTGGCCCTGTTTTTCGCAAAGTTCGTGCGGTCGCACGGTCAAAAAGTTTTGCATGCCAATAACGTTGACCTCCTCACCCGTGATCTGGGGCAGGCGATGATGCAGCAAAAACACATATTGTCTGATCCGCGTAAGAACAGCTTTATGACGGCCTATGATGTTTTGCCTGTAATGGCAGAGGTAAAAGTGATGTCGCTGGTCGTGGCCAAGAAACTGGATATTCCTGTTAAGGGCCGTTCGGTGATTTCCGTTCTGGATGACATTGTTAAAAAATCTGATGAACGCAACAACGGCCAGTATGCAGGGGGTATCAAGCAAACATTGGAATGGACGCGTGAACTGTTCAGCCGCCCCGAATTGCAGGATGTGATGAACATGGGCATGACCGATGTTGATCTGCCGAAAAACCCCAAGGAAGCGGGTGTTTTCTTCAAGCAGCTTTTAGGCCGCTCGCAAGATGAGCTGACACGTGTCGCTGAATTTTTAAAGCACGCAAAGGGCAAGCAAACGCCAATGCCCAAGCCTCAAGAAAAGCCCAAGGATGACCCCAAGCCCGAAACGGGCGGCGGGCCGAAACCGGCTTAAATCCCCCGTTCTTTGTATGTTCTTGTGCGGTGTTATATAAAGCGCCGCAGGCATTTTTTTGAAACACTGGGGGACACGGAGAACACTAAGGGTGGTGTCTTTAGTGTTTTATCCTGCGCCGCTTTGGAAAATGGCGTGGATTGGGGGTCGTGCCTTATGCCGGATTTTGCTATGAATAAATCTCCACAAAAAAACAGGATGAGGATTACGGCATGACACAATTGAAACCCGGCGTCGTTCATGGCGCGGCATATAAGCAACTGGTCGCGGCCTGTAAAGCGGGTGGATACGCGCTTCCCGCTGTGAATATTGTGGGCACAAATTCGCTGAACGCGGTTTTGGAAGCCGCCGCGAAAAATAAATCAGATGTCGTGATCCAGCTCTCCAACGGCGGCGCGGAATTTTATGCGGGAAAGGGTTTTCCTGACAGTTTTGATGCCAAGGTCTTGGGCGCGGTGTCGGCAGCGCAGCACGTGCATTTGCTGGCCGAACACTACGGCGTTTGCGTGGTGCTGCACACCGACCATGCCAATAAAAAACTGGTGCCGTGGGTCGAGGCATTGATTGACCATGGCGCACATTACTTTAAAGAACACGGCAAGCCGCTGTTTTCATCCCACATGATCGACCTGTCGGAAGAGGATATTGAGTATAACCTTTCCGAATCTGCGCGCATTTTAAAGCGCCTTGCGCCCCTTGGCATGAGCATCGAGATCGAGCTGGGCGTGACAGGTGGCGAAGAAGACGGTGTTGGTTCCGATGAAATTGATAACGATAAACTTTATACCCAGCCCGAAGACTGCCTGAAGGCATGGGATATGCTCTCGCCCATTGGGCATTTCTCGCTGGCGGCATCGTTCGGCAACGTGCATGGCGTTTACAAACCCGGCAACGTGCAATTACGCCCCGAAATTTTGAAAAATTCGCAGGCGCTGGTGCAAAAAACGCATGGTACGGCGGCAAACCCCTTGGACCTTGTGTTTCACGGCGGCTCCGGTTCCGAAAAGGAAAAGATCGAGGAATCTTTGACCTATGGCGTTTTCAAAATGAACATCGATACCGATACGCAATTTGCCTTTGCGCATGATGTGGGCAAATTCGTGTTTGAAAACGACAAAGCATTCAAGCACCAGATCGACCCCGACACGGGCGCTCCCTACAAAAAACTTTACGACCCCCGCAAATGGCTGCGCTTGGGTGAAGAGGGCATGGTGACACGCCTCGACGAAGCCTTTGCCGATTTGAAATCGGCGGGTAAATCGCTGGCCTGTGGGAGCTGTGAGGGGAAAAAGGTGAGTTGTGGGTAGAGTGGAAATAGATAATTCTTTAGGAGAGGGGTTGATCGCGAGAAATCCCATGTTTACAGACGAAGAAAAGAAGCAAGTGGATAGGCAAGCTCAGCTTACTTATGGCGTCACTGCTATTATTCCAGAGTATGATCCTAAAGTTATAGTTGAGTTCTCGTCGAGGCTTTACACTAGGGCGAAATCCTATGTAGCATTTTATACCCTTGTTTTAGGTTTTATTGGAGGGGTGGCGAGTATGTTTTTCTGGGGAAATGATTTGTTTTCTTTTTTTGTTGGGGCGCTTTTTTGTGGAGCTGTTGGGTATGCCATAGGTTCTGAAAAAGCTTTTCGCCTGAAACTGGAGGCGCAAATGGCTCTTTGCCAATTGCAAATAGCGGAAAACACCAAAAGATAACTGTTATTTGGTTTTGCGTCTAGTGTGTTGCAACGCACCATCCTCTGATGGAATGTTTGTTCTTCCCGTGTCCCTGCGTAGGCAGGGATCCAGACATGACCGACCGTTAGGCCGTACTTTATAAAACCGCACTTTGCGTCGCTGGCCCCCTGCCTGCGCAGGGGCGCGTGTGTTATTATTTATCCAAGTCATTTATATATTACCTTGGCGAGCCTTCGAATTCCGGACCAAATCCAGAGTGGTGATGGTGTTGCCTTGAAACGCTTCCGGCTTTATTCAGTTAAATTATGACCCGAAAACATCAATTCCGCCTGTTCCAGCCGGTGGATTTCATCGCGCAGTTGCGCGGCGGTTTCAAATTCAAGGTCTGCCGCTGCCGCCTTCATTTTCTTTTCAAGGGCTATAATACGCCCTCTGATATCCTTGGCCGTCAGGTCTTTTGTATCGCCCGCTGTTTTCACAACCACGCGGTCGCTGCGTTCAAAGACAGATTCTAGAATGTCGGAGATATTCTTTTTAATGCTTTGCGGCGTAATGCCGTGTTCGGCGTTATAAAGCTTTTGTTTTTCGCGGCGGCGGGCGGTTTCGTCGATGGCGGCCTCCATGCTTTTGGTGATGCGGTCGGCATAAAGAATGGCGCGGCCCTCGACATTGCGCGCGGCGCGGCCAATCGTCTGGATCAGTGATGTGCGGGAACGCAGATATCCCTCCTTGTCCGCATCCAATATCGCCACCAGTGCGCATTCGGGAATGTCGAGGCCTTCCCGCAACAGGTTAATGCCGACCAGCACGTCATAAGCGCCAAGGCGCAAATCGCGAATAATCTCGATCCGTTCCAGCGTATCGACATCGGAATGAAGGTAGCGCACGCGCAATCCCGCTTCACCCATATATTCAGTCAGGTCCTCCGCCATTTTCTTGGTTAGCGTCGTGACCAGAACGCGCAATCCCTTTTGCGTGACATTGCGGCACTCGGCCAAGAGGTCGTCCACCTGTTTATCAGTGGGGCGGATAATGACTTCGGGGTCGGTGAGGCCCGTGGGGCGCACGACCTGTTCGGCAAAAACGCCATCTGTTTGTTCCAGTTCCCAGTCACCGGGCGTGGCGGAGACAAAAACCGTCTGCCCGCGCATTTTATCCCATTCCTCGAACATCAATGGCCGGTTGTCCATACAGGCGGGCAGGCGAAAGCCGTATGCGGCCAGCGTTGTTTTTCTGGCGCGGTCGCCCTTGTACATGGCGCGGAGCTGCGGGACCATCACATGGCTTTCATCCAGTATCACCAGCGCATCCTTGGGCAAATATTCAAACAATGTGGGCGGCGGCTCACCGGGGGCGCGGCCTGTCAGGTAACGGGAATAGTTTTCAATGCCGGGGCACATGCCGGTCGCCTCCAGCATTTCAAGGTCAAAGGCGGTGCGCTCGCCCAGGCGTTGTTCCTCCAGCAATTTGCCCTGTTCGCGGAAAACGGCGAGTTGGGTTTTTAAATCTTCTTTGATTTGCTTGATCGCGGCCTGCATCGCGGGGCGGGGCGTGACATAGTGGCTGTTGGCAAAAACCTTGACGCGGTCAAAGGCGGCGGTTTTCTCGCCTGTCAGCGCATCAACTTCGTGAATGCTCTCCACTTCATCGCCGAACATCGAAATGCGCCATGCGTAATCATCAAGATGGGCAGGGAACAGCTCCACAATATCACCGCGTACGCGGAACGTGCCGCGTGAAAATTCAATATCATTGCGTTTATATTGCAGGGCGATCAGTTCCTGTAAAAGATCGTTGCGGTCAATCTGCTGGCCCTTATAAATATCCAGCGTCATACCTTTATAGGTTTCCACATCCCCCATACCGTAAATACAGGAAACCGATGCCACCACAATGCAATCACGCCGCTCCAATAGGGCGCGGGTGGCGCTGTGGCGCATGCGGTCGATTTGCTCGTTAATGGCGGAATCTTTTTCAATATACGTATCGGTTTTCGGTACATAGGCTTCGGGCTGGTAATAATCGTAATAGGAAACGAAATATTCCACCGCGTTATTGGGGAAAAATTCTTTCATCTCGCCGTAGAGCTGTGCCGCCAGTGTTTTATTGGGCGCAAGGATCAGCGTGGGGCGGGCGGTATTGGCAATAACATGCGCCATGGTAAATGTTTTTCCCGATCCTGTGACGCCCAACAGAACCTGATTGGAAAGGCCGTCGCCCACACCTGCACAGAGTTCTTTTATCGCCTGTGGCTGGTCACCTGCAGGTTTAAAATCTGTCTCCAGATGAAACGGGCTGTCTGCTGTTTTTACTTTTGCTTCCGGCATGGATACATCTTGTTCAGGGCCAGCGTCACGGCGGGGGTCGCAATAAAGCCGCCATGCTGCTGTTCTTTTTTCAGATAGGCCAGCACATCCATTGCGACCTGTTCAATCGGCATGTCTGCAGGCACGCAAAAATCAATGGTGGGTGCGGTGCCCAAAGACTGTATCAGGTTATGATAGTCGATAATGCCCGCGATGTAAGCCGTGCAACTGTAAAGGTCTTTGGGCTGGTCGCCCGCGCAGTGCTGCGTCAATTCCGCGCCTGTCATATAGATGGCCTTCGCAGGTGAGAGCGTTAAAAACAGGATGCAAGCGCATAGGGCGGCAAATAGTATTTTTTTCATGGTCGTCCTTTGTGGATACCCTGTTTACAGATGATTTATGGTTATTTCAACCGCCTTTATTCCCGGCGTGCGAATCTTTAGAATAAGGCAGCGGATTGCAGCGGGACATAAGGGGGATATCATGCGTTATCTACAGGCTTTTTTTGCGGTTTTTGCCGTTGCATTGTTGTGCGCGGCATCGCCTGCTTTTGCGGCCATTGACGATGCGGGCGCGGCGCGGCTGAAGGCTGATATTGAAAAAGCAACGCAATGGCATACCGAAATTGCCACGGCTGCAGGGCAAGGCATGCGTTTTGACGGCCCGGTTACAGTCACGCCTGTGGACGATCATTATGAAGTTCGCTTAGAGGATATCGTGATGCTGACGGGCACAGGGCTTAGCGTGCGCATGAAGGCCGTTATCGTGAATGCGCGTACAGCAGAAAATGAGAAATGGATGCTGAGCGCGGCCCTGCCCTCCAGCATCGGCGTTTTTGATGCGGCGGGCGAAGCGATTGGCGCTGTGCGCATCGGCAAGCAAGCGCTATCGGCACTCTGGTCCGGGGAATCGGACTTGGTTGAGAAATATGATCTGTCTTACGAAGATATTTCATTTGCGCCTGCCGGAAAAACGCCGCTGTCTTTTTCCATTAAAAAGATTGCAAGCGTTATGAACATGGAGCTTGCAGGGGGTGATATGTGGAACGGCCCGGTGACGTTTGGCATAGAGGGCGTATCACTGTCATTGCCCGATAAAACGAATGTGATTGACGCGGCGCTGGGCAGTTTTCATTCGCGTATTGTTTATGCAGGTCTTCCCATGCGCGGCATGAAAGATGCCCGCGCGCGCGCCCTTGAAATTGTCAGGGCCGGAGAAGGAGACTTAAACCATGAAGCGCTGCGCAAGGCGCTAAAGGAAGTGTTTGAAAGAGATGCCTATATCCCCGCAGACGTTACGGCGGAATATAACGTGCGCGATATTAATTTGCGCTCAACCAATACAAAGAAAGACGGTGCGGCAGGCAATGCAATTGGCCTGCGCGTGGGCAGCGTTACGGCCAACAGCAGTATGACAGGGTTAAAATCTGCCAAGGCCAAGGTTTTAACGCATGTAGATGCTACGGATATCCGCCCTGAAGGCGCGCCGGATATATTGCAAGGGCTATTGCCGCATACGCTACGCTGGGAGGTAAACCTGCATGACTTGCCGGCAGAAGATATTGGCGATTTGTTCATGACGGCGGTTGAGCAAGTTTTGGCGCAGCGCGAAGGACAGGCTCCTGATCTGGTCGCGAAACAGGCGCTTAAAGAAAAATTGCGGACCTTGCCGCAATTGCTGCATGAATCCGGTGCGCGCGTTGAAATGAAGGATACGCACATGAAAGCCCGCGATTTCGAAATGCGCGGGACAATGGATATCAAGGTTGATGCGGCCTCTCCCTTGTGGTTGTCCGGCACGGCAGACCTGAACCTGCACGGGTTGGATGAGTTTATGATTCGCAGTAAACGGGAAACGCAAAACAGCGCCCAGATACAAAATTATGCAGGCATGGTCCTGCCCGTGCAGATGGCGGGCCAGCTTGACCGCGATGAAAATGGCCGGTCCATCCGCCGCTATACCTTTGAATTTACAGCAGAAGGTGGTGTTTTGCTGAATGGCACGGATTTATCCCTGATGACGGAAGCGCTGATGCCTCGCCCCTCTAAATAGTTGACATAATAAATGGGTTGGGGTAGACTGTGGGCGCAATGCAACATGTCCGCAGAAGGGTTTTCTATGCCCACCCATGAAAAAAACAGACCCTGTGTGTCACCGGCGCAGGCAACGGCGTTGTTATTGCATGAGCTGCAGCAGGCACCCGCGCAGGCTGAAGCATGTTTCTTTCTTTTAAATGCCGGTGCCAATGTAAATGCTGTGGGTGAATGGGGGCGCAGCATGCTGGAGCTTGCGATCAACGGGGCTATGGATGACAGGTCCATGGAAAGCAAATTTGTGGCAGAGCTGATTGCCAAGGGTGCGGATATAAATGTGCGCGGTGACAACGGGGAGGCATTATTGTTTTATCATGGTGCCCTTTATGGTGACGGCACAAAGCTGTCTGTATTGATAGATGCAGGCATGGATGTGAATGCGTGTAATAAAGACGGTGTTTCGGCGCTGGCTATGGCGATAAATGCGGGCTGCTACGCCAATGCCATGCGCTTGCTGGAAAAGGGAGCGGATATGGATGCGCCTGATGCCGTGGGCATAACCCCCAGAATAGCGGCGGGCTATGATAAGAGCATAATGGATATGATGGCTCAGGAAGATATACGCCGCACAACGGCCATATTTCAGGCGGCGGCAGACAAAGGCACGGCCAAGCCGCGTAAAATTATCAGGCCACAGAAATCTTTGAAGGCGGGATAGCGTTAATGACAGAGGACAAAAAAACAGAGCCAACGATGGGCATAACGGCACAGCTTTGGGCAGAGCTAAGCCAAGAGCATGATCGCGCCATTGAGAATCCTCACAGTAAAATTGACAGTCAGCTTTGTTGTGACTTGATCGCGCAGGGCGCAGATGTGAATGCCAAAGATGCCAGCAGTGGTGAAACGCTTTTGATGAAAGCGGCCTGGCATGGTCTGGCAGATGTTGTGGAATTGGCCTTGGCGCATGGCGCGTGCATAACGGACAAGGACTTGGTGAGGCAATCCGCGCTTCACTATACCAATAATCCCGCCACCATGAAGCTTTTGCTGGATCATGGGGCGGATATAAACGCGACGGATCAGGAGGGATATACGCCACTACATATTTCTATTCATGGCGGTGATAAAGATGCCGCATTGTGCCTTATCCAGCATGGCGCCGCGCTAGAGATAAAAGATAAAAACGAGAGTAGGACTCCTCTTGTCATGGCGGCGCGGCATGGACGGATAAAGGTTGTACATGCTCTGCTGGAACAGGGTGCGAATATGGAGGCAAAAGATGGTTGGGGTATGACGGCTCTTATCGCAGCGTCACGAAGCGGGTGGGCGGAAATTGTGCGTACCTTATTGATGAAGGGGGCTGACATTGAAGCCAGGGATTATAAAGGTGATACAGCCGCAGTGTGGGCAAAACGGTTTATGCATCCAGAGGTTGCAGATACGATCGTGCAGGAAAGCGTGCGGCGCACAAAAGCGGCGTTTCAACAGGCGGCGGATCAAGGAACGCCGCGCCCAAGGAAGATTATCCGGCCCGGCAAACCTTCTAAAAAATCCTTTGATATTAAATAGTTATGCGAATATTTGTCTGTCTGCCCGCATATTGCTATAATAAAAGCGGAGGCTGGATAAAGGACGATGAACGACAAAAACAACACATCAGGTAACACGGCTTTTGCAAGGGACCGCCATGCCACGCTGGGCTATTTGCTTCAGCGTATCGAAACGCATATGTCCGGTTTATCGGTGCCGCTGATTGTCGAAGCGGATAGTGCCATTACCGTGGATATGGCCCGCCATCAGGCATGGCAGCTTGTGCACAATGGTATTCGTCATTTGCGTCAGGGCGCACCGGCAGGCGGACCGGGTGATTTTGCGGTCGCGCTGGAAAAAACAAGTTTGCGCAATTCATCGCTGGCGGCAGGTCTGCATGTGCCCGCGCCCGTTTATGAACGGTTTATGTGGCCGCTTGATAATAAAAACGGTTTCAAGGCTGCGCTGATGGATGCGCAATATTTAACCGAAGCCGCGCAGGCCGACAGGCAGAAAAGCCGTGACTTGATCCGCGCAAAAATTCTTTCCTCACCGCCATCTGTTGTGGCACCGGGGTCCGGCCTTGTGGCGCCATTTCGTAAGGCGGACGAAGATGAAACGCCGACATCTTTGCAGCAACGCATGGCGGATGATCCGCAACTGGCCGCGATCATGGATGCCTTGCAGCGGAATAAGCAGATTCCCTCGGATATGCTTGATGCTGTGTCAGGTAAAGCGCCGGTTCCGGATGCGCAAGATGCCATGCGTACCCGTCTTTTGCAGGATGTCGAGGTTTTGTCTGCCGCGTACAGAGAGGTTTGCAACGAGTTCCAAGCCGAGCTGTCCGTTGTTGATTACGCAGCCGTGCAGCGCCACAGTTTTTTCAAAAAGCCTGATATCAGCCCCTAAGTCTGCAGGGAATAATGCCGCGCCTTTGCGCAGGCGGTAAATCCCAGTTTTTTGTATATATGGGTTGAAGCCGCGTTGTCATCATCCGCATAAAGGCAAACCTCGATGCCACGGTCTTGCAAATCGTGGCTCAGGTGCGCAACGGTGGCGGCGGCATATCCTTTGCCGCGTTCTTCTGAAGGCGTGTAGACAAAACCGATCCGCATCATTTTATGCCATGGCCCTTTTGCCTGCGCGGCGGATACGGGTCCATGGCCATTATCCCATACGGCAATGCTGCCCTTGGTGATATTCTCTTTGACGATGTTCAGGCTTTCTTCCGTGGTTTTTTTCTCAGCAGGGGGCAGGGCTTCGTCGGCAAAGGACTGGTACCATGCGGCCAGTGTTTTTGCATCACCATCGTTGGCCATGCGGAAATGGCCGTCCGGCACCTTGGGTACGGTTAATACGCCCAGGCTGTATATGGTCATATCTTTAATGCTGTGCTCGGCCTGCCGTGTGTGTCCAACCCAGCGGTACATAAAGGTTTGGGCGGCGCTTGTCGGCCCGAAAATGCCGGGAAGCGCGATGTTCTGCCGCGCAATAAAATCTGCAAGATCGGAAACGCCGGCCGTATCATTTGCGCCACGGGCCAGCACCAGATTCAAGTGCGTTAAGACCGCGCCCGTCTGCCATGTGCCCCGGCGCCGCACGGTCAGGGCCTTTTTTGCCATGTTGCGGGCGCAAAGAGACAGGAGGAGGTTGTGCTCTATTTTATGCGCAAAAAAATGCGGCACGTTCTGGGCGATGAAGTCCTGTCCGCGAGTTTGAAGGTCGATCTGGAGCATCGTGGCGCTCTCCCCTTTGCGCAGGTAAAACAGTAAAGAACTCTGCGTTTAAGTTCAAGCGGCCGTGTCCGTATCCAGCAAGTAGGGCAAAAGGGCATTCAGCCGTTGCCGCCCGGCCATTGTTGCCATGATATGCGTTTTTGTGCGGGTCATGAACCCTTCGGATTCAAGTGTGGCCACGCGCTCTGGCAGAAGGATTTTAGAAGTGTCCTGCCCCGT
This sequence comes from Alphaproteobacteria bacterium, assembly GCA_028817795.1. Taxonomy (GTDB): domain Bacteria; phylum Pseudomonadota; class Alphaproteobacteria; order Micavibrionales; family UBA2020; genus JAPPOU01. The sequence continues at coordinate 59,286 of JAPPOU010000123.1, forward strand.
TTCCGCTTCCAGTCTTTTCAGATCAATGCCGCCTGTAAGGCGCAGGCCCATCATTATCATCTCTGTGCCGCGCTGGCTGGGGGTAATTTCTTCAAACGGGTGATAGCCGTTACTGTTTTCAGTAACGCGTTGTAGCCAGGCTTCCGGCGCGCGGTGCGTGCGTGTGGCCTGTTTTGTGTTGTTGATGGTCAGGCGCCCGTGCGCGCCGGGGCCGATACCGGCGTAATCGCGATACTGCCAATACACCATGTTGTGCCGTGATTCCTGCCCCTGTTTTGCATGGTTTGAAATTTCATAGGCGGGCATGTCGTGCGCGCCCATGATATCCTGCGTTGTTTCATAGAGCGCGGCTGCCGTGTCTTCATCTGGAATAATAAGGTCCCCGCGTTGGTGGAGGGTGTGAAAGGCGGTGCCTTCCTCAATCGTGAGCTGGTAGAGTGACATATGGTCCGCGCCGTATTGGAGGGCATCTTTCAGCTCTGCTTCCCATGCGGTTACGCTCTGATGCGGGCGGGCATAGATTAGGTCAAACGTAAAGCGGTCGAAAATATCTGCCGCCATTTTCACGGCAGCCATGGCCTCTTCTGCGCTGTGTTCGCGGCCAAGGGCTTTGAGGTCAGGATCGTTCATCGCCTGCACACCTAAAGAGACACGGTTGACCCCCGCAGATTTAAAGTTTTTTAATTTTTCAGCTTCAACCGATGTCGGGTTGGCTTCCAGCGTGATCTCGGTGTGTTGTGGCAGGCCCCATAGCGTATCAATTTCATCGATGATGGCTGCGGTTATACCCGGCTCCATCAGTGATGGCGTACCGCCGCCAAAAAAAACGGATTCAATGGTGCGCGGCCCTGTCAGGTCACGCGTATAGCGCATTTCGTGCAGATAGGCCTCTTTCCATGCATTGTGGTCGATACTGTCGCGCACATGGCTGTTAAAATCGCAATAGGGGCATTTCGATTTGCAAAAGGGCCAGTGGATATAAACGGCAAGCGTGTTCAGAAACACTTCTCCATCATCATCCGAAAGGCAATGGCGCGGTGGCTCAGGCTGTTTTTTTGGTCATCCGGCATTTCGGCATAGGTGATGTCAAAGCCTTCGGGCTTGAAAATGGGGTCATACCCGTGCCCGAAATCGCCGCGTGGCGGCCAGATAATGCTGCCGTCCATGCGGCCCTCGACACTTTCCACATGGCCGTCGGGCCATGCCAGGACAAGGCAGGATACAAAGGCCGCGCCGTTATCCTGTTCATCGCCCATGGCGTCTTTGACTTTCTTCATGGCCATTTTGAAATCACGCGTACCGTCTTCCAGCTCGGCCCAGTCGGCGGAATAAACGCCCGGCGCGCCGTCAAGCGCGTTCACGCACATGCCGCTATCGTCGGCCAGCGCGGGTTTTCCGGTTTTTTGCGCTGTATATACGGCCTTGGTCGTGGCATTGGCGACAAACGTATCCCCCGTTTCCGGCGGACTGTCGAGGCCGTGGTCGGCGGCACAGGTAATGGTAAAATCCTTGCCGTCAAACATTTTTTGAAACTCTGCGAGTTTTCCACGGTTGTGGGAGGCGATAACAAGTTCGTTGGCGTTGAATGTACGGGTCATGGCTTGGGTGCCTGTGGTTTTTGTTGTTGCGGGGGGAGTTTTTGTTCCAGAAAGGCCTGCATTTTATCGCGCTGGCCGTAACGGTAAAGGTTTGCGTCTTTTTTCAGCGCGTCCAGCGCCTTTTGCGCATCACCGCCATGCCTGATGCTAAAGGCATAGGTTGCTTCGGGGTTCTTTGATACGGTGGAAATTAATACATTTTCCGCGTCAACCTTAACGCCACCTTTTGTGATGAGCATTTCAGCGGCTTCAAAGCTGCCGTCATGCAAGGCGTTTTGCAGGAGGTCGGGGCTTGTAGGTACGGCTTTATCCAGCAGCTTTTCGATCATGCCAACATCGTTGTTTTGGACGGCCTGGTATATTGTTTCATGGCCATCTTGCGTTATATCCGCGCCCTTGGATTCAAGGTATTTTACAATATCCGTTTTGTCCATGCGATACGCCAGCGCGAAAGTGCCGTCACGATGCTCTGCATTCGCATCCGCGCCGTGTTTTTCAACAAGCATTCGCACGGTTTTTAGCGTACCTGTTGCAGCAGCGATATTCAGCGCATAATCGGCGCATTTTTTCGGGTCTTCCGCTTTTTTCAAAAGATAGGCGACTTTTTTGTCTTCCCCGTTGCGTATGGCAAGGTTTAAGGCCGGAACTTCCCGGTTATCACCCATATATTCCGTGCGTGCACCGCATTTTTCATGCAGGTAATCGGAAACCCTGTAATGTCCGTGTGTGACAGCAACGTTAAAGCTATCGATAACCCCTTGCCGTGACGGGTCCGCGTCTTCCGCGTTGGTTGATTTGCAAATACGCTGTACAGCCGAAAGCCGCCCCAGCATCGCTGCCATGCGCAGGGTATCAGAGATATTGATATCTTGGAACCAGCCTTGCTTGGCATCAAGGGCATCCATCACGGCATCAATGCGCCACTGTTTGCCGCCTGCAATTTCGCGGGTCAGGGCTTCGCGGCGGGCAGGGCCGCCCGATTGCGCAAGGTGCATGATCATATGTTTGTAGCGCAACGTGTTCTTCATGTCTTTTTTCATTTATTAAAATCCTTAAATAAACTTATGCGATATCCAGAGCTTTCTTTTGCGCGATCATCAGTTCCGCAATCCCTTTTTCGGCAAGGTTCATTAAATTATCAAACGTATCGCGCCTGAAAGACCTTTGTTCTGCCGTGCCTTGTACCTCGACAATGCCGCCTGCGGCTGTGATGACAAAATTGGCATCAGCCTCTGCCGTTGAATCTTCGGCGTAATCAAGATCAAGTACGGGCGTGCCATCAAAAACGCCGCAGGAAATGGCGGCGACAGGTTCAATCAGCGGTGTTTCCTTGAGCGCGCCAATTTTTACGAGATGGTCGCAGGCTTGATGTAGTGCGACATAAGCGCCGGTAATGGCCGCCGTGCGCGTGCCGCCGTCGGCCTGAATAACGTCACAATCCAGCACAATCTGCATATCGGGCATCGCCTCCAGCTTGACAACGGCGCGCAGGGCGCGGCCAATCAGGCGCTGGATTTCCTGCGTGCGGCCCGATTGCTTGCCGCGCGCCGCTTCGCGGTCCATGCGCTGGCCGGTCGATCTGGGGAGCATACCGTATTCTGCCGTCACCCATCCCTTGCCCTTGCCTTTCAGCCATGGCGGCACGCGGTCGGCAACGCTGGCAGTGCACAGCACGTGCGTTGCGCCAAAGCGCGTCATGCACGATCCTTCGGCGTGCGGCGAAAATCCGGGTTCAAGGCTGATAGTGCGCAGTTCATCTGCCGCGCGGCCTGAGGGACGCATGTGACCTCCAATATTTATTATTTTATCGGGGTCAACTTATCAGGGTTGGGGCGCTTTGTCCTGTTTTTTTTCCATGGCCGTTTCAGCCTCGGAAACAAAGGTTTTCATCGCTTTTACAAGTGTTTTCAGGCTATCCGTGGGCAATGTCGTTAAATCACCCGCGTTTTCGATGATGGCGGCAGCTTTTTCGATTTGGCTTGCCGCTGTTGTCGGTGCAGTTGCAGGTGGTGCTTGCGTTTTTGGTGCAGGCGTTGCCGCTTTGTCAAAAGCGCCGGAAGACGTGGATGTGGTGGGCGCTGTTGTGCTTTGTCCCGCGCGGCGTGCGGCGCGGCGTGCGGCGCGCCGGGCCGCTGCGTCATCGCTACCGGATGTGGCGGCGGTTTTTGTCCGGGCTGCGGTGGCTTTACCTGTCACAGGATCTCTGCGGCTAGGGCCTTCATTTTCGAATTCATCAAAAAAATCAAACGTTGCTGCCGCGGAATAATCACGCTGCGGTATATCGGGCGCAGGTACATGTGATTGCGCGGCCGTGTGCTCCATTGTGCCTTCTTCAAAAGCGGCATAGCCGTATTCGTCATAGGCAGCACGTTTTTTGGCGTCTGTCAGGATTTTTTCCGCCTCTACCGCAACCTTGAACTGGGCAGCGCGTCGTGCCTTTTCGTCTTCAGGCATGTCCTTTTTCAGCTTCAGGCGGTCCGGGTGGCACCGCATAGTTATTTTTGTGAAGGCTTTTTTGATGTCTTTTGTGGAGGGGATGTCTTCTTTTTTCAGCCCCAGCGATTCATATAAATCCATTTTTTCGGACATAGGCTTCATCCTGTGCGTTTTGTTTATTTCGGTCTTAAACGATTCTTGGGGTAAACTTTACTGCAAATAGATCATTATGTCAATAAAAGAAGCCCCTTTGAAAATACTTATTTTTTTCATATATTTTTCAATATGATTAACGAACTCAATGCCCGGACCCGCGAAATCCTGAAACTGGTGGTCGATGCCTATGTTGAAACAGGCGCGCCGGTGGGGTCTGTGGCCGTATCGCAAAAACTGGGCATGAAGCTCTCCCCCGCCACCATCCGCAGCGCGATGGCAGAGCTGGAGGATTTGGGGCTTTTATACGCGCCTCATAAATCCGCAGGCCGGCTGCCGACGGAAACGGGCCTGTCGGTGTTTGTCGAGGGGCTTTTGGAGCTGGATACGCTTAATCCTGCCGACCAGAAAAAAATAGACGATCATATGGCGGGCCTGCGCGCCCATTCCGTTACAGATATTTACGAGGAAACAAGCGCCCTGCTGTCGGGCCTGTCGTCCTGTGCCGGGCTGGTATTTGCGCAAAAGGCAGAGAACGACCCCATTCGCCAAATCGAATTTGTATTGCTGTCGCCGGGCCGGGCCATGGCTGTGTTGGTGACAACGGCAGGCATGGTTGAAAACAGGCTTTTAGACGTTGGTTTAAGCGTTGATGCGGCAACCTTGCAACGTGCGTCGAACTATTTAAATGCCCGTATGGCCGATAAAACATTGCAACAGGCGATACAGGAAATACGCGCTGAACTGGCGACAGACCGCAAAACCATTGATGAACTGGCCGCAAAAATCGTGGAAACGGGTATTGCCAGTTTCGCGCCGGGCGCGGCAGGCGGACATTTGTTTATCAGGGGGCAGGCCCAGCTTTTGGAAGATGTAGAGGCCGCCGCCGATATCGAACGCGTGCGTCGCCTGTTTGAAAAGCTGGAAGCCAGGGAAACGATGCTGGAGGTTTTACAGGCAACAACGGCGGGCGAGGGGGTTAAAATCTTTATTGGCGCGGAAAACAGCCTGTTCAATCATTCGGGTTGTTCCATGATTGTTGCGCCCTGCAGAACCGAGGATGCGCGCATTGTGGGCGCTCTTGGCGTCATTGGCCCAGCCCGCCTGCACTATGGCCGGATTATTCCTGTGATTAATTATACATCTGAAATTATTGGGAAAATATTTAAATAGCGCTGCCGCCTCAAAGTTTTGTTGACATATTGCCTGTAATTTTGTAAAAAATATGAAAATAAAAAGCTGGGAGATTCTTTGATTCTGCCCGTATCGCGCACAGATTTTTTTTGAGGAGTGGTCAGATTATGAGCGAATTGAAAAACCCGAACGACACGCCTGATGACGACATCAAA
>JAPPOU010000075.1 GCA_028817795.1 Alphaproteobacteria bacterium
TGAATGCAAAGGACCAGAACGGCATGACGCCCTTGCACATCGCGGCCTATAATAACCTGAAGAAAAACGTAAAAATATTATTGGATGCGGAAGCGGACCCTGAAGAAAAGAACAATGATGGTCTTACCTCTGCCGCTTGCGCCCGCGCCAAGGGGTATGGTGCCGTGGCAGAAATTTTGCAAAACCACATGCCGATCAAACCCGAAGGGTCTGTTGTACCGGCTGGCGCTGCTGTTGAAAAACAGGAAAACGCGCTGCTGTTAAAGGTGGGCAGCGTTCTTCAAACGGAAAAATCATTGTTAGAAATGATGACGCCCGGCGTGCGGGGTGATGGAAAATATAACGATGACGGCATGACATCCCTGCATATCGCGGCCCATAAGGGCTATGCGAAATTGGTGCGGCGCATGATCGCAGCGGGGGCAGATGTGAACCTTCGGTCGGATGATACAAAGAGCTGGACGCCGCTGCATTATGCCGTGGCGCACAGGAATACCGATACAGTGCTGGCGCTGGTTAAGGGGGGCGCAGACCCTACGTTATATTCAGCGGGCAATGAAAATTCAGGTCGTAAGCAAACGCCCATTCATATCGCTGTAAATGAACGGCAGGAAGATATACTCCTTCTTTTGGCGCGCAGTGCGCGAAAAGAAGAAATTTTGCCAGAGGCTTCCATCGCAGAGGAGCCAGACACTGTTTGGCAGAAACAGGGGGATACGAAAATCGCGCAGGTGGAAACATTGCCCGCCCTATCCCGCAGGATCACGACATTGTTTAATTTTAATAGCGGCCAATGCACGGTGATGACGGAGAATTTAGAAACCGGACATGAGGCTGTATGTTCAAACAATATGGCGGAGATGAATGCAGCCGCCGTGCAAAGCGCTGCGGATGAATTCATCGCGCAAGGCGGAGATGCGAAGGTTGTTAAGAAAAGTCTGTCTCCCCGCGTGCGTCAGTTAACGCAATTGCCAAAGGGGCGTATGGAGAAGTAAATGCTCGTTAAGAAAAAAGATGCGCCCGTGAAAGAAATCAACCTTGCAAAAATTTCGGAGAGTCGTCCTGAGGCAGACGTCATAGAGGCTGTGCACCAAGGGGCTGATCTGGATGCTGTTGATGGCAAGGGCTGGACAGCGCTGCACTATGCCATTAAATACGGGCGGCAAGAGCTTGCACTTTTACTGGTCCGCGCCGGTGCGAATATTAATAGCCGGGCGGCAGATGGGGTGACGCCGCTGCATGTGGCGGCGGCGCATAATCGCCTGTTGATGGCGCATATGTTGGTGCGGGCGGGTGCTGATGTAAAAGCGGTCGATGAAAAAGGCAGGCTACCCGAAACGGCGGCGCAAGAAAAAGGCAACGATTATTTGTGTGATAAAGTGTTGGGAAAACCGGTCTTGCTCCGGCCCAAGTCCGGCGTGCGCCCGGCGGATGCAAACAAGTTGGGGCAAACGCTTATAAGATGCCTTGAAGAAAAAGGGAAAAACGACAAGGAAGATAGGGCCATGTCTTTGGTGGCGCAGGGCGCTGCATTAGACATTCCTGATTCTAATATTGAATTTACGGCGTTACTTTACGCTGTGCGCGATGGTTACAAAGAGTTATTTACGGACATGATGGCAGCAGATGTGGATGTGAACGCGCCATCCAAAAAGAATGGATGGACGCCCTTGTTGATTGCAGCGCATAACAACCGCGAGAATATGGCAGAGGCCTTGCTGATTGCGGCGGCAGATCCACAGGTTGCCGATAAAAGGCATGACACGCCGGAAGCTGTTGCGCGGCAAAAGAAATATTTTGGATTTGCAGATATGATTGCCCGCGCCCCGGGCATGTTGACGCCTGTACCCGATATTGTTGGTGGCATACCGCCGGTGCAGATTGGGAAACCGCAGCGGGAGCTGGCCTTGAAATTTGGGCGGGATGTGCTGTCCACGCGTGATGAGAAAGATGCCGTGGCATATGTGCGGCAGGGCGCGGATGTCAAGCTTACAGACACTCAGGGGAAAACGGTTTTGCACGTGGCTGCTGAAAAAGGGTGGGATAAACTGGCAAAAATAGCCATTGCCGCAGGGGCGGATGTGAGCAAGGTTAGCTGGTCGTCGAAGCGCATGCCTTTGGAGATAGCGGGAGAGCATGGTCATGCTGCGGTTGCGCGTGTTTTGTTGAAGGCGGAAGCTCCCGCAGGCGCTGCCGCAAAATTGGCTCGCGCCGGCGGGCATCACCATGTGGCATGGCTGATTGACGGGACCGGCCCACGTGTGCGCCCCGTGCCGCAACCAAAGCCTGCTCAGCAATATGTGCCGGAAAAAGCGCCCGCGCTGCCACCTCAAATGACAGATACGGTAGAAGACGGCGTTTGGCACCGGCAGGGCGATGATTTTGTTGCGCGCACGCAAACCCTGCCCGCCCTGAACCGTAAAATCACGATGGTGTTCAATTTTGCGGCGAAAGAGCGTTATGTGACAACGATCAATCTGCAAACGCGGGCGGAAAGCATGGCTGTCGTGTCTTTTGGCCAAACAGACCGCGCCTTGCTGAAAGAAGCGCAGGCCGCCTTTATTGCCGATGGCGGTGATGAGGCGACGGCCAGTATTAAATCTGCCCCTGTGATGACATTATTGCCAAAGCCCGCCCCAAAACCAGCAACATAGGGCTTGGCGAAGCGTGGCGATGCTTTTATAAAAAGGCATGGGACAGCTTCTTGATATCTATCGGCAGAAAATTGAGGATGGCGCTTTGCGGCCTGACGCAGAGCAGGCCCAAATGCTGGAACGTCTGGATGCTTTTTGCGAAAAACTGTCCGCACCGGTCAAGAAAGGGTTTTGGCGAAAGAAAGTAGCAAGCCCCGGCGGGTTTTATTTGCATGGCGGCGTAGGGCGTGGCAAGACCATGGTGATGGATTTGTTTTTTACGCATGCCCCTGTTGTGCAAAAACGGCGCGTGCACTTTCATGCCTTTATGTTAGAGCTGCATGATTTCATGCATGAACGCCGCCGCGCCCTGCAAAAAAAAGACCGCATTGATTCTGATTTAATCGCCTTTGCGGAAAAGGTTGCAGGGGAAGCGCGGCTTTTGTGTTTTGATGAATTCTTTGTAAAAGATGTCGCAGATGCGATGATTCTTGGCCGCCTGTTCACGGCGTTGTTTGATCTGGGTGTTGCCGTTGTCATGACATCGAACATCCCGCCAGATGAATTGTATAAGGACGGTTTGCAGCGCGACAGGTTTTTGCCTTTCATCGCCTTGCTCAAGGATAAATTGGACATTGTTCATGTCGCGGACGGGCAAGATTACAGGCTGGGCCGCATGCGGGATATGGATGTGTATTACTGGCCACATGGTGATGATGCGCGCGCCCAAATGCAAAAAGTATTTGATGCGGTGGCGGACGGTGAAAAAGCTGCCTCTATTACGTTAGATGCCAAGGGCCGGCATATCTATGTGCCGCATGCGGCAAAGGAAGTGTGCTGGTTCACGTTTGCAGAGTTGTGCGAAACGCCGAAAAGTGCCGTTGATTATCTGGCGCTGGCCACGCGGTTCAAGGTTTTTATCATTGAAAATGTGCCACATCTTGATGACAGGCGGCGTGACGCGATGACGCGTTTTGTAACGCTGATTGATGCGCTGTATGACCGTCATGTGCATGCCGTCATGTCTGCCGCCGCCCCGCCGGATAAGCTTTATAAAGGCGCTGATACCGTCACGTTTTCGCGGACGGCCAGCCGTCTTGTGGAAATGCAGTCCAAAGAATACCGGGCATAAGGAGGAATTGCGGGCTGTATCAGCGGTACAAAGCTGCTATGCTTGTGCTGTATCGGGGAGGGGATATGTTCTCGTTCTTAAAAAATATCTTGCGAAAAAACCGCGCCGCGCCGGACCCGGCCACGCAAAAGCGCGATATGACCAGCACAGACCCTGTCGTGCGGGCACAACTGGCGGGCCATGCCGAGACGCTGCCCGAAATCCTTTATTATCTGGCGCGGGATGAAGATGCGTCTGTCCGCCGCGCCGTTGCGCAAAATCAGGCAACCCCGGTTCATGCCGCCGCGCTGATGGCGCAGGACCAGGATGCCGATGTACGGTTGGTGCTGGCGGCACGGTTGGTGGATTTATTGCCCGGCCTGTCAACGGAAGAGCACAGCCAGCTTTATGCCTATACCGTGCAGGCCTTGGGTGTTCTGGCGCAGGATGAGGTTTTAAAAATCAGGAAGGCGCTGTCGACGGCGCTGGTTGATTGCGCGGATGCACCACCATCTGTTGCCGCGCAATTGGCGCGAGATGTGGAGCGCGAGGTGTCGGAACCTGTTTTGCGGTTTTGCGTGGCCTTGTCAGATGATGACCTGCTGGATATTTTATCCGGCCATCCGGAACCGTGGGTGATTTCCGCGATCGCGGGGCGGGAAACGGTGAGCGAAGCCGTATCTGACGCCGTTGTGAAAACAGAGGACGCGCCTGCACAGGCTGTCTTGATTGGCAACAAAGGCGCATTGATTGCGGATGACGCGTTGAAGGTAATTATCGACCGCGCCCGTGATTTCCCGGAGTGGCATGGCAAGCTTGCGATGCGCAAGGAGCTGTCGTTTGATCTGGCCCGCCAGCTCTCCGGCTTTGTCGAGGTGTCTGTGCTGGATATGCTGAAAAAACGAACGGATTATACACCGCCTGTGCGTACCGCCGTTGCCGATCTGGTGCAGCGGCGCATGGCCTATACGGCATCCCCCGGCGGGCAAAAAGAAACGGCGGAAGAGCGGCTCAAACGCTATGCGGCTGATGGAAATTTGGGGCCGGAAGTTATTCACGACGCCATTGTTTGGCAAGATAACGCCTTTGTTGTTTTGGCGCTGGCCTTTCTGGCGCGGGTGAATGTGGTGATTGTGAAAAAAATGCTGCATAGCGGTGCTGCGCGCCCCATTATTGCCTTGTGCCACAAGGCGGGGCTGCCCATGCGTCTGGCCGTCGTTCTGCAAACCGATTTTGCGCGGCTGAAACCCAAGGATTTGATCTATGCCAAGGGCGGCACGGACTACCCGCTAACCGAAGATGAAATTCAGTGGCAGCTTGAGTTTTTTGGCGTTGTTTAGGTTTATTGTGACGGAGATAGTGGGCGCAGGCGTTGGCCGCTGTCAATGTATGTGACGTCTTTATTGTCAGCCAGCCGCTGCAGGCCGTTGAGTGATATGCCGTGCGCGGTTCTGATGTTGGCCTTGCCAATAATATTCTGGACGCCTTCAACCTTCATGGGGGCATCCGTGGGGAGCTTTACGTAGATAAAGGCATCAAACGTGGGCTTATCAGGGTCAGCGCTATGGGGAAGGCCCATGACGGCGCTTTTGAATTGCGGGCTGAGTTTTCTGGATTGTACAAGACGGTTTTTGTCAAAAGCCATGATAAAAATCCCCGATGTTGTAAGTATGAATGACAACAGGAACGTAGCACGCGCTGTGACGGCATGTCAAATATGCGGCCTTTTAACAGGCATGTTGTAAACAATTAATTCGGCGGCGGGACGGATGAAAATGTGGGCCGCGATGCGCCCTGCTTTGGCTTGTCCGGTTTTGCAGGGTTGTTGCCATTGACGATGTTAATATCACCGCCATTGTCCAGCGCGATGCAGATCATTTCCGGGTTGCACAGCGACGGATCGTTTTTGTCAGACAGTTTTCTCAACGCGTCGTCGGCCATTTGCTTGCCGAATTCCGGATCAAAGGCGTGGGCATCGCGCAGGGTCTGGGAAAAGGCATCGACATCAATCTCGCGCACGGCATTGTGCAGATTGCCTTCCAGCACTTCGCGCATGCTGTCTTGCTGCGCGGCCATGGCCACAGTTGTCATGACCTCGTGCGCCTCGTGGGGCCGCAACGGTGCCAGCGTTATTTCCGGCGCACTGACACGGTTAAAGCTGTCGCTGGCGCTAAGGGGAGCGACATCAAATATATCATCTTCCGTCAGTTCAATTTCGATTTCAGGTTCTTGCGTTGCAGCTTCCATCGCGGCAAGGTCGTCCATGATATTGGCGTCAAATTCTGCGGGGCGTTCTTCCAGATCATCGGTCAGCATGGCGCCGCCGAGTTCCCCGATGTCGTAAATGTGTTCTTCATCCATCTGGTATTCAGATGGGTGCAGCATGGCGGGTTCGCTGTCGGGCGCGGTCATATCCGCATCGTCGGCCAGCATCACGCCGCCAATATCTTCTAAATCCAGCACATCCGCTTCTTGCTGTTGCAATTCGCGATCAAGAGCAGCAAGGCCTTGATCTTTGATTTTATTGTCTTTTTCACGGTCATCTGCCATCGCGCACCGCCTTTCCCGTCTCTGGTATTGTATATATAATATGTAAATATATTGTTAATGAGGCAGGCAAAGAAAAACCTCCCCGTCATGAAACGGGGAGGTTTTGGTGTTCTCTTAAGTTGTAGAGAAAGTTGTTATTTGGGGGCTGGCCCCACGGGGAGAAACGGCACAACGGCCTTGCCGTTGTCACCGCCACTATTGACGTAGGTGGCTGGTACCTTTGACCCGCCTTTTTCCCAGGCTTCGATAGCGCGTATCTGCAGAACCTCTGGGTATTTGCGCAATTGCTGGCCTTCTTTTTCGGCAGCTTGGGCACGCCCTTCGGCGGCGGCGATGATTCTTGCAGCATCGGCCTGCCCTTCCATGGACTGTGTCTGAATACGTATCTGGGCTTTCTGGCGTTTGTATTGCTCCGCTTGAATGCCGGCACGTTCTTCGTTTGCTGTTTCAAAAGAGCTTTTGACGCCAGCTTCAAAATCAAAGTCGACGAAGGCGACGGAAGAAACGATGATGCTGTTGGGAATACCGGTCTCACGGTCCAGTTTCTTTTGCAGCAGTGCAGTGGCCTCAATGCCGATTTCATCCCTTTTCGTGTTGATTTTTAGCGGGTCGATTTTGCGTACAACGGATTTGTAAGCTTCCGTGCCCATATCGACCAAAAGACGCTGTATTTTTTCCACGGAGTGGTATTTGCCATGAATGGCGGTTACATGCTCTTTGTTAACAGTTGCACGGATTGTTGCCTTGTGTGTGGTGTATTGTTGTGCATTGGCGTCAGCGATGTTCTGTGTATTGATTTCTTCTGCATCTGTGCTTTCGCCTGTGCTGTTGTCTTGCGCGGCAGTGGTTGTGTCTGCTTCTGCGTTTTCTGCTGCATCTGTTTTTTCTTCTGCAGGCGCGGTGGCGGTAACATCAGGCGAGTAATAAACTTCAAGGCCTGTCAGGGGAACTTCTATGACGCTGCCCGTTGGGTATGTGACAGTGCTGTCCATAATGGGAACCAGCGCGTGCCAGCCGGGGCCGTTTTCTTCGGTCACTTTACCACCGCTCAATTCCAATGTTGTTTCGCCTTCACCTGTCTGGTAGCAGCCTGTAGCGCCAAGGGCTAAAGCAAATGCGCCTGCAAGCCGTGCCATTTTGCGGGATGGTTTCATGTTTGTAATCTCCTCTGAGTAAATTGGGCCGTTTTGATATGTATCGCGTGATTGGGAAACAGATTTATTTGCCCGAATCTCTTTGATGAACCCTTTTAGCGTAATCGCTGAATTACGTAAATGTATTCCGGAAAAGTTAAGGGTGAGAGGGGCAATTTTCTTCTGAATCCCTCTGGCGTCACACCTTAAGTATGCTAAATTCAGCCATGGTTCGATTGCACTGCAAAAACCGAAAATATTAAGGAAAATGAAATGGCACGGAAAAAGATTGCGCTGGTCGGCGCGGGACAGATTGGCGGCACACTGGCATTGTTGGCGGGTTTAAAGGAACTGGGCGATATCGTTCTGATCGATATTGCAGAGGGCGTGCCTCAGGGCAAGGGCCTTGATCTTGCCGAAGCCGCGCCGGTTGAGGGTTTCGATGCGCTGTATGAAGGCAGCAACGATTTCGGCGCGCTGAAAGATTCAGACGTTATTATTGTGACGGCGGGCGTGCCGCGCAAACCGGGCATGAGCCGCGATGATTTGATCGGCATCAATACAGGCGTCATCCGCAATGTGGGCGAAAATATTAAACAACATGCACCCAACGCCTTTGTCATTGTTATCACCAACCCGCTGGATGTGATGGTGGGCGTGATGCAGGAAGTCACAGGTTTTGCGCACAATAAAGTCGTGGGCATGGCGGGCGTTCTGGACAGTGCGCGCTTCCGTTATTTCCTTGCCGATGAGTTCAAAGTTTCAGTGGAAGACGTAACTGCATTTGTTTTGGGCGGCCATGGCGATACGATGGTGCCGCTGACACGTTATTCCACGGTGGCGGGCATTCCGCTGCCAGATCTGGTGAAAATGGGCTGGACGACACAGGCCAAGCTGGATGCGATTGTGGATCGCACCCGCAAGGGTGGCGCGGAGATTGTAGGGCTTTTGAAAACAGGCTCTGCCTTTTATGCGCCTGCGTCGTCGGCCATTGCGATGGCGGAAAGCTATTTGAGAGATAAAAAACGTGTCCTGCCCTGCGCGGCCTATCTGGAGGGCCAGTACGGCGTGAAGGGTCTTTACATTGGCGTGCCTGTTGTGATTGGCGCAGACGGTGTGGAGAAAATTGTGGAGGTGTCGTTCACGACGGAAGAACAGGATATGTTCGATAAATCTGTCGAGGCTGTGAAAACGCTGTGCGAAGCGGCAAAGAATGTGAAGGCGGCCTGATATGGCGTTGGTGCCGACATCTGTTGTTCCTTATCTGGTTGTCCATGATGCGCAGCGAATGGTCGATTTTTTAGAGGCGGCTTTTGGGGCGTCTGTTAAAGGAGAGGTGCATCGCCACCAGAATGACAGCATAAAGCACGTTGAGCTTAAGGTTGGTGACGGGCATGTGATGGTTGGTGGCGTGGAGACGCCGGAATCGGCAACGCAGTCGATGTTCTTTTTGTCTGTGCAGGATGTTGACCGGGCCTATGAAGCGGCGCTACAAGCCGGGGGCACAATGGTTGAACAGCCACATGAAAGACATGAAAGGCGTATGGCGGCGGTCCGCGACTATGTCGGGAATCAGTGGTGGTTTGGCAGTCTTGCCGTATCTTGATCCAAAGTTGAAGAAAGAGGGTTGTTAAGAGAATGAACATTCATGAATATCAGGCGAAAGAGCTTTTAAAGGCACGCGGCATTCCCGTGCTGGATGGCGGTATTGCCTATACGGTTGAAGAGGCGGTTGAGGTGGCAAAGAGCCTTCCCGGCCCCGTTTACGTTGTGAAGGCGCAAATTCACGCCGGTGGTCGCGGCAAGGGTGGCGGCGTCAAGGTCGTGAAATCGGTTGACGATGTTAAAACCGAAACGGAAAAAATGATCGGCATGCAGTTGGTCACGCACCAGACAGGCCCCGAAGGGCAGGAAGTGCGCCGCGTGTATGTCGAGAATGGCTGCGATATTAAGCGCGAGCTGTATCTGGGCCTTTTGGTGGACCGCGCAACCAGCCGCATTACCGTGATGGCCTCGACCGAGGGCGGGGTGGATATTGAGGAAGTGGCCGAAAAAACACCGGACAAAATTTTGAAAATTGCCATTGATCCCGCCACGGGTTTGCTGCCGTTTCATGGCCGCGAGATTGCCTTTGGTCTGGGGCTTGAGGGCAAGCAAGTGAATAAATGCGTGGCCTTGGTGCAAAAGCTGTATAACGCCTTTGTCGCGCTGGATGCCTCGATCGTCGAGATCAATCCGCTGGTTGTGACGGGTGATGGCGATATCATCCCACTGGATGCAAAAATGAACTTTGACGACAACGCGCTGTTCCGCCAGAAAGAGGTGGAGGGCTTGCGTGACGTGGCCGAGGAAGACCCGGCAGAACGCCGCGCGCATGACCACGAGCTGAACTACGTCAAGCTGACAGGTAACATTGGCTGCATGGTGAACGGTGCTGGTTTGGCGATGGCGACGATGGATATCATCAAGCTGTCGGGCGGCGATCCTGCAAACTTTTTGGATGTAGGTGGCGGCGCGACGAAAGAGCGTGTTGCGGAAGCTTTTCGCATTATCCTTTCGGATCCGAACGTCGAGGGCATTTTGGTCAATATCTTTGGCGGAATCATGCGTTGTGACGTCATTGCCGAAGGTGTGATTACAGCCGCGCGCGAACTGGGGCTGACCATGCCGCTGGTTGTGCGGTTGGAAGGCACAAATGTCGACAAGGGTAAAAAGCTCTTGAAAGAATCTGGTTTAAACATCATCGCCGCCGATAATTTGGCGGACGCCGCAAGCAAGGTTGTCGCGGCTGTAAGAGCGGAGGCTGCGTAACAATGGCTGTATTGGTAGATAAAAACACACGCGTTATTTGTCAGGGTTTCACTGGCGCACAGGGCACGTTCCATTCAGAGCAAGCGATTGCCTATGGCACAAATATGGTTGGCGGCGTCACCCCCGGCAAGGGTGGGATGAAGCATTTGGACCTGCCTGTGTTCAACACCGTGAAAGAAGCGGCAAACGATACGGGCGCGAATGCCTCTGTGATTTACGTGCCGCCTCCCTTTGCGGCAGATGCGATTTTGGAGGCAATTGACGCAGAGATTGAGCTGGTCATCTGCATTACCGAAGGTATTCCCGTACTGGACATGATGAAAGTCAAAAGAAAGCTGGAAGGCACGAAAACACGCCTGATCGGCCCGAACTGCCCCGGCGTGATTACGCCGGATGCGTGCAAGATCGGTATTATGCCGGGCCATATCCACAAGCGTGGCAAGGTGGGCATTGTCTCCCGTTCCGGCACGCTCACTTACGAAGCGGTGGCGCAAACAACGGCAAATGGCCTTGGCCAGACGACCTGTATCGGTATTGGCGGCGATCCCATCAACGGCACGAACTTTATCGATGCCCTCGATTTGTTCCTGAAGGATGACGAGACCGAAGCCATTTTGATGATTGGCGAAATTGGCGGCAGCGCCGAGGAAGAGGCTGCGGAGTTTTACAAGAACGCCAAGAAGAAAAAACCGATTGCGGGCTTTATCGCGGGCGTGACCGCGCCCCCGGGGCGGCGCATGGGTCATGCCGGCGCGAGTATAGCGGGCGCCAAAGGCGCTGCAAAAGATAAAATCGCTGCGATGCGCGATGCGGGCTTTGTCGTTTCCGATAGTCCCGCCGGGCTTGGTGATGCGGTTATGAAAGCGATCAAGGGGTGATCGCTAAGTAAGGGGAAGATATAAAAATAAAATGTCACAAGATGCGTTGAGCTTCCTTTCCGCAGCAAATGCGGATTACATTGCAGAACTTTACGCGAAGTACCAAAAAGACCCGGCTTCGGTTGATGAAAGCTGGTCTTCGCTGTTTGCAGACCTTGGCCCCGAAGCGCAGGCGCTTTTGGCTGAACTGGAGGGCGCAAGCTGGCGTCCTGCGGCGGATAAAATTGCCGCCGTGCTGTCAACGCCTGCCAATGAAGATGCGACTGCTCCCATCGTTAAAAAAGGCGGCAAGCCGCCGATGGAGAAAAAAGCGGTGGAAGCGGGCGCGGATTCTTTGCGCTCATACCTTTTGATCCGGTCACACCAGGTGCGCGGCCATACGGTTGCCAATCTTGATCCCTTGGCGCTGATGCCACGCAAGCCGGTGGCTGAACTAGACCCGAAGACCTTTGGTTTTACGGAGGCTGATTTTGACCGCCCTATTCTGTTAGAGGGTGCCTTGGGTCTTGAAAGCGCGAACCTGCGCGAGATCATGAAAATTTTACGTGATACCTATTGCGGTTCCGTCGGTGTTGAGTTTTTGCACATTCAGGACATGGAGCAACGCAAATGGTTGATGAAGCGCATGGAATCATCGCGCAACCGGCCCAATTTGCCCGTAGATCAAAAGCGTTTTTTCCTGAAGCGCATGACAGCGGCCGAAGGGTTTGAAAAATTCCTTGATACCAAGTTCACCGGCACGAAACGCTTTGGTCTTGAGGGCGGCGAATCCACCATTTGCGCGGTCGAGGAAGTGATATCGCACGCAGCAGGGCTGGGCGTGAAAGAAGTTGTGATTGGTATGGCCCACCGGGGTCGCCTGAACATGCTGACCAACGTCATGGGTAAATCCTTTACGGCCATGTTCTCTGAATTTCAGGGCGCGCCCGCAAAGCCGGATTCCGTGCAGGGGTCGGGCGATGTGAAATACCATATGGGTACCAGTAGTGATCGTGATTTTAACGGCAACATGGTGCATTTGTCCTTAACGCCAAACCCCTCGCACCTTGAGTTCGTCGATCCTGTGGTGGTGGGCAAGGTGCGCGCAAAACAAGCGATCCGCAAGGATCATGAACGCATTGAAGTGATGCCGCTATTGCTGCACGGTGATGCCGCGCTGTCGGGGCAGGGCGTTGTGCCGGAAACCTTAATGATGTCTGACTTGCCGGGCTATCGCGTGGGCGGCACCATTCATATTGTGGTGAACAACCAGATCGGCTTTACGACTGCGCCGCTGTATTCGCGTTCGGGTAACTATTGTACCGATGTCGCGAAAATGGTGGCGGCACCCATTTTTCACGTGAACGGTGACGATGTGGAAGCTGTGGTGCACGTGGCGCAAATGGCGGCAGAATACCGCCAAAAATTCAAGCGCGATGTATTCATCGACCTTATTTGTTATCGCCGTCACGGCCACAACGAAGGTGATGAACCTGCATTTACGCAGCCGCAAATGTATAAAACCATCCGTGATAAACAGACAACGCGCAGCATTTATGCGCAAAAGCTTGTCAGCGATGGCGTGTTGACGCAGGAAGATGCGGATAAACTGTATGATGACCTGAACGCGCATCTTGAAGGCGAGTTT
This sequence comes from Alphaproteobacteria bacterium, assembly GCA_028817795.1. Taxonomy (GTDB): domain Bacteria; phylum Pseudomonadota; class Alphaproteobacteria; order Micavibrionales; family UBA2020; genus JAPPOU01. The sequence goes on from JAPPOU010000075.1 coordinate 12,744, forward strand.
GAGGCAGCAACCAGTTACAAGGTCAACCGCGCCGACATGCTGGAAGGCCAGTGGAGTGGCCTGAAAGTCGCGGACAGCGGTCCGGGACGCGGCCAAACCGCGATCACGGAAGATATTGCGCAAAAAATTGGCCATGCACTCACAACCGTACCGGACGGGTTTAATCTGAATTCCAAAATCGCCCGGCAGCTTAAAAGCAAACAAAAAATGTTTGAAACGGGCGAGGGTTTTGACTGGGCAACGGCAGAAGCGCTGGCCTTTGGCGCGCTGGCGCTGGAGGGTAGTCGCGTGCGTTTGTCAGGTCAGGATTGTGGGCGCGGTACATTCTCGCAGCGTCATGCCGCCCTGACGGATCAGGAAACGGAAGAACGTTATATCCCGCTCAACCATATCGACCCGGATCAGGCGAAATTCGAGGTGCATGACAGTCCGTTGTCTGAAGCGGGCGTGCTGGGCTTTGAATACGGCTATTCTACATCATACCCGCAGGCATTGGTGCTGTGGGAAGCGCAGTTCGGTGATTTCGCCAATGGCGCGCAGGTGATTATTGACCAGTTTATCGCCTCTGCTGAAACCAAGTGGCTCAGGATGTCGGGCCTTGTCATGCTCTTGCCGCACGGTTTTGAGGGGCAGGGGCCGGAGCATTCTTCGGCGCGGTTTGAACGCTTTTTGCAAATGAGCGCAGAAGATAACTGGCAGGTCGTGAATTGTTCAACGCCCGCAAGTTACTTCCATGTCTTGCGCCGCCAGATGCGTCGCGATTACAGAAAGCCGCTGATTGTCATGACGCCAAAATCCCTGCTGCGGCACAAGCGGTGCGTTTCACCATTATCAATGATGACGGGCACGCAAACGTTCCACCGCGTTTTGACCGAGGATGAACCGCTGGCCCCCGCAAAAAGCATTGCGCGTGTTGTTTTGTGCACGGGCAAGGTGTTTTACGATCTGGAAGATGCGCGCGCCGAAACCGGTAGCAAGGATACGGCGCTGGTACGGCTGGAACAGCTCTATCCCTTCCCCGATGACGCTTTGGCCGAAGAGCTGCAAAAGTACCCGAATGCCAAAAGCGTTGTCTGGTGCCAGGAAGAACCGGAGAATCAGGGCGCATGGTTCTTTGCCGACCGCCGTATTGAAAAAGTGTTGAACGATATTGGGCATAGCGTAAAACGCCCTGTCTATGCGGGTCGCCCGGCCGCCGCCGCGCCTGCGACCGGATTGCACAAGCAGCATATGGCTGAACAGAAAAAACTATTGGATGAGGCCTTGTCGGCCTAAAAATAAAAAAGGAAGTTAAAAAATGGCAACAGAAATCGTCGTACCTGCGCTGGGTGAATCCGTCTCCGAGGCTACAGTAGCAAAATGGCTGAAAAACGTCGGTGATGCGGTCGAGGTGGATGACCCGTTGGTCGAACTGGAAACGGATAAGGTCACGCTGGAAGTGAACGCAAAAGCAGCGGGCGTTTTGAAAGAGATCACGGTTAAGACCGGTGAAAACGTCGAGGTTGGCGCCGTACTGGGCGCGATTGGCGAAGGTAGTGGTGCGCCCGCAAAAAAAGAAGAGCCGAAAGCGGGGCCGGAAACCGTGCAGCCCAAGGCGGCGGAAGTTGCTGCCAAGCCTGCCAGCAATGATGCGCAGGCCTTGCCCGCCGCCCGCAAGATCGCGGCGGATAATAATATTGATACCGCCAGCATTGATGGTACGGGCAAAGGTGGCCGCGTGATCAAGGGTGATGTGTTGGAGGCTCTGAACAGCCCCGCACCGGCCAAGAAGGCCGCAGCGCCAGTGTCTGGCGGCCCTCGTGACAATGCTTCCCGCGAAGAGCGCGTAAAAATGACGCGCCTGCGCCAGAAAATCGCGGAACGCCTGAAACATGCGCAGGATACGGCCGCCATGCTCACCACCTTTAACGAAGTGGATATGAGCCATGTCATGAAACTGCGCAGCCAGTACAAGGACAGCTTCGAGAAAAAGCACGGCATTAAGCTGGGCTTCATGTCGTTCTTTGTAAAGGCCGCTGTGCAGGCCCTGAAAGATTTCCCCGCCGTGAATGCAGAAATTGACGGCACGGATATCGTGTACAAAAACTATTACGATATCGGCGTGGCCGTTTCAACGCCGACAGGTCTTGTTGTGCCTGTGGTGCGCGATGCTGATGAAAGAAGCTTTGCCGACATTGAAAAGGGAATTGTCGACCTTGGCACCCGCGCGCGCGATGGCAAGCTGGGCATTGCCGAAATGCAGGGCGGCACGTTTACCATTACCAACGGCGGTATTTTCGGATCGCTTTTGTCGACCCCCATCATCAACCCGCCGCAATCCGCCATTTTGGGCATGCACAAGATCGAGGAACGCCCGGTTGCTGTCAAAGGCGAGGTTGTGGTGCGCCCCATGATGTATCTGGCCATGTCCTATGACCACCGCATCATCGACGGAAAAGAAGCGGTGTCCTTCCTTGTGAGAATCAAGGATGCCATTGAGGACCCGCAGCGGCTTCTTCTTGATGTTTGATTTCAAGGGGTTATGCTGCCCCATTTTATATTGACATAACATATTTATTTTCGTATTATCCCTGTCTGAGTGTACCAAGACAGCAGGAGATATTTTTACGTCATGGCGGAATTCCCTCAGGAAAGCGCGGCAGATGGTGCATCGCAGGATATCAGAACACGGGAGCTTTTAGCGTATCTGCAAGACTGTGTTTTTCAAATCTGGGACATGAAAGAAATAGAAGAAAAGATCAGACAGGGCGTTGATGGCACCGTGTGTGATTCCGCAGGAAAAAACATAGCAGCGCTTTTGCAGCAACCGGAACAGATCAGTCAGGATTTGGACGCCGGAAAAATACACTGGCGGGACATTGACGAAGGTAAAAGCGTTTGCATGGAAGACTGGATGGATATCTCTTATCGTCTAAGCGTCAATAGCGGCGTTGGCGCACAGGTCATGGGCATGTATGAGCGGCATGAAACCACCCGTCAGTTCAGGACAGCGTCGGCGCGGGGAACATTGCGGGCGCGGAAGATAAAACGGTATTCCCGTACAACGCTAAAAGACACGGTGTTGAAATGATCTCGTCGCAACCCGAAAAAGATGCACATGCCGCACGCACGCAAGAGCTTATTGATATGCTGCAGGATCCCATACGCCCATGGGACAAAGACCGTATTTTGTCGATTTTGGAAGCAGGTATTTATGCCTCGCAGTGCGATGAAAAGGGAAGAACAATACGCGAGCTTTTCGTGCGCCCTCAAAAAATGCTGGAGCAGGATAACATGAACGCCGCAAGGCGTGACTGGAATGCTTGTGAAGGGACGGACAATGAATGGAACAGGTATGTTGAAGGCCTGCATCACAATGAAGATGTCGCCCTGTCCATGGTCGCGCCGCTCTGGAATGCCGAAAGGATGGAGCGGATATATGCAGCGGCAGAGCGGGGTACGCTACGCAAACGAAAGATCATACGTGTTCGTACATCGGCCAATAATAAAAAAGGCGGTCCTGCATGACAAAAGAAAAGGGGCGGGTATTAACGTTGGAGAATGCGCCTGAAGACGTGGTGCGTGATATCCGGACCATTGATCTCCAGCACTATATGCTGGATACGCCACACTGGGCGCTGTGGGAAGGAAAGCACCTTCAACGCAGGATGGATGAAGGGATTAACGTTGAGCTGTCCGGGTCGGGTGGCATGAATTTTAAATCTATATGCGGCTATCCCGCGCGGTTAATGCTGGAACTAAAAATGGAAGATATGACGTCGGGCCATGCGCCGCAGGGGACGGATGCCATAGATGTTTATATGCCTATCATCAATAACCGCAAAGTATATGCCGCTTTTTATAGGGCGCATATTCAATCGGCTATTTTTAGAAAAGCAGCGGCACGCGGTACGCTGCAAAAGCGAAAAATACGCCGCCGCCCGCCACGTCCGTAAAAATTAAGCTACGTCTTTTTTGTGCCGTACGACGCCATCTTTGTCGGCTTTGCCCCATGTGCGGTTTTTGTTGATTTCCATTTTACGCTGTACGGCGTCGTATAAATCATCTGTCGTGTAACCGGCTTTTCTAACGCCATCCAGTAGCAAAATTATGCAGTCCGCCCATTCGATGATGTCGGCAGGATCATCTGCGGCTTCCTGTGCTTCCTCGGCCAGATGCAGCGCCTTGGCACGCGGTGTTGATGTGCCGAATGTTTTATCGGTAAAAACGCCTATCTCTTCTTGCATTTTCTGCCAGCGGTCCATGGTGGTCTCCTTACGGGTTTGGTTTTTTGTTGTGTGGTGTGTGCGTATGATGCGCTGGGGTAGCACGTAACAGGGCAAACCCCGTCTGCGCCCGGTCATGCGGGTTTACGGCCATACCCTTGATGTTTGACATCAGCACCGCCTCGATATGCTGCATGACATCGCGGATATCTTTTGCCGTGATGGTGGGGTCTGAATATTTGGTTTTTGGCTCTATTTCAACTTCGTAATCGTGCCGCAGCGTTTTTTCGCCCTTTTTGTAGTAAACATCATCCAGTGACAGTTCTACAACGATGCGTTTATCGTTCACTGTAAAAGCGGCACGTATTTCCTCTCTGTCATAGTCGGTCTGGAAACTGTCATCGGGCATGCGGCCTTGCAGCGGTGCCAGAAGATTTTGCGCGACAGGGTCTGTGATGACTGAAAGATCAGGGCCGTTTTTTTCCACAGGAAAATTGTATTCCATGCGTGTCATGCCGTCTTTGTCGGATTTTAGCGTTTTTTTTATTTCGACATAGGCGCCGAAATGTGGTGGCGCGGCATCGACGGTGCGCAGGGTGACTCCTGCTGCCTGCAGGGCGCCGTCATGAGTATCGAAATAGCGCAGAACGGAATGATACTGCCGCGCGCGCTCCGGCGTGCCGGAATCGGACATGGATAAAAACAAGTCCCGCGCCGTTGTCAGGTTTTGCGGCTGCGGTACGGTGAATTTTTTCTCGATTTCCAGTTCAATTTCAGGGGGCATGCGTTTTCTTACGCAAAACGGGCGTATGGAATCAACCCGGTTTATTACCTTGTGGGGGCTTGGCGTGAAAAACAAAGCCAAAAATTAACATAACTTATGGCTTTTTGGTTTGGAGAAGCATATCAGCGGCCCTGACCTGGGCATCAATGGTCTCCGGGTCATTGGCGGCATGTGCGCCCCTGTCCACCGTAAAGAGTTTGGATTCCGGCAGGGCTTTATGAAGACGGTATGCACCATCATACAGGCAGTTCATGTCATACCGCCCGTGTATGATTGCTGTTGGTATATGCGCGATTCTATGGGCGTCGCGCAAAATTTGCCCTTCCGCGACGAACCCAGGTGGGTGTGCGGGGTTTCCAAGATAATGGCATTCCAGTTTGGCAATCGCCAGCATGACGCCTTCATTCGTGAAATCGTTTAGGATATTTTCATCGGGCAGAAGGCTGACGGTATGCGCTTCCCACGTGCTCCATGCCCGTGCGGCTTGAATGGCGCGTTTCGTATCAGTGCCGAACATCATGTCGTGATATGCGCCTGTCATGTCGTCTCTTTTGCTTTCTGGTACAAGAGCTTCGAAATCCGCCCAGGCCTCGGAAAAAACACGGCTTGCCCCGTCCTGAAACAGCCAGTGGCTGGACTTTTTGTCACACAGGAACACGGCGGCCAGGAAAAGGCCTTGCACTCTGTCGGGATGGGCTTCGGCATAAAGAAGGGAGAGCGTTGTCCCCCATGATCTGCCCGCGACAATCCATTTATCGATACCGAGATGCGTTCTTATTTTTTCTATGTCTGATATTAGGTCTTGGGTCGTATTCTGGCGCGTATCGGCAAAAGGCGTACTTTGCCCCGCGCCGCGCTGGTCAAACAATATAACTCTGCAAAGCGTGGGATCGAATGCCCTGCCATGCGCGGGAAACAGGCCGCCGCCCGGCCCGCCATGGCACCAGAGTACGGGTTGGCCTTCCGGGTTTCCGCATTCTTCTACATATAGCTCGTGAATATCAGATACCGGTAGTCGGTGTGTTTTGAACACGGCTCTTTCCGGGTACAGGTTTCTTAATGCCATAAATCTTCTCTTTCTTTGACAATTTTTGCCGTCAGGTCCCATGCAATATATCATGGGTGAGAAGCTGTGCCGCCGTTTTTGCGCGGCGGTGCGCTATGTTAATTCAATTCACGCTCGAAAACGATCGTTTGTTGCGTTAGAGTACGGCAACAATCACAAGGAAAAACAAGATATGTCAGATACTTTTGATGTTGTCGTTATCGGTTCCGGCCCCGGCGGCTATGTATGCGCCATCAGGGCAGCGCAACTGGGTTTGAAAACGGCCTGCATTGAGAAAGACAATACGCTGGGTGGCACATGCCTGAACGTAGGTTGCATTCCGTCCAAGGCGTTGCTGCATGTCTCGGAAAAATATGCGCATGCGGCGCATGATTTTGCGGATGTGGGGATCGAGGTTTCTGCGCCCAAAATTGACGTTGCCAAAATGCAGGGCCACAAGAAAAAAGTGGTTGACGCCAATACGCAGGGCATCGCGTTTTTGTTCAAGAAGAACAAAATCACGCATCTGGTCGGTACAGGCAAAATCGCAGGTTCTGATACTGTTAAGGTGCATGGCAAGGATGGCGTCAAAACCATCAAGGCGAAAAATATCGTGATTGCGACAGGGTCTGAATCAACCCCGCTGCCGGGCATTGATGTGGATGAAAAGCAAATTGTGACATCGACCGGCGCGCTTGAATTTGCAAAGGTGCCCAAATCCGTTGCCGTTATTGGTGGCGGCGTGATTGGGCTGGAGCTGGGCACCGT
>JAPPOU010000135.1 GCA_028817795.1 Alphaproteobacteria bacterium
GATGCAGACCTGATGATTTTTTATAAAGACCTCGAACAAGGCGGCCTGCAGGCGGCAACGCAGATTTTCTCATACCGCGATGTCGGCACGCCATTGGGCGAAGGCCAGCCGCGCATGATGATGATTGATACGAACACGCTGGATTACGCAGCGCTGCATCACCATGACAAATTTGTGCACGACCAGATGCGCGTGCCGTTTGTCGCCAATATGCTGAGTGAGGGATATTTGCTGGTCGATAAATCCGGCATTGGCAAAGTTTTGCAGGAAAAGGCAGGGAAGTTTTTAAAGGATGGTCCCGCGCCATTTTCCCAAGGGCAGATGAAAGGCATGATCGCAGACCTCGAAACCGTTCTGTCTGATATCCGTACAGCAGATACGATGGAAGAAAAACGTTTTCTGGGCGTGATGGCCATGGCTCCCGTTTGCGGTTTTGTGTTGGGCCTGAATAACGGCTGGCAGTCCGGCAACCAGAATTACCGCGAGCTGGCGCGTTACGCGCCGGAAGAAGGCAAAAGGATTGGCGAGAGCTTTATTGCGCTGCTGCGGCGTAAGGATCCTTTGAAAGTGGAATCTTTGCTGGAGGATTATATTTCCACAGGAAGGGCCTCTCTGTCGCGTTTGCCTGCCAATGACAACCCGCCGCTGCACCCTGTTGAAAAGCATGTGCCGGAAAAAGAAGCCGCCGGCATTGCCAATACATTCATGAAGTTCATTATCGAGCATGTATGCGAAGCGCTGGACAGCAGCCAGAAGCGTGGCGATCAGGCACATCTGGAGAATTTGTCGGCAACGGTGAATTACTTAAAATCTACGCTGGAAATGAAAAACGGCGATGCGCCCTCTGCCGGGCGTGCGGCGATGCGGTATTTAAACACACATACGCCTGACCTGATGCCCGCTGTGATGCAGGCGCTGGATGAAAAGGAATTTGAACCAATTCGTGTTATTGCCGATGACGTGCTTTCGCATATGGGGGGGCGGCACTATTCACGGCTGGAGAACTATTATGCCGAAGACGTTGCCCGTGTGTATGCCGCGCAGCAAAGCGGACAGGCCAAAAAGAAAAACCTGAAATTCAATGCAGGATTTAAACCTTAGGAAAAGGAAGACCATGACCGACACGAAAGAACTTGCTGAAAAATTCTTAAAACCATGGCTGGAAAAAAACCACCCGGAGGCGGACTTGGTTTTTGTTGCGGGGTCTTATGGCCGCGCCATGCGTAACGGGGCGTACCAGCCCATTGCATCGTCGGATGTGGATATGGTCATTATTTATTCTGACCTTGAAAAAGCGGAGCTGAAGGCGGCATCCAAGATTTATACCTATGAAGACATGGGTACGGCCATGGGTGGCGCGCCCAAGCCGATGATGGTGGATGTGAACGTGCATGATTTTGCATCGCTGCACTATCATGACAAGACGGTAAAGGAAAACGGGCATTTTGCATTTTTGAACGTGATGCTGGATGAAGGTTTTATTCTGATCGACCGCACAGGCGCTGGTCCCGCGCTGCAGGAAAAGGCTGGAAAGTTCATGGAGGAAGGGCCGGGTCCGATCAACCATGCGAAGTGGAAAGCGGAAACCGAAACGCTTGAAACCTATCGCAAAGACATTGCCGGTGCGAACAGTGTGGAGGAAAAGCGATTTCTGGGCACGATGGCGCTTATCCATGTGTGTGAATATGCTTTGGGCGTGAATGACTATTGGCGCTCTGGTTCCAATCAGGCCTATCGCCGCCTGACAAAATATTTCCCGGATGATGCGGATAAGATTGTAGATGCCTTTGAAGGCCTGACGAAGAACGGGAATGACGCAAAGGTTCTGGACGTGCTGGATGATCTCACAGCGCGTGGCCGGAGAAAGCTGGCCACCCTGCCCAAAACAGGGGGTGAGCTGATGTATGATATTGAGCAAAACGTGCCCAAGGCCGAGCTGGCGCAAAACAGGAAGTTGTTTATCAAGTTCATGTGTGAGCATTTGACGGAAGCGCTGGAGACCAGTGAAAAGCGCGGCATGTTCGCACATCTGGAGAACCTGTCTGCCACCATTGAATTTTCCAAGGCGGCTATCGCGTTGGAGCGGGGCGAAACGGCTCCACAGGGCCGGGCGGGCATGCATTATCTGAACACTCATTTGCCTGATCTGATGCCTGTGACTTTGCAGGCGCTGGATGAAAAAGAGTTTGACCCCCTGCGCGCGCAGGTTGAAAAGGCGCTTTCTGCGGTGGGAGGGGTTCACTATTCCCGCCTACATATATATTATGATGAAGATCTGGCGCGGGTTTACGCGACCAGCCCTGCCTTGGCAAATGACAACACGCCAAAAAACCTGCCAAACTTCAAACCCTAAGGATATGCCATGACAGCCCCAGCCACCGTTCTGCACAAAGGCGACCTGCCGGATGATGTGACCTTTGGCGATGTGCTGGCGGTGGATAGTGAATTTTTGGGCCTGAACCCTTGGCGTGACCGTTTGTGCCTTTTGCAAATATATGACGGTCAACCGGGCAGCGCCGTGCATATGGTGCAGTTTGAAAAAGACAGCTATGACGTACCGAATGTCAAAAAGCTTTTGTCTGATGCATCAAAAAAGAAGATTTTTTACTTTGCCCGTGGCGATATGCGCTGGATCAAGCAGTGGCTGGATGTATTGCTGGATAATGTCTATTGCGTGAAGGTGGCATCGCGTTTGGCGCGGACCTATACGCAATCGCACGAACTGGAAGATAGCCTGCAGCACGTGTTGGGCGTGAAAATGTCAAAAGCCCAGCAATGCACGGACTGGGGTGTGCCGGAATTGACCGCAGCCCAGTTGGAATATGCTGCTGCCGATGTTCTCTACCTGCACCCCTTAATGGAAAAGCTGGATGAAATGCTGGCGCGGGAAGGGCGGAAAGAGCTGGCAGATGAAGCCTTTGGCTGTATCCCCACCATTGTGAAGCTGGATCTGGCGGGGTGGATAAAAGAGGATATTTTCTCTTATTTTGTGCCGTCTCCGGGGTGACTGTATATTTCCATAATGTAATAACCCCCTAAAAAATATACATAATTTTTTATTGACAGATGTCTTTGAGTTATGTAACATCATCTCGAATCAAGTAACCAAACGACCCGGTAATTGGGCACGGGATTTAGCCCAGATGAAGGAGTGCACGCTTATGGCTGACAACATTGAGAACACACAAGAAGACATCGACGTAGATGGTGGCGCAGAAGCGACCTCCACGCCCACGACCGAAGAGCAGATTGCGCAAAACGCTGCGGATGCAACGGAAGATACCGCTGCAGAGCGCCGTAGCCGCCGCCGTCGTGGCATGAAAGTCGTCTTTTATGATGCTGCCGATGACGAGATGAAGGCTCAAATGGAAGAGGTGATGAAGGCGATTAATGAAGAGCCTAACAGCTTTGATGCTGTAACCAGCTATGGCCGCGAGCCGATTGATAAGTTGAAAGAGACGGCGGACAGGATTATTGACGTTCAGCAACAATTTGCCAGAGAAGTCAACGTGTTCCAATCGCGTATGGATGAATTTAGCCAGACGATTAAGGATATGGATCTGGCTGGCATGCTGGGAACGTTGAAAGAGTATAGCGCTGCCACGGCAAAGGGCCTGGGCAAAGGTGCCAAAGGTGTGGGCAAGCTTGGCGCAGCTCTTGCGAACATGTTCAAAGGATCTGAGAAAAAGAAGACAGAACAGGAAAAGATTATTGCAGAAATGACCTCTTCCCTGCCAAACAAGCGTGCTGAGATTAAGGAGCATATTGAAATGCTCTCCAAGGTCGAGGAAGGTTTGGCGACGGTTTATGAATCTGCAAAAGAGCTTGGTAAGGCGCGTGTTGAATCTGTCCGTGCGCTGAATGTTTATCTGGGTGCCGTTCCTGAGGTAAAAAGGCGTTATACAGAAGAGTATATTCCTCAGGCGCAAGAATGGTTTGACGAGAGCGGTGATCCGGAGGACAAGCAGTATCTGGATGAAGTAAACAAGCGTTACGAAACATTCTGTAACCGTGCGCTGGCACTGGAATCTGCAGTCACGGAAAGCACCGTGGCAGCACAGGAACTGCGCCGTGCGATGGATACGATGGAAACGCAGCGCACGACAATCCACAACATCAAGGATGTGCGTGAAGCAGGCTGGATTGCCCTGCTGGCGGGTGCGGGCTTCCAAGCCTCGACCCTGAAAGCAGCGGAAGTTTTGCACAAATCTGACCAGATTGGTGATGACCTGCAGGATAAATCTACGAAAATGATGCAGATGTCGCACCAGATGACACTGGAAAGCCAAGCACGTGGCACGGTTGATCCGAAGAAGTTGATCGAATCCATCAATACGATGCAGAAACAATTGGATGATGAGAAGAAGTCACGTGAAGCACGCCTGAAGGGCATTGATGCAACCAGCCAAGCTTTGACGGCGGCACGCAACAAGCTGATTGATGCTGTCGATAAAGCAGCGGACAACAGTGGTGGCCGTGCGCTTGACTCGGAAGCGGACAGCATTGTGACACCAAAGGCTGCACTGAACAAGGCGGCAGAAAAGGGTAGCAACGATAATGATGCTCCCGCTGCTGCTGAAGAGAAGCCAAAAACACGCAGCGCGCGTGCAGCGGCAAAGAAAAAGGCGGGCGGTCCTGCTACACCGTAAGCCGGCATGAAAAAGCCGCCGGGTAATATCCGGCGGCTTTTTTTCAACCCAGATGACTGTTTTATGAACAACAAGTAACACCAAAGGTAAGGAAAGATCATGGCAAAGCAAGAGGAAGAAAAGAAAAACACAGGCCCCAAAGAGCCGTGGAACGATGGCCATGCAGCTGCCTTGCCGGCGCGCGCGGAATATTTTAGCGCGATGCGTACTGATGCTTTTGAAAACATGAACGCGGCACAGCCCTATGTAGAGCTGATGGTGGCGCAACAGGTAGATGCAGCGGACGACAAATGGAAAGTTGTGAAGTACAGCATCTATGATTTGGATGATGCTCCGAAAATGGAAGTGGAAACCATTACCAAGGGCGACGTGTCCTTTGCGAAAGCAGCGCATGAGCTTGCCGTTTATGATGAGTGGGCAAAAGACCCTGCTGTGCCCCACCTTGCGCCATTTGATTTGCAGCAGGATGCGTATGACCCTGAAACGAATGATAAGTACGCGTTTTTGGGCCCGTGCTTCCGCGATATAGAGGATTATAAGCTGGCCTCGAACATTGAAGGTCTGGCATTTGATAAAAGGGGTATCCCCCATCGCCGTGTTGAGGGCCGTGTGATTGCATCCGGTGCCACGTTTACGGCGGATGAATTGAACGCAGCCGTAGCCGGTAAAGATATTAACGCTGACCATCCGGCCGTGGCCAATAAAATTGAAGGCGGTTTGTTGTCAGATATTTTTGCAACCTCCGTCAAGGCGCCGACAGATCCTTCGCTGGATGCTATCTTGAAAGTTGGCGAGGCGTTTTCCTATATGGATAAATTTACCGAGAACATTGCCACGTTCTACCTGCGCGTGCAGGACAGTTTGGGTGTAGCAGACAAGCTGGATAAAGTGGATGGCTTGACGATAGAAGCGAAAGATAAAGTATACAGGTCTGCCGTAAGGGGTGCGGGTACTGCAGATGGTGCTTTGGAAGATGCGCGTGAAAACCTTGCGCGTGCCAAGCAGCAAGCCGGCGTGCATACCGAGCCTTTCGAAAAGTTCGTGGCTGAATGCGATCTTTATTTGGACCTGTTGGCAGCGACAACAAAGCTGAGTGGCTTAAAAGCCTCTTTTGATGAAATAGGCGGCGTGTCTGCGGATAAAATCCAGGATATCAAGATGGCTGCAGAAAGATCCAAAGAGAAGTTCATGCAGTTGGGCGGCACGGAAGAGCAGGTCGATCGTCTTTACGGTTGGGTTGCCAAATCCCAAAAAGACCCGGTGCCGCCATGGATGCCCGGTTTCCTGACGCGTTATTATAAAATGCGCAACAATACAATGCGGCGCATGAAAATCCGCCAGAAAGCGGCGGCCAATGATGCACGTACCGCCCCTGCAAAAGTCAAGCCTCCTGTAGCGGGGTAAGCCATGTGGAGCAAAATGCGCGGCTTTTTTACCAGCGAACGCAAACGCGATGCGTTTGCCGAAGAGCCGCGTAAGCTTCCTTCGGGTGACGGAAGTAGCGTGAGAGATACGCGCTATACGCGTGAATACATGGATAAAGATGGTCTGTGCACGCGTTATTACCTATGTGCCCGTGCTTGCGACTGGAATGCTGGTATATCTTGGTCGATTGATGAAATCAAGACGACGCAGGATAAGGGGGTAACCGTAAATTCCATGACATCCAAGTTACGGTATGATGATACAAGCGCTATGGATGTTATTTCTCTTTTAGCGGCATATGAAGCACGCATGGAAAAAGAAGGGTATAAACCATTACCCGACCAGCCGGGCAACTATGAAGAGCTTGCCCGTGATTTAGACCTTGTCGTGAATAAAGAAGGTGATGGCGTGCGGGTTATCAAGATTGACCCGGATCATGCGCCTACAGGTAACGTCTTCCTCAAGACAGATGACCTGACAGAGATTTTCCACGAACAGACTGATGATAACAAGCCGCAGGTTTCCTGTGCGGCAGATATTCAGGCGATTTTATTTGCGCATTGTGATGAAGCTGTCAAGAAAACGCAAATAACACGAGAGCTGGATGTGGCGTTGAGAAACTGCGCGGAAGATTCTTATATTAACTTGGGCAAAGTCTCTAAGGAACGGCGGCAGGGGCCAGCATGGGATTATGTGGTTTCTTTGTGGAGAATAGAAGAGTTTGTGAGTGCATTAAAAGACGGGAGCCGTATTTACAATGAAGTAATGAACGGTGATAGTGATATTGCCGACCCCCAAAATCTGCTCCGTATTTCAAATGCGCGGTCGAAAATGCACCACGCTGCAGTGAACATCGGGATCGATGGGTTTCCTGTTGATGTCAAGCAATTGGATGAGGTTATGGTGCGGGATCAAGGCGTTCTTGATATAAAAACTCCCCTGCAAAGCCGGCATTGGGGGCCACATATTGTTGGCGTTACAGACCGAAAACCATTTGCCCCGAAACTGTAAGGGGGGTTCAAATGATGAAGCGTTTAAAAAACCTGTTCGTGACGAAATCTGAAAACACGGGAATCATGCCATGATGAAAAAATTAAAAGGTCTTTTTATAAGTAATAAAAAGCGTCAGGCCTTTGCGGAAAAGCCGCGTGATTTTCCGTCTGCCTATAAAGACGAAGACATGATGTATACGGCGGAATTCATGGATAAAGATGGCGTGCGCGAGAGGAACTATCGTCTGGCCGTTTATACAGGCGAGGGTGATGAATGGAATATCATGGATGCGGTGCGAAAAAACGATACGACAGAGTTTGAAGCCGTAGGCCGTTTGGGTATAGAGAGTACGCTGCTCAAGATGCAGGAATATGAACGAAAAATGGATGCCGCAGGGCATGAGAGGATAAAAGGTCAGGCTGGTAACTATGTTGAGAAAGGCCTGCAGCACGGTTACAGTATTTCCGCTGATAACGAGGTTGGGGCTGTGGATCGCGATGCACCTGTCGTCGGCACGGTTTTGATGAATGCGAAAGAACTGGCAGCGCGTTTTGGTTCGGCGTCATCAAATAGTAGAATTTCCACGGCGCAGGATGTTGAGAATTTTATCAATATGTCGGTCACGAACCCGTCAGGCGAGATACAAAAACTGTTTTCCGCGCCGGATTCATGGAACGCCCCCTTTATTGACGCGATGACATGGCTGGAAGAAAGGGTGGAAAAGACCGTTACCCAAAAGAGAAGAGGCTTTCATTATATTGGGTCCGACATAGAATCTGTGAAGTATAGCTTTAAATATAGTAAGTTGTATGAACTGAACTTGGATGAGCGCGGATGCGAAGAGACGTGCACGAAATGCAGAAAAGAAAAAATGGAGCCCTTGGTTGACCGCGAAGTGCTGGCCGCTTTTTTAAAACGCGGACATGCCATGGCCCAAAATCTGGTGACAGATGATGGTGTGGATACGGCGGTTGCCAGCCGTTTGCAGCGTTTGAAATCTGATATTAAAGACTATGTTACTGCGTATATGAATATGCCGGAAAAACAGGCAAATGAGATGCTGGATGTCATGATAAAAGACCCGGCAATACTCAACATAAAAACACCTGCGCGCGCAGCGATAGAAATATTGCAGCCTGCTGCTACGGTGAAAAAACCTCTTAAGGTACAAAAGGATAATCGGGGATGGCCGGGAAATTAAAAGGGCTGTTTACCAGTGACAAACAGCGCCAGGAATTTGCCGCCCGCCCGCGACCGCTGCCGGATGTGAGTGAAGGCTGCAAGGTTGTTTATTCGAACGGGTACATGGATAAAAACGGACAGTGCGCCGCAGAGTTTATGTATGCCACATCTCGCGTGGGTAGCGATAAGTGGGATGTCGGCGTGCTGCACTATGGGGATAACCAGCCATTGAATAGTATAGGCATTTCAAAGGGCATGAACTTTGCCGTGGATACCAAGGATATGCTGGGCCGGATGGCGGCATACGAAGCCCGCATGGAAAAAAAGGGCCGCACTGTTATTTCGCAGCAGCCGGGAAACTATGCAAGTGAGGGGGCGCGGCATGGGTATGCGGTGAATGGTGATGCTGAAGTTGTCTATATACATCCATGCAAACCGGTCACGGAAAAAGTGGTTTTGGATGGGCAAGCGCTCTCATCTTTATTTGGTGAAAAGGCGGGCTATTTAAGATTTTCCTGCGCAAAAGATGTGGAAACGTTTTTGTCTGAACATGCTAAAAAATGCCTGCCGCATTCTTTATTGTCTGCCGTGGATCTTAGGAGGGCAGAACGCAGGATGTGGTCCATATCAGAAGCGCGCAGTTATCATTCGTTTTACAATACCAGTTTGCCCATATTCGCTAGAGTGTATATGGAGGGGGCGGTTTACGGATCGATATTTATGAGCCATGAAAGTATGCGTGACCCTATACTGGAATGCGAGGCGTTTGTGCAGGCATTGCGGTTTGGGCGCAAGTTTTCCCGCAAGGTATGCGCTGACGATAACATGGATATGTACTCTCTTGGCGTGTTAAGAAATTTAAAAGATGATTACACCTTTCGGGGATATGCACGTGAGACTTTGAAGCTTTCCGAGCGTGAGATCACGGAGCTATTGGATGTGATGGTTAGAGACCCTGATATCATGAATATCAAAACACCTTTGGAAACAGCTATAGCGCTACGTGATGTGATACCGTATACCAGAAAGCCGCCTGCGGAGCCGCCGAAGCCGACCAAAGGACCGCAGATTTGTTCCGAATAGGGGGGGCAAGAAACATCGTCATCCCAGATTAACTCTGTACTTCCCCCGTGTCCCTGCGTAGGCAGGGACCCAGACGTAGCGTTATAAACTGCATTTCGTGCTGCTGGGCTCCTGCCTGTGCAGGAGCACGATTATTGCTCGTTTACTCCCCGTACGGAATCCACACGTTCTTGACTTCAACCGCGTGGCGCAGGAATTCCTCGCCCGCGCTGTCCGCATCCAGCCAGTCGCGCTGTTTGCCGTTGTTGGTCCATGTCCGCTTGAGGTTGCCGATGGAAAGTTTTTCGAGCGTACCGCCCAGCGCGTCCGAACCGAAATACCATACAGCGTCAATATCATCATGCTCGGCAATGGTTTTGACCAGATCGGCGCGGATGCCCGTGACGATGTTCAAAACACCTGCCGGAACGTCTGATGTATCGAGGATCTGGTAGAAATCCGTTGCGATCAGCGGGTACTTTTCCGAGGGGATAATGATGCTGCGGTTACCCATGGCCATGGCGGGGGCAAAGAGCGATACGAAAGACAGCAGCGGGTTTTCATCGGGGCAGACGATGCCCAGAATGCCCACGGGTTCCTTCATGGCTGCCGCGACAAGGCGGGCAGGGGGCGTATGCACCGCGCCATCGTATTTATCAGCCCATGCGGCGTAGGTGAAGAGGCGTTTGACCGCCGCATCCACTTCTTTTTGCGCTGCCGCCGGGGTTGCGCCTGTTAAGGATTGCAGGCGCTTTTTAAACTCATCGGCGCGGGCCGAGAGGTTTTCGGCGATGTAATACAAAATTTGCGCACGGAGGTGATGCGCGGCTTTGCCCCAGCCTTCGGCTTTGCGGGCGGCTTCGACGGCGTTGCGGATATCCTTCCGGTTACCTTCGCCCACCGATCCAGCCAGCTTGCCTTTGGCATCAAGGATGGAAAGGTTGTAATTGCCATCGGGCCGTGCCTGTTTGCCGCCAATGTAAAGTTTTGCCGTGCGGTCAATCGCGCCAATTCCGTCCGGCGCGGCTTCGTGGCGCGCGGCGGAGAGTTTTGATTTTTCGGCTTTATAGGCAGGCAGGTCCGCCAGATGCGCGGGTTTCAGGTAGGCATACATGCCCTCGCGCCCACCTTCGCGGCCAAAGCCGGATTCGCGGTAGCCGCCGAAGCCGCAGGCGGCATCGAACATATTGGCAGAGTTAATCCAGACAACGCCTGCCTTGATTTTCGGCGCAATGTCGAGGGCAAGGTTGATATTCTCGCTCCAGATACTGGCGGCCAGGCCATAACGCGTGTTGTTCGCCAGCATCACGGCTTCTTCCGGCGTGCGGAAGGTCATGACGGAAAGAACAGGGCCAAAAATTTCCTCGATCGCCACGGTGTTCGCGGGGTGCACGTCTGTCAGCATTGTAGGTGGGTAATGGCAGCCTTTGGGGCAATCTTCCGCGCCGGGCTGGATCAGGCGTGCACCTTCGTTCACGCCTTTTTGTACCAGTGTGCTGACTTTTTTCAGGTGCTCTTTATTAATCATGGTGCCCATATCGATGGCTTTATCGAGAGGGTCGCCGATGCGCAAGTTTGTCATGCGTTTTGCGAGCTTGCGTACCATTTTATCGGCAACGCCTTCCTGCACCAACAGGCGCGAGCCCGCGCAGCAGACTTGCCCCTGGTTAAACCAGATGCCGTCCACCAATCCTTCGACAGCGGCATCAAGATCGGCATTTTCGAAAACGATAACGGGAGATTTGCCGCCCAGTTCCAGCGTCAGGCCCTTGCCACTGCCAGCGGTGGCTTCGCGAATAATGCGGCCCACTTCGGTCGAGCCGGTGAAGGCAATTTTTGAAATGTCTTTGTGCTTGGTGATTTCCGCACCTGTTTTGCCATCGCCTTGCACAATGTTCACAACACCGGCAGGTAGGCCCGCTTCCACGCACAATTCGGCAAAGAATGCGGCGGTGAGTGGTGTAAATTCAGCGGGTTTTAAAACCACGGTGTTGCCCGCTGCAAGCGCAGGCGCGATTTTCCACGCCAGCATCAGGAAGGGGAAGTTCCACGGAATAATCTGGCCGACAACGCCATAGGGTTCATAGTCTGGGAACTCGGTATCCTGAATTTGTGCCCAGCCTGCATGGTGGTAAAAATGGCGGGCGGCGGCGGGAATATCCCCATCGCGGCTTTCGCGAATGGGCTTGCCGTTATCCAGCGTTTCAAGGACAGACAGGATGCGTCCGTTTTTCTGGATCAGGCGGGCAAGGGCATAAAGGTATTTTGCGCGTTCATGACCATCAAGCGCGGCCCATTTTTTCTGCGCGGTTTTGGCGGCTTTGACGGCGGCGTCAACATCGGCCTTGGTCCCTTGGTTTATTTTGGCGAGTTTTTTGCCATTGGCGGGGTTGGTCGTGTCAAACGTTTTCGACTTGGCGGCTTTTACCCATTTGCCGTTGATGAAATGGCCAATATGACGGCCATGGTTTTCCAGCCACTCCTGCGCGGTCTTATCACTCTCCGGCGCGGGGCCGTAGTCCATGGTGTCGAAGATTTCTGCAACGTTGGGGGTCATGTGGGTTCTCCTTTTTATCTATATAGCTTGCCGGACTTGTTCCGGCATCCAGAAGCGCGGTAGCGCGTCTTTTTATATCTGACGGCCATCCGGCCTTCTGGACTCCGCAACAAGTGCGGGGTGTTATAATTTACCCCACAGCATGCCTGTTATTCGCCGAATACCTTCCGGTCACATGGTGTTCCAACTGCCGCTCAATATCGCCAAGTAGTGACGATGCGCCCACGCGGAACAAATCGGGTTGCAGCCATGCGTTGCCCAGCTCTTCCTTCATAAGGAACTGGTAGCTTATCACATCTTTGGCCGTACCAATGCCACCTGCGGGTTTATAGCCGACGCGATATCCTGTTTCTTCCAGGTAATCACGAATGCAGCGGAGCATGACGAGGGAAACGTTCAGGTTCGCGTTTACGCTTTCCTTGCCAGTCGATGTTTTAATAAAGTCCGATCCCGCCATCATGGCAACAAGACTTGCTTTTGCAACGTTGCGCATGGTGGCCAGCTCGCCCGTTGCCAAAATGGATTTTAAATGCGCATCCCCGCAGGCCTCACGCATGGCGCGGACTTCATCATACAGCGCTTTCCAGTTGCCTGTGAGCACATGGGCGCGGGTGATAACGATATCAATTTCGGTTGCGCCCTCTGCCACCGATGCGCGGATTTCGTCGAGCCGTTGGGGCAGGGGGGAAAGACCGTGGGGGAAACCCGCCGCGACAGCTGCAACAGGAATGTTTGTGCCCTCCAACTCCTTTACCGCTGTCGGCACCATTTCGTGGTACACGCAGACGGCGCCTGTAGTCAGGTTTAAATCCTGTATGCCCAGCGCTTCAACCAGATCCTCGCGCACCGGGCGCTTGGCTTTGGCGCAGAGCCTTTTGACCCGGCCCGGCGTATCGTCACCCGATAGGGTGGTGAGGTCGATGCAGGATAGGGCCTTTAACAGCCATGCGGCCTGATAATCTTTTTTCACGCTCCGGCGACCTGTTAAGCTGCCTGTGCGGCGCTCAAGGGAGCTGAGGTTCACCTGCACGCTATCCAGCCATTCAAGGTTCAGCGGCGTGCCGGGGTTGCGGGCGTGTCCTTCTGATACAATAGCCACGGGCAGGTTGCTGATGGTGGCAGGTGCGTGTTTTCTTTTGGTGGCAGACTTTTTGGTCATGGTCGCCCCTTCTGTGCAAGTATTGTGAAAATATGCTTGTAAAATAGCGCCAAAATGGCATAAGAGCAATGAATTCAGCAAAAATGCAGAAAAGATGAATTATGGAATTTAAAGAGCTGGGACTCAGCGAAGGTGTGCTGAAAGCCCTGAATGAAGCCGGATATAAAGAACCAACCCCTATTCAAGCGGGCGCTATTCCCGCTGTGCAAATGTGCCGCGATGTTTTGGGCCTTGCCCAGACGGGGACAGGGAAGACAGGTGCCTTTACCATTCCCATGATTGATGCGCTGGCCGGTGGCCGTGCCAAGGCGCGGATGCCGCGCTCGCTCATCCTGTCGCCCACGCGTGAACTGGCGGCGCAGATTTCCGAGAACTTTGAGAAGTACGGCAAGTACCATCCTCTCAGCATGGCGCTGATCGTCGGCGGCACGTCGATGAATGACCAGATTGCAAGATTGGATAAAGGCGTGGATGTTTTGATTGCAACGCCGGGCCGCTTGCTGGATTTGTTCGAGCGCGGCAAGATTTTGCTGGCCGATATTAAAATTCTGGTGATCGACGAAGCCGACCGCATGATGGATATGGGCTTTATCCCCGATCTTGAAAAAATCGTGTCGATTTTGCCGCCCATGCGACAGACGCTCTTCTTTTCGGCGACCATGCCGAACGAGATTAAAAAACTGGCGGACAAGTTTTTGAACAACCCCAAGCAAATCACCGTTTCGCCGCCGTCCTCGACATCGAAGAATGTGGAGCAGTTTTTGGTGAAGGTGCCCCATCGCCGTCAAAAGCAGCAAAGATTTTACCAGATTTACCAGCAAGAAGATGTAAAGAACGCGTTTGTGTTTTGCAACCGTAAGCGCGACATTAACGATGTCTGCCGTTTCATGAAATCAAAGCGCATTAAATGTTCACCCATGCATGGCGATATGGACCAGTCGGAACGCACGGCAGCGCTGACAAAGTTCAAGGCCGATGAAATACAAATTCTGGTGTGCAGCGATGTGGCTGCGCGCGGGCTTGATGTACAGGGCATGTCGCATGTGTTTAACTGGGATGTGCCGTTCAATGCCGAGGATTACGTGCACCGTATTGGTCGCACGGGTCGGGCTGGCGCGACAGGCCGCGCCTTTACCATGGCAGTGCCGGGCGATGATGATAAACTGGTCGTGAATATCGAGAAACTGACGGGCACGAAAATTCCACTGCTGGATGGCGGGGCGGAAACAAGCGATGAGGCTGCCGCCCCTTCAGTCCGCCAGCATGAACGCCACCACAACCGCCATGAAAAGCGCGACCGCAAGAAACGTGGGCGCGGAGGCCGTAGCGGCAAGTCTGCGCCAGTCGTTGAGGAAGAGGAGCTGAACGACGGTGGTTTCGGTGACGATGTGCCGGCGTTTTTGCGGTGAGGGCTTTTATTTTTTAGGGTCCACACGCATAAAGCCCTGAATCTTTTCGAATAAAGAAGTTTTGTCATGCCCGCTTTACGCGGGCATCCGGTGCATGCCGAAAGGCATGCCTGTTTATAAATTGTGCGCTGAATGCGCACACCAGACCCCCGCGCGGAGGCGGGGGTGACGGTATTTTATGAGGTTGGGCCTTGATTTATAGATAATTACGAATATCGCGCCATCCCTGTGCATCAAAAAAGGAGGCAGCGGATGCCACGACCATCAATGGATATGAGGGGGCTGGAATACCAGGCGATATTGCGCGGGCGTGATATGTACCGGCGCTATGGCAGAGATTACAAAAACATGGCGTGGGCGGAAGATACGCTGGACAGGTTGGAGAAAAAACTGTCGCACGGTGATTTCACCGATCAGGATTGTGCCGATCTTGAAAGAGCGCGGGAGATATATGAACGTGTTTTTGCCAAGACCGCGCATACCCCGCCCCCGCACGCGGCAAGCGGGCAGGACGGCCATATCACAACCCATTACATCTGGCGTACGCAAGATGACGGCAAGGTGCGCGGCAGCCATGCCGCCAATAACGGAAAAGTTTTTGCATGGAACACCCGCCCATCGATGGGACATCCGGGCGAGGATTTTAATTGCCGTTGCTGGGCGGAGCCTGTGCCGGACAGGCTGGAGGAGAGGAAGAGTCAGGTGGTAACAAGTGCAGCGCATGATGAATGGCCTTCATGGGGGAATACTGGACTCGCTTTTCATTATAGATTTGGCAAAGGGAAGCCTGTTACACTATCTGAAATTGGACATCTGAAGGACGTGGTGAGTTGCGCTGAAAGCCATATTCAAGGTGAGAAGGGTGGAGGGACTGTTTTCCAAAGAGTAGAAAGAAAAATTCTGGCAGAAGCACGAAGGAAAGGTCATGGAAAATTTATATCGAGTTTTGGATCATCTTACGATTTTCGTTCTGCTGTCTGGTCATTTGGTAATGCCACCACGAAAGGTAATGCAACGGTGTATGTTGTCCCAAAAGCGGGGTTTTTGACTGTCACAGCAAAGGTTATCTATGTTTTTTTATGATAGGTATACTGATCCTGGTGATCTGGATAACAGTAAGCCGGGAACAGTTGATGAATTTGGCATCCCCTACGACAAACGGGTGAATGGACTACACACATAGAGGCAATTATTAAACAGGACAGCAACGCAAGCATGTTTCCAGATGATGAGTACGGAGATTTATTGCCTCAATGAATACAGGGTACAATTTTGCCAAAGTGGCATGTCTTCTTACCGTTCTCCTGCTTTTTGCTGCTGCGGCTGTTTTTGAGTTTCTTCCTCTCGTGAAGGAAGCGCGTTATGCCGTTCCTGACGTTGTATACGAAGGCCATAGATGTGGTTGCGAGTGCATATCGGGCAGCCGTCCGTGGTATAGTACTTTCAACTACTGGAAGTGGGTCTGGATATTGACCGTCCCCTTGCTTGTTGTTTGCTTGGGCTGTATGACCTCCAGGGTGCAGAAAGCTGCAATGATTTGTGCCGCTATTGGGCTTTGCTATTTGTCTATGAATCTGGCAGTTCATTTGTTTTGGGATATCAGGAATGCCCCATTTATCGGCCTTGATTTTTCATTTACAGGGGGGAAGGGATGCGTTGATATTGGCGATGGTGCTAGTATCGGTTTTATCCTGCTTTTCGGCTGGGTACCTGCGGGTTTATATGTTGTCTTTTGGTTGGCGGTTACACGGATTGCTTCTCTTGTCTTGAAGAGAAAATCCTGACCCGGCTTTCGTGAGGGCGCGTATTGACATCCCCCTGATTTAACAGGATAATCACCCGCAAATGTTGTCTGGTTTTCAAAAGAGTGCGGCCTTTGGGCTGTTTTTGCTCGCCCTGTGCTGTGTGCACGGGACCATTGCTGCTGCGCCTTTGGGGGCTGGCGATGCGCCTGTGCATTTTCAGGCCGTGCGGCTTTTGCATGATGATGATGCGCAAACGGTAACGGCGCTGGGGGATGTGGAGTTTATTCAGGGTGCAAAAATCCTGCGTGCGGAAAAGATGGTGTACCACCTTGATACCGACGTGGTGCAGGCGATTGGCAATGTTTCATTGCTGGATGAAGACGGCTCTGTTTATTTCTCCGAATATGTCGAATTGGCCAAGGATATGCGCGACGGGTTTATTCAAGGGTTATTGTCGCACCTGGCTGACGGTTCGCGTTTTACGGCAGCGGAAGCGCGGCGCACGGATGGTACGCGCACGGAAATGCATGAGGCAAGTTATACGGCCTGCCATGTGTGTGAAACCAACCCGAACCCCATCTGGCAGTTCAAGGCGGATAAGGTTGTGCATGATGAGAAAAACAAGAACATAGAATATAAAAACGCACGGCTGGAGGTTTTTGGCGTGCCTTTGGCATGGTCGCCGGTGTTTTCCCATGCTGATCCTTCCGTCAAGCGGCGCAGCGGTTTTTTGCGTCCGCGCTTTGGCTGGTCTGACAGTATCGGCACCTTTGCGGAGGGCGGGTATTATTTTGATATCGCCAAAAACAAGGATGCGACGTTGTCCGTCCGCCCCACAACACGCAAAGGGGTGTTGACGCAAGGCCAATGGCGCCAGCGTTTTGAAAACGGGCGGCTGGAAGTCAACGGCAGTTTTGCCCAGTCCGACCGGGTGGAGGAAGACGGGCGTATTGAAGATGACCGCGTGCGCGCGCATTTGTCAGCCAACGGGTTGTTTGATTTGAACGAAAAATGGCGTGCCGGTTTTGACTTGAACAGGGCGTCAGACAAAGGGTACTTGCGCCTTTATGATATTGATCGCAGCAACATCCTGCACAACGATATTTATGCAGAACGTTTTTCAGGCCGGGATTATTCCCGCATTTCCGTGCAAAACGTGCAGGATGTGCGTTTGGGCGTGCGTCCGGTGCAACCCGATATTTTGCCCATCGCCGAACATCATATGCTGGGTGAGCCACAGTCTTTATTAGGGGGGCGGTGGTCGCTGGATGTAATGGGGGCGCATTTGCAGCGTCCGGCATCCGGGCAGGATACACAGCGGGCAAACGGTTCTATAGGATGGCAGCGGCGCGATGTGCACGCACCGACAGGTCTTGTGGCGACGACTGCGGCAGGTGCGGCGGGTGATTTATATGCTGTGCAAAATAATGCGGCAGCCAGTGGGACGAATACCGAGTCTGCGCGTGGTCATGGCTTTGCCTCTGTCACGGCCAGCTATCCCTTGGTAAAACCGCTGGAACGCGCAGAGCTGATGGCAGAGCCTTTGGTGGGGATTGGCGCATCGACACGGGTGAATAATACCCCTGCCGATTTTCCTGATGAAGACAGTATCGATGTCCGCATTGACGCTAACAATCTCTTTGCCAACAACCGTTTCCCTGGATATGACCGTCATGAAGACGGCGTGCGCGTCAGCTATGGCATGAAGGGTGGCTACTATGCGCATGATGGCCGTTATGCGCGTGCGTTTGTGGGGCAAAGCTATCGTTTCAATGACAATGACGGTTTATTCCCCCAAGGCTCAGGGCTTGAGCGCCATGCGTCTGACTTTGTGGGGCAGTTTGGCATTGGCAATGGGGACTGGATCAGCGCGGATTACCGCATCCAGTTGGATAGCGAGACTTTGGCCGCGCATCGCCATGAACTGCAGGCCCAAGGCAAGATTGATGACAAATTAAAACTGGATACGCGCTTTATTTATCTGGACGCTATTGCAGGCACAGGATTTATTGAGCCGCGAGAGCAATGGCAGCTTGGCGGCACCTATGCCTTCACTGAAAACTGGAGCATGACATCTGGCACCTTGATGGACTTTGGTGCAGAGCCGGGCTTGCGGCGGGCATCGTTGATGCTGAGTTATGCTGACGAGTGTTTTTCCTTTTCCGCACAGGGGGTGCGTAACCTGATTAGCGATGCATCGGGGGAAAGTGGCACGCTGGTGCTGCTGCGGGTCGGTTTAAAGAATATTGGTGAGTTCCAAACCCCTGAAATCACAGTGAAATCTGAAGAGGGGCCATAAGGGGCTTGTCCTTGGCTGCGGGATGCTTCTATGCTGTCCGGCAATAAAACGGGTTTTTAAAATACGGAAAAGGTATGGGTATGCGCAGCGGCGGATTTGGCAGCAGCTATCGCAGGAGAGCGAACGAACAACGCCGCAAGGTGATGGTCATCTGCGTGATGGTCGCGATTTTGTGTGGCATTTGCTATTGGTGGGGCGGCGAAGTCGTGCGCAGCAGCGAGGTTGCATACAAGCAGCAGGCCATGGATTTGAAAAAAGTCCGCACGCAGTTGGAAAACACCATCATGGGCCTGCAGTCCGAAGTGCAATCAACGCAGGTACGTTTCCAGCAGTTGGAGACCCGTTATTTTGATGAAGTGCCGCAGGGCGAGTTTAAAAAGCTGACCGACATGGTTAAAAAACAGTTGGACAGCGGCATTAAGGCGGAACGCCTTTCATTTGCTATTGAATCCGCCCGCCCGCCGCGTAATTGCTCCCCGCCGAAAAGCAAGCGTTTTGTTGTAAAGACTGAAATGTATAGCGGACCGGACGGCACCGTGTCTTTCGCCAATGGTGCAATTACAGTGACGGGCGAGGGGGCGTTTGCTGTCGGCGGTAATGGCAACCCTGAAGCATGGTACGACCCCGGCAAGCCCGTGAATATCGTTTTTACCGAGATTGGCGGCAAGAAAACACTGAAAGAAGGGCTGCTGCCCATCCAGCATTCCATGGTGCTGGGCAACCGCGAATACCGGTTTACGGTGGCGGCGGGAGAGCGTTCATTCATCAACGTCACGTCGGACGATTGCGATTACCCGTAGGTTTGGGGACTGATTGCTGGGCATTGGTGTCCAGCCTCATAAATTTCCGTTCCCCGGAACAAGTCCGGGGAACTGTGCTTTGTTCTGTTGAAGTGATTTTGGATTTTATGGGCGCGGACCTTTGTGGTATTATGAAATCTAATATCCCCCCCTCAACACCTTGTGAACCCCCCCGCAAAAAGGCTAAA
>JAPPOU010000084.1:0-19012 GCA_028817795.1 Alphaproteobacteria bacterium
TGAGCGCGCCCATGGCACGGAGTTTCATGTCAGTTTCAGTCAAAACTTTCACCGTGACGCCCAGTGGCTTCATTTCCTTTTTGATGATGGATGCAAAAGTTTCGGGGTAGAGAACGTTGGGCACTTCTGTCACAAGATCACGCGTCAAGAACGCCCCTGCCGCAACTTTTTCACGCGCTGCAAAAAGTTCTTTGGCACGCGCCGCAGCCTTTAACGAGAAAGAAATGGATTTGAGCGCGGGTTTTTTGTCTTTTGGGGCTTTTGTTTTGTATTTATCAAAACGATAATCGGCCAGCAGCGCAAATTCCGCCATGGCTGTCACGGCCTTTTCCGGCGGCAAGGTTTTGGGAAGCTCTAGCCCTTCGCACAATACGTTTGCCGATGTCGCCTTGCGGGCGCACAAAAGCCGCGCAAGCGTGTCGCCGAGCTTTTCGAAAACCAGCGTATCCGCAGATTTTGTCTTGCCAAGGCCCAGTACCACGATATAGGGCGCATTGCCGCCCGTCACGACGATAGACGTGCCGGCATCGCCCTTGAATTTTTCTGCCTTGATGGCGCGTTTGATAAGGCCCTTTTCTTTTTTATCGAGCGCAACGCCTTCTTTAAGAAGCGTGCCGCCCTGTGCGGCGAAAACGACCAGTGCATCCGCCTTGGCAGATTTCGTATCAAACGTGATTTTCATGGCATCCCCTTTGCGTTTATGTGCGGGGAACAGTATAGGCGGAAAGGGTGTTTTTGAAAAGCGTTGTTACGCTGCGCTTTGCCCCAGTTTTTGCAACAGGAATTCCGTTAATGAATCCCGGCATTCTGCGCTGCGTAGATTTTTACAGTTTTCTGCGTCTTTTAAAAAACGCGAGACTTGCGCCAGTGCTTTTAAGTGCTGCGTTGTTTTGCTTTCGGCAGGGGCGACAAGCATAAAAATAATGTCGACAGGTTGGCCGTCAATCGCGTCAAAATCGACAGGGGCTTCCAGCTGCGCCATCACGCCATAGAGTTTATCAATGCCGTCCAGCCGGATATGCGGGATAGCAACGCCCCCGCCAATGCCGGTTGTGCCAAGGCGTTCACGCATTAAAAGCGCATCGAAAATGCTATCCGCCGTTGCATCGCATAGCGCGGCGGCGGCATCGGCAATTTGGTGGAATGCCTGTTTTTTGCTGCCTGCGGGCAGGCGGCTCAGGACGATGTCGGCTGTCACCATATCGGTTTACGTGTCTTTTTTTATGTGCCGGATTGTCCGCCGGGATCAACCCAGCCGATGTTGCCGTCTTTTCTGCGGTAGACCATGTTGAACTGCCCGTTCGCAGGGTTTTTGAACAATAGCGCGGGCAGGTCGCCCAGTTCCAGCCGCATCACGGCATCGGCTACGGCCAGTGTTGGGATGGCGGTTTCCATTTCGGCGATGACAGCAGGCTCCGTGCCACCTTCGGGGCCACCGTCGTTATCGTTTTCAATTGCGCCCTGGAACATGTAATAGGGCACCTTCACGGCTTCCGGCGGTTCCTTGTGATGGTCGCGCAATTTATCCTTGTAGCGTGACAGGCGCTTGGCAACGCGCCCTGCCGCCACGTCAAAAGCGGGGTAGGGATCATCTGCTGCGTGATGCGCTTGCAAAAGAATGCCGCCGCCGACATGGACAGAGATATCGGCGCGGTAAAGGCTGTTTTTTTCCTTGGTGAAAACAACCGTCGCCTCCAAGGGGTTTTGGAAGTATTTTTCAGTTGTGGATACCAAATGCGCGCGTACATGTTCGCGCAGGGAATCGCCGACATCCAGATGTTTGCCTTTGACCGTCAATTGCATGGGAAAATCCTTCTATACCGTTGCTTGCCTTGTGAAAGCGGCCTCTGACAAGAAGCCATTTTCTATGATATCGCAAAAGCCTTTCAAAGCCGTTAAGTCATGCTTTAAGGGGATTATACGCATGAAAGCCTGTGCGCTGCAAATATAGAATACTTAACTATAACAATTATTTAATGTCTTTTGGTTTGTTGGTCGTCCCTTTTCAGCAATTCCGCTGCCGCCCACCAGATGTTTTTCACATAGGGGGATACATCTGCAAATTCCGGGTAAGCGGCTCCGCCATCCGCCATGGCTTTCAGCTCCTCTGCGATGTGCAGCCGGGCGTCCGGAATGGCAGATAAGGCTTTATAATAAAGGTTTTCTTCGTCAGTCATGAGCTTCCCAAGTTTGTAAGGGTAAATATTTATATTACAAAACTGGGAAATAGTAAACTTTTTATTATCTATATTTTTCCGTCTACATGGGAAAAATAGGCTGCATGAAGTTTCCAAACAATCTTAAGTATTGGCGCCTGAAGCGCAAAAAGACGCAGGTGTATATCGCAGAGCTATTGCAGCGGGCGGGCGAAAAACATGCCTGCAAGCAAATGATCTGGAAGATCGAGCAGGGCGGGCGCCGTCTGACGACCAAAGAAGCGATTGTGATCTGTAAAGACCTGGGTTGCTCGCTGGAAGACCTTTTGGGTGATATTCCGGTTTACACGGATTCGCATAAATCACGCGCTCCCGGCGTGGCGTCGTCGTCTTATAAGGGCAATTGGGTGTTGCCGGATGCGGGGAGCCCGCTTGATGAAGCTACGGCGATTATGAAGGCCTATGCTGAAGCCATGCGCCGGGCGTCGCCTGCGGCGCGCCGCATTGTTGAAGCGGCCCTGCGCGATGTAAAAATCGAAGACGCCGTTCCCGATACAGAGGTCGAGATGGAAAGCGGTTATGTGCCGCGCAATCCAGGATCAGGCAGTGGGCGGCCCAAAAAATCGGCTTCTGCATCAAAGACAAAGAAATCAGCTACAAAGAAAACGCGCAAAAGCAAAAAGAGCTAGGTTCTTTTCTTCTCTCGCCGCCGTTGCACAGAGGATGGAATTTTCATGGCTTCCCGGTATTTCGCAACAGTGCGGCGGGCGACGCTGATGCCGTCTTCTTTCAAAAGCTTGACGATGTCATCGTCCGATAAAATAGCGTCAGAGGTTTCGGCGTCGGTGAGGGCGCGGATGCGGGATTTAACGGCTTCAGCGGCATAAGACGCCGCGCCGTCGACGGAAGACACGCCGCTGGAAAAAAAGTATTTCATTTCAAACACGCCGCGTGGCGTGCCGATATATTTATTGGTGGTGACGCGGCTAATTGTACTTTCATGCATGCCGATCGCGTCCGCCACGTCCTTTAAAACCAGTGGTTTTAGGTATTCGACGCCATAATTAAAAAATGCTTCTTGTTTCAAGATGATCTCGCTCGCGGTTCTCAAAATGGTATGGGCGCGTTGGTCCATGGCCTTGATAAGCCAATTGGCGGTGCTTAATTGTTCGCTTAAGTATTCCTTGTCTTTTTTTGTTTTCGCGCTTTGGCCAATCTCTGCCGTATAGCGCTGGTTGACCAGAACGCGGGGCAGCGTGTCGTTGTTCAGCTCCACCGCCCAGCCGCCGCCTTTTGATTTGGGCAGGGGGCGCATCAAGACATCGGGGATAACCGTTTGCGCGACAAAATGCTCAAACGCCAGCGCGGGCTTGGGGTCAAGGGATTTGATTTCATCCAGCATCTCTGCAAGATCATCGTCATCGACGCCGCACAGGTTTTTTAGTTTTTTCAGGTCGCGTGCTGCAATCAGGTCAAGGTTATCCAAAAGCGCCTGCATGGCAGGGTCCAGCCTGTTTTTTTCCTTTAGTTGCAGTGCAAGGCATTCCGCAAGATCGCGCGCGAAAATACCGGGGGGGTCCAGTTCTTGTGCGCGGGCCAGAATATCGTCCAAAAGCGCGTTTTCGCAGCCGAGCCGTTCGGCAATGGCGGCAAGGTCGCCCCTGAAATAGCCAGAGGCGTCAAGATGCTCGGTGAATAAAACGGCGATGGCCAGTTCCTTGCCGGGATCGAACTCCAGATGCATTTGTGCCATCAGGTGTTCGCGCAGCGTTTTTTCTTCCGCCATCGTGTTTTCAAAACTGAATTCGGGATTGTCAAAGCGGGCATTGCCGCCCTTGCCGACATCCGCAAAGCTGTTGGTGGCAAAAGCGTCATAGTTTTGCTGGTCGGCGGCGCTGGTGCCGGTAAAAACGTTTTCAAAATCGGTATCCAGACTGCGGTCTTCGCGCCCGGCGTTCACGTCCTCAAAGTCTTCGGCGCGCGCAGCATCTGGCGCGGCATCCGCATTTTTTTCTGCAGGCGGCTCTGCAGATGCCGTGCCGTCATCGCGTTCCAAAAGGGGATTTTTTTCAAGCTCCGCCTCCACAAATTCTGCCAGTTCAAGGTTTGACATTTGCAGCAGTTTTATCGCCTGCTGCAATTGCGGCGTCATGGTCAGGTTCTGGCCTTGGCGGATATCAAGCCGTTGCTTGATGGTCATTTTTTTACTCCCCCCTCCTTTTAGTATAACGCATTTTGGCGTGGAGAGGATGTTTTGCGAGGACTAACGCACCGCACTATTTTTAAAGGATATTTTCTCCATAATTTGACATAATACAAAAGTGTGTTGTATAATCCTATGTAGTGTTTTTTCAGGGGCGGGGATATGGAAGCGAAACAGGAACGGACAAAAGTATTTGCGACGAACTTCACCCCGGCAGGTGTTCGCCTTGCGGCTGAAAGAGAAACCGGCTGTCTTCAGTGTATTCAGCGTCGCAAGCCCGGTTCCGGTATGGGGGGTACACCATGAAAACGCCTTTTTCCCCCAAAGCTTCCGATGCACAAGAAAAAGGCAGGCGCTTGTTTAATGAACTGCGTAAAGAAGCTCTTGGGGAAGAGTGTGATCAAGCTTTATGTCTTGATCTGATCCGTCAGGGCGCGGAGGTGAACGGGCACTATGAAGAACGAAACTGGACACCACTGATTTTTGCGGCACAGTATGGATTTACGGATATTGTTCAATCCCTTCTCGATCACGGTGCCGATGTAGACAGGAAAAATGGATACGATAGTGCAGCGTTGTCTTATGCGGCATATTTCGGTCGTACCGATACGGCCCTTCTTTTGATTGAGCATGGCGCGGATATAAATATGCAAAGCGATAAGAGGGGTGAGACAGCGCTGATGCGCGCTGCAGGCTGCCGCCGTGAAGCTGTTGTGGCGCTTTTGATTGATAAGGGGGCCACGGCAACCCTGAAAGATAAGAATGGCCACACGGCTGCAGATTATGCTGCGATGGAGGGACATCACACGCTCGCGCATGATATTTCTGTACGGTATACCAGAAAGGTGTTTGCTGAAGCTGCCGAAAAAGGCACATCGCGCCCCCGTAAAATCCGCCGTCGCCCCGGCGTGTTACCCGGTGCACCATTTGCGAGGAGTTAAGCCTATTTTTCTGCGCTGTCGCTGCGGTGAAATGTGCGCTGACCGCGCCGCGATATGACGGCCATTTGGGCTGTGATATTTCTTTGGGGTCAAGCCCCTTTCGGGGCACCTTTAATTTCTATGGTACGCCCCGCGCCGTGACGGCCATGCGTCTTTTTGTCGATAACATCAAGGAAGGTTTCTTCTCCCGCATGTTCCGCAACATGAAGGATACGTTTTTCGGGCCGTTCCGTTGAACAGGCAAGGCCGCCGCCGTTAAAGGCTGAATTTTTCTCCCAGGTATACACGTCTGACATCCTTGTGGTTGACAATATCTTCGGGTTTTCCATCCATCAGCACCTGTCCGCCGTGGAGGATATAGGCGCGGTCAACAATATCCAGCGTGTCGCGCACGTTGTGGTCGGTAATCAGAACGCCGATGTTCCTGTCTTTTAGGTGTTTGACCAGATCGCGGATATCGGCAACCGCAATGGGGTCAATGCCTGCCAATGGTTCGTCCAGCAAAACAAACTGCGGGTGCGTTGCAAGGGCGCGGGCAATCTCGCAGCGCCGCCGCTCCCCGCCGGACAGGGCGATGGCGGGCGTAAAGCGCAGGTGCGTGATTGAAAATTCGGCCAGCAATTCTTCCAGCATATGTTCGCGGCGGTGCGGGTCATCCTCTACCACTTCAAGGACAGAGCGGATGTTGTCTTCGACGCTCATGCCGCGAAAGATGGATGATTCCTGCGGCAAATAACCAATCCCCATGCGTGCGCGGCGGTACATGGGCAGGCGGGTAATGTCTTTGCCATCCAGCTTGATCGTGCCGGAATCGGCATCGATCAACCCCGTGACAATATAAAAGCATGTCGTCTTCCCCGCGCCGTTCGGGCCGAGTAACCCCACGGCCTCGCCGCGCTTAACGTTCAACGAGACATCGCGCAAGACAGGGCGGCGCTTATAGCGCTTCATCAGGTGTTCGACCGACAACCCCGCAGAGGGCGGGACGAGCTTTGGTTCTTTCTTGGGGAGTGTGGGATCAGACATTCTTTTATTGCTTCTTCTTTGGATAGAATACGCCCTTGACCCGGCCATCGGTGGCGGTGCTGTCTTGGGCTGATAATCGGCTAATTCCGGTCTTCATGTCAACTGTGGCGCGGGTGCCTTCTAAAAAGCTTTCACCTTGGGTGATGCGGACATTGCCCGTTAATGTTGCGGTTTGCGTGGCCACGTCGTAAAACCCGCTATCGCCGGTGATAACTTCGTTTTCCGTTGTGATAGTGACGGGGCCGCTGGTTGTGACTTTTTTGGTCGTCATTTTGTTATTGGCGCCCTTTTCAAACCATGCCGTTAAGGATTCAGACGTCAGCGTGCGGCCATCTTTATGGGCTGTTGCATTGCCGATGGCTGTCATGGTCGCGTTTTGCGCGTTGTATATAATTTTATCGCGTGCGGTCAGGTGCTCTGCATTGGCGGCGATGCGCAGGTTTTTGCCGGTTAAGACAGCATCGCCCGTTGCGACCGTATAAATAGCTTTGTCGCCATAGGCTTTATAAGGGGGGGAGGATAAAACAACGCGCCCCTTAGCTACCAGTTTCGTGATGTCGGATGCATTGTTCTCGCCCGTATAATGCGCGGTTAAGGTATCGCAGGTGACGCGTGCCGTGTCACGCGTTGCGATCACGTCTTTTGTGGCGGTATAGGTTTTGTTTGTGCGGTTCCATTCCAGCCCGCCCGCTGCGGAAATTTCAAGGGGGGAAGCCAGTGCGGGCATGGCGGTCAGTAATGCTGCGATAAAAGGGGGCGCGTATCTCATCCGCTACGCCCCCCCATGTTAAAGAATTTTATGGTGGCGGGGCCGGAAAAAACAATGCGCGCACCTGCGTCCTTAACCTCCATATCGGCGGCATTAATCTCACCGACAGGGCCTTGGGCGCGGACGGCTTCTTTTGTGATGGCATGGCGGGCTTTCATGTCGATATCAAGCGTTTTGGCGTGCATTTCATACCCGTCATCATGATAGACAGAGACATCACCGGAAAGGGAAAGCTGTGCCTTGCGCGTTTCATAGACGCCCTGTTTGGCAAGGACGGCAATCCACGTGCCGTCCTCCATTGTAATATCTGCCTTGACGCTATCGAGCAGGACGCTGTCAGGCGCGTTGTTGTCGCGGGCGGCTTTGTCGGCAATCAGCGTATAGGGGCGGCCTTGGTCATCAACGCCTTCATATTGCGCACTGACCAGCTCGATTTGCCCCGGCGCGGTTTTATCTTCGGTTTTTTGGGCGACGTCGGGCGGCGGCAACGGGCTTTCCGACAGGCGGGCAATGACGATACCGACCAGCACCAGCGCCAGTACGGGCAGCAAGAATTTTGCAGCCTTCACAAAACGCGAATATCCCGCGCCCACTCTGGCGCGGCGTTGCTGTGTTGCGGTGTCGGGAGCCCAGCGCGCCATGTCTTTACGCGAAACCGGCTTTCAGGCAGTCGTGAATGTGCAAAAGCCCCTCCAGCTTACCGGTATCGCTGGCAACGGGCAGGGCCGTGATCTGGCGCGATGCGCCGCGCACGTTGTTCATTTGACCCATGGCTTCGGCCACCAGCGTTGCAGGTGTGACGGCAATGGGGTTTTTGGTCATGACGTCCGCCGCTTTTTTTTGCAACAGGTCGGGGGCCAGGTGGCGGCGGATGTCACCATCGGTGACAATCCCCAGCAATGTGCCGTTTTCATCTGTAATGGCAACGCAGCCAAAGCCCTTGGCGCTCATCACGGCAACGGCATCAGATACGGGCGTTGTCGGCGTGACGACGGGCAGGGCATCGCCCTTGTGCATGATTTCGGCAACGCGCATCAATTGCTGGCCCAGCTTGCCGCCGGGGTGGAATGTTTTAAAGTCTTTTGCGGTAAAGCCCTTTCTTTCCAGCAGCGTGATTGCCAGCGCGTCGCCCAGTGCCATCGTCAGCGTTGTGGATGTTGTGGGCGCAAGGCCGTTGGGGCAGGCTTCCTCGCACGGCGGCAGCAGCAAGGCGATGTCTGATTTTTCGGCCAGTGTTGATAATGGGCGGCTGGTAATGCCGATTAACGGGATCGCAAAGCGGCGGGCATAGGAAATAAGGTCACCCAGTTCTTTTGACTCACCGGAATTGGATAGGGCGATGACGACATCGCTTTTTGTAATCATCCCCATATCACCGTGCGAGGCTTCGGCAGGATGCACAAAGAAAGCAGGCGTGCCGGTTGATGCCATGGTCGCCGCGATCTTGCGCGCGACATGCCCGGATTTCCCCATGCCGGTAATGATGATGCGGCCTGTTGCTTTTTCGATGGCGTCGATGGCGTCGTTAAAACTATCGCTTAGAAATGCGGCCAATGCTTTCAAGGCTTCGGCTTCTGTTTCAAGAACGTTGCGCGCTATTGCAAGGTTGCGGCGGGCGGTCTCTTCGGCATTGCCGCTGGCGGGCATGGGCACGACGGATGAAGATGTGGCAGACATGAAATCA
The DNA here is from genome assembly GCA_028817795.1 of Alphaproteobacteria bacterium. Lineage (GTDB taxonomy): Bacteria > Pseudomonadota > Alphaproteobacteria > Micavibrionales > UBA2020 > JAPPOU01. The sequence continues at coordinate 8,780 of JAPPOU010000084.1, forward strand.
GGCTCCGGTTCCTGTTGATATGATGACGCTTGTATCATGCGCCCGAAGAAGGGAAATATCTATATCCCTGCATCGTTTATGTCAACATTTTGAAAGGTTTGCGGCAAATATGAATAATATATATTTACATATGAATTGACAGGGCGGGTCAGGGGGGCTATTGTGCGGGCGCAAAGCTTGCAGGAGGCAGAATCTTTTGCCCTATTTTGACCGATACAATGAAGGGGACCGTGACTGGCGGTTGCTGAAGGAATTACAGAGCTTAACCTGCGATCAGGCGTATTGCGTACAGCTTATAGAGGAAGGGGTGGTCCCGCTGGATGGAAACTGGCGTTTTGATCCCATGCCGCACGCCGTGCACCGTGGTTTTCTAACGGTTGTCAAAGCGCTCATCGCCAGCGGTATGGATGTTGACCATCGTTCCTTTAATAACCGCACACCGTTGATCACTGCCGCGCATGCGGGGCATACGGATATGGTACGCTATCTTTTGGAGGCAGGCGCTACAATTGACGCGCGCGATTTTGACCAGTCCACACCCCTGATGTGGGCTGTAGGGTGGGGGGGCAGGGACACCGTGCGTCTGCTGCTGAACGCGGGGGCGGATATTTATGCGGAAGACAGGGATCGCACGCCTTTGCAGCGCATGACGAATGACCCTGTTATTCTTGATATGCTTAAGAAAGAGGATATCAAGCGCCGCAGCGCTGTTTTCCGTGACGCCGCCGAAAAAGGCACAGCGAAAAAAAGAAAAATCATGCGCCTGAAGCGGGGACACAGGCTTTGAATGAATGCACTTAAGTGTAGGGTGCTTTAGCTTTTATTCCTGAAAAGTTTTTCTGCTGTTGCAAAGGGCAGTAAAACCGCATTGTGCCGCGCCGGGTAATCGCGGACAGGGGCCATGATCTGTAATTTCTCCCAGCCTGTCAGTGCAATGTTTTCCGTACGGCCTTCCAAAAGGTCTTCCAGCGCTTTTCCGGCCGCGGTGATGTCTTTTGCGGTTTTACCGGGCGCGGTTTTTAAAAGGATTGCCATTACGGCGCGGCCAAGGGCGCAGGATTCCACGTCATAACCAATAGCGGAAATTTTATCGCCATCGAATGTCATGTCCAGCGTGACGGTGCTGCCGCAAATGGGGCTGACGGCGCTGGCCGTGGCATCGGGGTTTTCAAGGCGTTTGGGTGCACGTGTTTCTTCAGAGAGCGCAATCATCTCGTCGGTGTAAAGGCTGATGATATCGCGGTCAAGAACCATAGGCTTTTGCGCCATCCTGCGGGTTTTTGGTGAATAGGCGATCACAGTAGTTGCAGGTGACGTCGTCCTGCCCGTCAAAAGTGTAGAAGACTTTTGGATGGCCCAGCGCGCCGTTTCCACCGTTGCAGGCGATTTGATGTTTGTCTTTGGGGACCAGAATAATTTCGGGGTGCGGTGTGGTCATGCGTTTTTTCTCCATGAAATGCCGTCTGGCTTGATCGATACGGTGACATCATACGTATTGCTGAGTTTATCGCGAATGGCATCAGATGCCGCGTAATCTTTATTGGCGCGGGCGGTTTTCATCTCTGCCACAAGTTTTTCAATCGCCGCGACGTCACTTTGCTCTGTGCCGCTTTGCAACCATGCGGCCGGGCTTTGTTGTAGGAGGCCTAGCAATTTTCCTGCTGCCAGCATTTCGCCCTTGGCCTGTTCCTTGTCACTGGCGCTTGCGGATGCAAGGCGTTTCGCCGCTTGGCTCAGTGCGGCAAAGGCTTCGGGCGTGTTCAGGTCGTCTTTGAGCGCGTTCAGTACGGCAGCTGGCGGGTCTGTATCGATTGTGTCCACGTCTGCCGCATCGTTCAGGATGTTGTAATAACGGTCCAGCGTGTTTTTGGCTTGCTGGATAGCGTCCTGCGTAAAATCAAACGGCTGGCGGTAATGCGCGGATAAAAGCACATAGCGCAATACTTCAGGCGGATGATCTTTTAAAAGGTCATGCACCAAAAGAAAATTGCCAAGGGATTTTGACATTTTTTTGCCATCGACCATCAAATGCCCGTTGTGCATCCAGTATTTGGCGTAGAGTTTCCCGTCATGCGCACAGGTGCTTTGCGCAATTTCATTTTCATGGTGGGGAAAGATCAGGTCTGTTCCGCCCGCGTGAATGTCAAAAGTTTCGCCAAAAATGGCGGCATTCATGGCCGAGCATTCCAGGTGCCATCCGGGCCGTCCGCGCCCCCAGGGGCTATCCCACCCCGGCTGGTCGTCGGAGGATGGCTTCCACAGCACAAAATCGGCGGGGTCTTTTTTGTATGGTGCGACCTCGACGCGTGCGCCTGCAATCATATCATCGCGGCTCTGGCCGGATAATGCGCCGTAGTTTTTGTAGGAAGGCACGTTGAACAGCACGTGCCCTTCGGCGACATAGGCGTGGTCGCGGTTCAAAAGCTTTTCGATCATCAGCAGCATGTGCGTGATGTGGTCAGTGGCTTTGGGCTGCTGATCGGGCGCGGATGCGCCAAGGGCGCCCATGTCTTCTTGGTAGATACGGGTGTATTTTTCGGTGATCTCCGATATTTCCGCGCCTGTTTCTTTGGCGGCGTTGATGATTTTGTCATCGATGTCGGTAATGTTGCGGACATAGGTGACGTGACGCGTGCCATAGATATATTTTAACAGGTCCGCCAACAGCGCAAAGATCACAGCGGGGCGGGCATTGCCGATATGGGCAAAGTTATAGACCGTCGGCCCGCAGGCATAGATGCGGATGTTTTTTGCGTCAATCGGCGTAAAGGCTTCTTTTTGCCGGGTTAGGGTGTTGTAGATATGCATTGTCATAGCTTGAACGTGATGTAAAGTCCGCCCGATTTTTCCGTCATGACCGGTTGCGCCGATAGGATGTGGCCGTTGTATTTCTCAAACTTGAAATACCGTGCAACGGGCTGGAACAGCGTTTCGCCTGCGCCGGGTCTTGCAGGGTCAAAATAAACATACAGCGTTTGCGTAGATGTTTTTTTGCAATATTTGACGGTATGGTCCAGCTTTGCCAGTGCGTCTTCTTTTTCCATGCCCATCAGGTCAAGCTTGACCTCCGCTTCTTCAATCGGCGGGGCATTCTGGGCTGTCATGTTGTTTAGAAAATCCATGGTATTCCTTTGGGCCTAGTGTATAAAGGCGGCAGCGGAATGACAAGAGCGGAGGGCTTCTCCATGGAAACTTATGATCTGGTGCTGAAAAACGGGTCCGCCGTGACGCCTGCAGGCGTTGTGGAGACGGATGTTGCTGTCAAAAACGGTAAAATCGCGGCATTTGGCTCCGGCCTTTCGGGGGCGGAAACGATAGATTGCAAGGGCCTGCATATTCTGCCCGGTGTCATCGATAGTCAGGTCCATTTTCGCGAGCCGGGGAACGAACATAAAGAAGATTTGGCCACCGGCACGTTGTCTGCTGTTGCAGGCGGCGTGACCACCATATTTGAAATGCCCAATACGAACCCGCTAACGATTACGGCGGACACCATGCAGGACAAAATGGACCGCGCAAAGGGTCGCGCGTTTTGCAATTACGCATTTTACATGGGTGGCGCGGCAGAGAATGCGGCGGCATTGGCCGCGCTTGAGAACTTGGCCGGCGTTTGTGGCGTTAAAGTCTTTATGGGGTCTTCTACAGGATCGTTGCTGGCATCGGAAGATGACGTAATTTTCTCGATTTTGCAATCAGGCCGTTGCCGTGTTGCTATTCATGCCGAGGATGAGGCGCGATTGACAGAGCGTAAATATATTGCTGAAAAGGGCGCGGATGTGAAAGATCACCCGCACTGGCGCGATGCGGAAAGTGCGATCAGGGCCACAAAACGCGTGCTGGCACTGGCCCGTAAAGCTGGGCGGCCTATACATGTTTTGCATGTGACGACAGCGGAAGAAGCCGAAATACTGGCTGCCAATAAGGATATTGCGACAATGGAGGTGACGCCCCAGCATCTTACGTTGCATGCGCCTGATTGCTATGCGCGTATGGGGTCACGTGCACAAATGAACCCGCCTGTGCGCACGCAGGATCACCAGGAGGCCTTGTGGCGGGCTGTTGCTGATGGCGTTGTGGATGTGATCGGATCAGACCATGCGCCGCATACGCTGGATGAAAAAGCAAAAAACTATCCGCAGTCGCCTTCAGGGATGCCGGGTGTGCAGACACTGGTTCCTGTGATGTTGAATCATGTGCATGAAGGGCGTTTGTCTTTGCAGCGTTTTGTTGATCTTGTCTGCCATGGGCCGCAGCGTATTTTCGGGATCGTCAACAAAGGACGGCTAGCCAAAGGCTATGATGCGGATTTCACGATTGTCGATTTAAAGGCGGAACGCACCATCACGGATAAATGGATTAAAAGCAAATGTGGCTGGACCCCCTTTGACGGCATGCGGGTGACAGGCTGGCCGATGGGTACGATTGTGCATGGGCGGACGGTGATGTGGGATGATGAAATTGTCGAATCGCCGGTGGGCCAACCTGTGTTATTTTACAGAATGTGTCAAGAAAAAGAAGGGTATACGGGTGCGGGGCAAGACAACAGGCTGCGCGTGACGGCAGTGCAGTAGGCATAAAATCATTGAATATCAAACATTTGTACAAAAATCGCTTTTGCCCTGTATTTGATATAAAAGCTTTGCGCATTCTATGAGCATTTACACCATTTCTTAAATCAAAACGGCTAAACTTTTAATAGGTTCGTCAAAGGCCTTTTTTAAGGAAAGGCCGGGGGTTTTGTTTTGAACGGTACAGAAAACGGACAAGACGCGCAGGATAATGCGCAGGAAGGGTTGCCGCCGGAGAAATCGGCGGCTGGTGGTTTTGTGAATCCGTCATTCGGCCAATTTTTCTATCACATGCGCGGTTCGAACGTGCAAATCTGGAAGAGCCGGATTAGCTGGCGCATTACGCTAACGGTCTTTATCACAATCATGCTGGTGCAAATCAGCGTTCTGGTGTTTACGATTCAAAACGTGGAGCGCGATCTTTTGCGCAGTCTGCATGAGACGGCCCGCGCCGCGCTGGTGCCATCGTTGTCGGACACGCGGGAACAGCTTGTATCGCCCCTGCTTAAGAATAATGCCGACAAGCTTCTTGCGCATACCTTGATTGAGGGCATGACCGTATACAGCCTTGATTATAATGTCATTCAGGTTTACGGCCTGCCGCCCACTTTGGCGGCGCGCGGCCCCACGCAGGACGAAACAACGTATCGCAGCGTTGATGGCCGGTCTTACGAGGTTATTTTTGCGCCGGGGGATCTGGGCCGCCCCTATCATATTGTCATGCGCATGGATTCGTCAGATGTGCGGCCTGCCGTATTGAAATATGTGCACCAGAATATCGTGATATTGCTGTTGATGTCGGGCTTTGTGACCAGCGTTTTGATGTTGGCGATGGGCCAGTGGCTTTTGGAGCCGATCATGGTGCTACGCCAAAACCTTTTGAACGCCTCGCTCAATCCCGAAAAGCCAGACCTGCAACGACTCAAGCATGAAAACCGCGACGAGATCGGCGTTGCCGTGCGTATCGCCAATGACCTGATCCGCCAGAACGCGAATAACCTAAAGCGCCTCAGATCACAGGCCGAGGATAAAATCCACCGCCTTGCCTATTACGATACGCTGACAGGCCTGCCGAACCGCACCTATTTTATCGAGAAGCTGGAAGAACAGGTGCGCACCCGCGTGATGACCGAGGATAGAAGGCTTGCGATCATGTCGGTTGATATCGATCACTTCAAAGACATTAACGATACGATGGGCCACGAGATTGGCGATAAGCTTTTGGAGGCGATCGGCAAGCGTCTGGTCAAGGCCCTGCCGGAAGATGCGTTGATTGCCCGCGCCAGCGCGGACGAGTTTATTATTATGATGACGCTGAAGCCGGATGACCCCGATAGTTCAACAATCGTGGAGCATATTTTTACGGCGATGTCTGAACCTGTCAGCATTGTGCAAGAACGTTTTCAGGTGCGCGTGTCCATTGGCGTGGCGCATTGCCCTGAAGATGGTACGGAAGCGCGGCAGGTCTTGAAAAGCGCAGATATCGCCCTGAACCGCGCCAAGGAAGAAGGTCGTGATACGGTGCGTTATTATTCGCAGGATTTCGACCGTGCCGTCCAGCAGCGCTTCCAATTGCTGCGTGATCTCAGGACCGCGCTGGACGAGGACCAGTTGCAGCTGTTCTATCATCCGCAGTTTGATTTGAAGACAGGCGCGTTGATTGGTGCAGAGGCATTGTTGCGCTGGTGGCGCCCCGATAACAGCCGCGAGGGCGGATCATTCGTTTCGCCCGCAGAATTTATTCCTGTGGCCGAGCAGTCCGGCCTGATTGTTCCGCTGGGCGAATGGGTTTTGCGCACGGCTTGCGAAGCGAACAAGGCCTGGCAAAAAGAAGGTATTCCGCCGTTTCGTGTCGCTGTCAATATTTCCGGCGTCCAGTTTCACCGCGCCGATATCGTGGGGCTTTTAGCGCAGTCATTAAAGGATACGGAGCTGGACCCCAAGTGGCTGGAAATTGAAATCACGGAAAGCGTATTCATGGAAAACACGCAGGTGGCGATCAACCTTTTGAACGAAATGCACGCGCTGGGTGTCGAAATTGCGGTGGATGATTTTGGCACGGGGTATTCGTCATTGTCATACCTGCGCCGTTTTCCGATTGACAGGATTAAAATTGACCAGTCATTTATCAAGAACGCGCTGGTGAACAATGATGATTCCATGATTACCCGCACCATCATCAACCTGGGCCACTCGCTGGGTCTAAAAGTTATCGCCGAGGGCGTGGAAACGCAGGACCATGAAGACTTCCTCAAACGCGAAGGCTGTGATGAGGTGCAGGGCTTTAAATACACCAAGCCTATCCCCGCCGATAAGTTCCGTGAATTTGCCATCGCGCATAACCGCGAGCTGGTGAAAAAAACGGGGTTGAAAGTGGTGGAGGGTAAAGTCGCGGAAGGCCCGGAAAAAGCCTGATACGGCGCATAAAATTGACATAATACACATTATCCTTTACAATGGTTGGAAGTAAGAAATAGCGGTATCGCGAGAGGGAGAAACATGTCCACATCTGATGCTTTTAACAACGAAACCAGAGACAGTTTTTTTAACGCCATCCGCGATGGTAATGTTGCAGAGGTTGAAGCTGCCATTGCAAGAACGCCTGCGCTGTTAGAGGCTGAAGATGAGCAGGCTAAAACCGGCCCCTTGCACCTTGCCGCAGAGGGAGGGCATGTGGCGCTTGTGGATCTGCTTTTAAAGCACATGCATGTGGACACGCGGGATTCCAAGGGCAGGACGCCGCTGATGACGGCTGTCACCAAAGACCAGGCGCCAACAGCCATGCAGCTGGTTGAACGTGGTGCTGACATTAACGCGAAAAATAAATTTGGCATGTCCGTTATTGCCGCAGCCTTGGTGCTCCGTAGCAATGGTGTGCGCTCAGGGATGCCGGGCGCGCCCGCTGTCGCGTATTTACTGGATAAAGGGGCAAGTATTGACACCCCGGCCACGCCGCGCGGTGAAACCGTGATCCAGTTTGCTGACAGGCTTGACGATGGCGAAGTGCTGGAAATCTTCCGTGAAAAGCGCCCTGATGTGATGAAAGATTTCAAGCCCGGCACACATGACAGGCCGAATGCTTTTGATATATAGTCCATATAGTTTTTATATATAAAACAATCCCTTATAATATTTTTATTTGACATATTGCCTTGTATCGTGTACCCTTGACCCAGTTTAAAATCATTTGTGAATCAGGGAGAATTTTTATGCAGGCCGTGAAAAAGAAGGGCGCAAGCCTTAGGAAGAAAGCACCTCAAAAGCCGTTGGTTTATCAGTTCATGGATGCTGTTGTCAGGAACAGGGCGGAAATCTTGAAAACCGGAAGTGCGGCAGCCTGTACTTTGGCGGGTATTTTCTTTCTTGCCTTTCATACAGAGAACCAAGTGAAAAAAGGCAATGCGGCAGACCATGCTGCGGGCCTGATTGCAAAGTCGATAGCAGGCGGCAAAGACAAGCTGGCTGACGATACGGGTATTATCGCGCTGGCAACGGGTTCGGAAAGAACTTATGTTGTGGATACACCCGGCCAGCTGATAGGTTTAAAAGTGTCTGTTGACAAAATGGACTGGGTGCCAGAGGCGTGCAAAGAATCCACGTTTGGACAGATTATTGGCCCGAATGAGAGCTATAATATTCGCGCGGCTGTTGATGGGCAGTCCGACCCTTATGAAGCGGTTGCCTGTTCCAGAACCGACGCTGCCGCGATGATGATGATGACGTGGATGGTGCAGCCCTGATACCGGCTGTCTTCTTAAAAAACAGGAAAACCGGGCAATGGCCCGGTTTTTTACTGTGCGCATGGACATAAAACGGGAATCGGGCTATGTTTCTTCCGAAACAGCCAGCAAAGGATTCATCTATGCCCGCCGCCGATGCTTTTAATTTTGGACAAGAGGCAGACCGTTTTTTTGCCGCCATCCGCGTGCGCAGTGTTGATGACGTGAACGCCATGATTACGGATGCCCCCAATTTGTTGCGGGCTGGGCATGGGCCGAATAACAGTGGGCCGCTGCATGTCGCGGCGTGGGAAAATCGCGCGGATATGATTGATCTCTTTTTGACGCATTTGCCCGTTGATACGCGGGATGGTATGGGTCTTACGCCCTTGCAGGCTGCAGCGGGAAAGCTGCATGTAGAAGCCGCAGCGCGTTTGTTGGAAGCGGGCGCAGATGCGAATGCCAAAAACGATTTTGGCGTTTCCGTTTTGGCAACGGCCTTTACGATCAGGCACAACAGCCCCCGCCCTGCAGCGGCAGGCATAAAAATGGCGGCGCTCTTGCTGGATCATGGCGCGCAGATCAACGTGCCTGTGCCGCCGCGCGGCGAAACGGTGATGGAGCTTGCCACGCGGTTGGATGACCGGGATATGCTCCGCTTGTTTCGTGAAAAGCGCCCGCAGGATATGCCGCCTGTTCCAGCGCCAAAGGGGCCGGATAAAAACAAGGGTTTTGGAATTTAAGGAAAAAACAGGCCTTTGCCCCCTTCCCGTATCCACCCGGTTTGTCTAGACTCTAGCGCATGAACACATTGGTTTCACATGCTGTCGATATGTTGAAGGGGCAGGCACGCGTGCCGGGGGACAAATCTGTCTCGCACCGGGCGATTATGCTGTCGGGCATTGCGGCGGGTGAAACCGTGATTACCGGCCTTTTGGAAGGGGAGGATGTGCTGCGTACGGCACGGGCCATGATTTCCATGGGCGTGATCGTGAAGCCGCCGGAAAAGCCGGGCGGCGTCTGGCGGGTTGACGGCATTGGCAAACATCCCTTGCGCCAACCACGTGGGTTGATCGACCTTGGCAACAGCGGCACATCGACGCGGTTGTTGATGGGGATGATCGCGGGTTATCCTGTCAATGCGACGTTAACAGGTGATGCATCATTGACGCGCCGCCCGATGGGCCGGGTGATTTTGCCATTGTCGCGCATGGGGGCGCAGTTTGAAGCCACGTCGGGAGATCGTTTGCCGTTGAAAATTGGTGGATCATCATCGCTGCGCTCCATTCATTACGAATTGCCTGTTGCGTCAGCGCAGGTAAAATCCGCTGTTATCTTGGCGGCGTTGCGTGCCCAGGGCGAGACAACAATTATCGAGCCAAAGCCCACGCGTGACCATACCGAACGGATGCTGCGCTTTTTCGGTGTTGATGTGAAATCGGAGACGCGGCCCGATGGCGCGGCCGTAATTACGGTGTCTGGCGATACGCCTGTTTTGATATCGCGGCATATTATTGTCCCGTCCGATCCGTCGTCCGCCGCTTTTCCCGTTGTCGCCGCGTTGATAACGCCGGATTCGGATATTGTCGTTCCCAATGTATTGATGAACCCCTTGCGTGGCGGTCTTTACGAGACCTTGAAGGAAATGGGGGCCAATATTTCTTTTGACAGCCCGCGTGAAAAATCAGGTGAGTCGATTGCCAATATCCGCGTATCGTCAAGTGCACTGAAAGGCGTGACGGTCCCGCCATCCCGCGTGCCGTCGATGATTGATGAGTTTCCCATCCTTGCCGTGGCCGCCGCCTTTGCCGAGGGGAGGACGGTGATGACGGATCTTGCGGAATTGCGTGTCAAAGAGTCAGACCGCCTTACGGCGACGGCATCGTTATTGCAAGCGGCGGGCGTCAAGGTGGAGACAGGCGCAGACAGCATGACCATTCACGGTC
>JAPPOU010000084.1:19022-19448 GCA_028817795.1 Alphaproteobacteria bacterium
CGGTCTTGGCGGGCAAAAGCCGCAAGGCGGTTTTTCGGGTGAAGCCAATCACGACCACCGCATTGCGATGAGTGCTCTTGTTCTGGGTATGGCAGCAAAAGAGCCGATTGCCGTTGCAGGTGCCGAAACAATTTCCACCAGCTTTCCGGGCTTTGTGGCATTGATGAACACGTTGGGCGGGCATATCGTGCACCCGGCGAATAACAGCTAAGTTCTGGCCATTTATTGTGGTTTTTGTCGGTGCTGCTTTGCACGGCGAATTTTTCTGGATTTGTGTGTACCTTTATTGGCAGCATCTTGAAAAGATTGCCGGATATATTTTTCTCTCATCCGGCATATGAGCTGTTTTCGTTCTTTTGTGGTGACAAAATCATTTGCATCACTACCTTCGTTGTTTTTGATGCTGATATCCGCGCCGCTCAAGAT
>JAPPOU010000083.1 GCA_028817795.1 Alphaproteobacteria bacterium
GCCATATCCGTATGCAGGCGGATGCGGCCTCCATCAAGCTGGCGCATGAACGCGGGCCGTGCCCCGATGCCAAGGAATACGGCATCATGGAACGGTTTTCGAACAAGATGGCGATTGCGCCGACGGCGTCGATCTCGATTATCTGCGGCGGCGCATCGCCGGGGATTGAGCCAAACACGGCCAATGCCTATACGCACAAAACGCTGTCCGGCTCGCACTTTGTGCGTAACCCGTACCTGAAAGCACTTTTGGCTGAAAAAGGCATGGATACGGAAGAGGTTTGGAGCGATATCGTGACGAACGAAGGCTCCGTCCAGCATCTTGATTTTCTGGATCAAGATGAAAAAGACGTGTTCAAAACGGCGTTCGAGCTTGACCAGCGCTGGCTGATCGAACATGCAGCGGACAGGACGCCGTATATTTGCCAAGCGCAGTCACTCAACGTCTTCCTGCCCGCAAACGTGCACAAGCGTGATTTGCACCAGATCCATTATCTGGCATGGAAGAAGGGCGTGAAGTCACTGTACTACTGCCGTTCCAAATCCATCCAGCGCGCAGAAAGCGCGGGGAGCGCGAAAAAGGGACTGGAAGATGCCGCTGCAGCGGCCACCGCAGAGCTGAATAAATACGAGGAGTGTCTGGCATGTCAGTAACTGAAAAAAAACTTTCCCCTGCCGAACTGCACACACTGGAAGTGATCGCCGATCGTGGCTGCACCGAAAGCGTGAAACGCGGGCATCTTGAAAAGCTTTCACGCCTTGAATTGATCGAGCCGTGCCCCGAAGGCGTGTGCATGACGGGCAAGGGGCAGAGCATTTTGGTTGAAAAAACTTGAATCATTTTTAACGGGAAACAGCATATGTCACGTCTACTCACCGAAAACCACGTTTACAAACCCTTTCACTACCCCTGGGCCTATGAAGCATGGCTGACGCAGCAGCGCATCCACTGGCTGCCAGAGGAAGTGCCGCTGGCCGAAGACGTGCGGGACTGGAAGCAAAAACTTACCCCGGCTGAAAGAAACCTTCTCACGCAAATCTTTCGTTTCTTCACGCAGGCGGATGTGGAGGTGAATAACTGCTATATGAAGCATTATTCTCAGGTGTTCAAGCCAACGGAAATTCAGATGATGCTGGCCGCGTTTTCAAATATTGAAACCGTGCATATCGCCGCCTATTCGCATCTTCTGGACACAATCGGTATGCCCGAGGCGGAATATTCCGCCTTCATGAAATACAAGGAAATGAAGGATAAGTTCGATTACATGCAGGGGTTCAACGTGAATTCCAAGCGTGACATCGCTCTCACGCTCGCCGTGTTCGGTGCCTTTACCGAGGGTCTGCAACTGTTTGCCTCCTTTGCGATGCTGATGAATTTCCCCCGTTTTAACAAGATGAAGGGCATGGGGCAGATCGTGACCTGGTCGGTGCGCGATGAAACGTTGCACACGCTGTCCGCCATTCGCTTGTTGCACGCTTTTGTTGCGGAGAACAAAGAGGTGTGGACAGATGATTTGAAAGAAGAAATCACCAACGCCTGCCGCACGATTATTACGCATGAAGATGCCTTTATCGACCTTGCCTTTGAAATGGGCGGCGTTGAAGGGTTGGAAGCACAAGAGGTGAAGGACTACATCCGCTACATCGGTGACCGCCGTTTAACGCAGCTCAACCTTGAACCCATTTACGGCGTCACAAAAAACCCGCTGCCGTGGATGGATGCGATGCTGAACGGGGCGGAGCACACCAACTTTTTTGAAAACCGCGCCACCGAATATTCGAAGGCCGCGACCGAAGGCACATGGGAAGAGGCTTTCTCTGACGATGTGTTCACCGCCGCCTAGCACCATCAAAAGATTCGTTTTGTAGCCAGGAAGCCCCCCGCCATCAAAAAGCGGGGGCTTTCTTTTTGGATAAATATTCAATAAAAACAGTGATTTATAATATTTACATATTTTGTTGCTATCGGGCTACTGTTTTCATATAATGATTGTGCCGTAAAATATGGAGTACAACAATGGCCGATAACCAACCGGTGAAAATAAGCGACGAGCAGGCCAAAGCCTTGGGGCTTGAACTGGCGGAAGCCGTGCGGCGGGGCCGCATGGTTGATGCTTGCCGTTTGGTGAATATGGGGGCGAACCTGAATATTCTGCAGACGAAAACACGAAGGGCAGATTATAGCACTCGCGTTGTGTCCTCCATGTCGCCCCTGCATTGGGCTGTCGTCAAAAAGCGCCACGAAATTTTGGCGATGCTTTTAGAAAAAAATCCGAATGTAAATATTAAAAACCATTGGAGCGATACGCCGCTGCACACGGCGGTGTCAAAAAACCGCATTGATACCGCGCGCCTGCTTATTGAGGCCGGTGCAGATATAAATGCAGTGAATAATAAAGGCTATACTCCCCTGCATCTGGCTGTCACGTATAACCAGAAAGGCATTGTTGATTTATTAAAAGAGGCAGGCGCGGATGTTCTGGTCCGTGACAGCGCAGGAAAAACGCCAGCACTGCTGGCGCAATTAAAAAAAAGAAAAGCGCTGGTCGCTATTTTGGAGCCATGGGAGAAAGAGGCCTTGAGAGCGGCAGAGGCGAGGGCGGTAATAGAAGCTGAGAAAAAGGCCGCTGAGGTTGCTGCTGCGGAAAAGGTAGAGCCGCCGCCGCTGAAAGAGCCGCCGCCCGCGCCAGAGCCGGAACCAGAACCGGAAAAACCATCCCCATGGAGAAAAGAAAACGATACTACGGTGTCCTATACCGAAGACCTGCCGTCTTTGGGGCGAAAAATCACGTCCCTGTTCAATTTTAAATCGGGGGAGCGTTGCGTTGTTTTTACAAACAAGAACAATGGCAACGAGAGTATAAATATCACCCCGCTATCCGCTGCTGATCGCGCATTTTTGGAAGAAGCGCGGCAGGCGTTTTTAGATGCCGGAGGTGATGCGGCGCTGGTGGAAAAATCTGCGCATGTTTTGCCCAAAAAAGTTTACACATTTGATTTAAAAGAGCCAGCGTCATAGCCAATGGCCTATACAGTGGCAGTGGGTCGGCGGCGTAGAATTCTTCTGGTTTTGGGCGCGCCGGCGGCGTCAGCTTTCTTAATGGCGGCGATGCGCCGTTCTATGCGAGCGTCTTCGAGGGTTTGAATGACATCATCTTTTTTATTTATGTGAGCGTATCTCTCGATTGTTGTGTCGCCGTTTTTGGCGTCGATATCAGCGCCGGCAGCGATTAGAACGCGCATGGTGTCTGTTCCGCCTGTTATGACGGCGTGCATAAGGGGGGTGTAGCCGTATTTATTGTGTGCATCCACGCTGGCGCCGCATTCCAGCAATTTTTTGGCAATGCTGGGGCGGTTGTAAGAGGCCGCCTGATGCAGCGTGGTATCTTCCTGAATGTCCATGATCCCGCCAATTGGTGTATCTCCCGGAAAACCTGGGGTAATCATAGCCAGGGCTTCGGTTGTATTCCCTTTGCGTATATGGTCTGCCAACGCCTGTCTTCTAAAATCCTCCACGCTAAACTTTGGTGTGGGGAGGGGCGTGTCAATTTTATATGTGTCTGAATCTCCTGGATATCTGAAATTGTTATATGTTTTGGAGGGCATGCAAAATTGATTGGTATCGTTGAAAATTTGATGCGACGGTTCATCCCAATACGGGCTGATATTGTTAATATTCCTTATATTCTCCCACTCTTCCTCTATATTTATTTCGTCTAGGGTGATGGGCTGATGGTTTAAGGGCGGCAGCGTTTTTGTGTCCGTATATTTGATGTTTTTAAAGTTGCCATCATCATCTGTTATGGGTGGTGGGTCAGCCCGCTCCACGACCTGGCCTGTTTCCGGGGCCGCTGTTTCGTCATTGCGTTTGGGCATGCAGAGTGTGGAGGCGTTCAGTACGAAAGCAAGCCTGATCTGTTCCATTAATGTAAGCTTCTGTCTCATGCTGTTTTTGTTCCTTGCGGCGATCGTCTTAAAATTTTTCTTGTTCTGGGCGCGCCTGCGGCATCAATTTTTCGGATGGCGGCGGTTCGCGCTTCTTTGAGGAGATTGAGGGGGGCATCTACGCCTTTTTTATCGCGTGCTTCGCGGGCGTAATCCTCAAGGCTTTTGCTGCCGTTTTTGGCGTCAATATCTGCGCCCGCATCGATCAAGGCCTGCATGGCGCGGGTGCAGCCTGTGCGCGTGGCAAGCATAAGCGGCGTATCTTGGTCTTTGTTGCGCACATCCACGCTGGACCCGCATGCCACAAGCTTTTTGACAATGGTGTCGTTATCGTATTGGGCGGCTTCGTGCAGTATGGTGTTGCCCGTTGGGTTGTGCCCTTTTACCAGCCTGTCTCCGGGGGGATTGGCGGCGATTTTTTGCAGAGCGTGTGATGTTCTGTCCATTACAATATCTATGGCTACATCATCTATTTCCACAGGCGGGAGCCTATGTTTATTGATGGTGGGGTTGTAGATATTGTTATTGAGTGTGTTCAGTGATTCAATGTGGTTATTTGGCGCCTCTTTTATTGTGTGGTTATTAAAAGCGGTGGTAATCGCGCTGGCCATGAAGGCATTCCGCAACTTATTCCCAAAAGGGTTATTATTTTTGGGCAGTGACGTAATGGGCGTGAATTTATGTGGAGTGCTTTTGTTGCTGTTGCTCATGTTGTCTTAAGGCCCCCCCCTTAACGTATAAACTATCGTAACGCAATATG
>JAPPOU010000116.1 GCA_028817795.1 Alphaproteobacteria bacterium
CTCAGGAAATCGAACCCAGGTCGAGCCTATAGAACATCTCGTCTTCCGTCATGCCATCGTGCCACGTCCGCGGCTTAGAATATGTATATTTAAAGCCTGCCTTTTGGTTGGCCCGCCGCGACTCCACGTTGCTTTCCCGATGGGAAACGACAATATGTGTAATATCTGCACGTTCATGCGCCCAATCCAGTCTGGCGGCATACATTTTTTCTGAAACACCCTTGCCCCGCCATACAGGCTCTAACCATGAACCCCACAATACTGCTGCCCCCTCTTCTTCCAGCTTTGCAATCCCCGTCATGCCAATCAGCTCTTTCTCCGCAAAAACGCCAAAAATGCCGACATGCTCCAGCATCACATCCTCTTGCCACTTTTTATCAGGGTATGCGCGCGAATCCTCTAGACTCGCTCCAAAGACATGCGGATCGGTTTCAAGAGCTTTTAAGCGGATGTTTTTAAATGCCTGCCACTCATCTGCGCGGAAACGGCGTACTGTTATAGTGCCCGACATACCAATCCTTCACCTTAGAGTGCCTTGCATTTAAAAAGATATTCTTGTCATCCCGAACGCAGTGAGGGATCTTCGGTTAGTCAATAAAGTGCCCAAGATCCCTCACTGCGTTCGGGATGACAAGGGAAAATCAACTGTATTTGAATGCAGGATACCCCATAACGGTCTTTAAAAAAAAGCCGCCGTATTTAAAACGGCGGCTTTTTTTAAGTTCGACTCACTCTCAACAACAAGCCTACTTCTTCTTTCCGCCTTCAGCTCTCCTGCGTGCCTCATTTTTACCCAGCTTTTCTTTTTTGCGGGCTGCGGTTGCAAGCGTGTTCACTTTTTTCGGCAGGATTTCAACTTTACCGCCAGCCTTTTCAACAGCGGCGATCGCGCCTTTTGTCGCGCCGGTCACAACCAGCGTGACTTTGGATTTGATCTCACCTGTTCCCAGCAAGCGCACGCCATCACGCACGCGTGAAATAACACCTGCCGCTTTCAATGCCTCGGCATCCAGCTTGGCAGAAGCATCGATTTTCTTATTGTCAATTGCCAGTTGCAACGTTTGCAGTGTCAGCTCAGCATACTTTGGCGCGTTCGGCACGTTAAAGCCGCGCTTGGGCATACGACGCAAAAGCGGGCTTTGGCCGCCTTCAAAACCTTTGATCGCAACACCTGTACGGGACTTTTGGCCTTTTTGGCCGCTGCCGCAGGTCTTGCCTTTGCCGGAACCGATACCGCGACCAACAATAACGCCGCGCTTACGTGCTCCCGGATTATCTTTTAATTCGTTCAGTTTCATTTTTTTGTCCTCGCTTATGCCGCGTCTTCAACAGCAACCAAATGCTTGACCACCGTAATCATGCCGCGCACCGCAGGTGTATCTTCCAAAACCTTGGACTGGCGGATTTTGCCAAGCCCCAAGCCTTTCAGGGTATCACGCTGTTTTTGGATACGACCAATCGGGCTGCCGATCTGCGTTACTTTAATTTTGGCACCCGCCTTTGCCGCAGCTTTTTTTGCAGGCGCTTTTTTCGTTTTTGCTTCGGTCATGCGTTTTCTCCCTCAGCCTTATCTTCTTCAACTTTCTCTTCAGCTTCAGGCTTGTTCTCATCTGCCTTTTTGCCAAGGATATCATTCACGCGGCGACCACGGCGTGCAGCAACCATGCGCGGGCTTTCAACCGTTTCAAAACCGGCTAACGCTGCCTTCACCATGTTATAGGGGTTGGACGTGCCAAAAGACTTGGAAACAACATCCTGAATGCCCAGAACCTCGAAGACTGCACGAAGAGGACCACCGGCAATGATACCCGTACCGGGCTGAGCCGAACGCATGCGCACACGGCCTGCGCCGAAACGCGCATCAATATCGTGGTGCAATGTACGACCTTCGCGCAGAGGCACGCGGATCATGCCACGACGCGCAGCTTCCGTTGCTTTGCGAATGGCTTCAGGCACCTCGCGGGCTTTACCCGAACCTGCACCGACACGGCCACGGCCATCGCCGACAACGACCAGAGCGGCAAACGCCATGCGGCGGCCACCTTTGACCGTTTTCGCAACGCGGTTCACAGCGACGAGACGCTCTTGCAGCTCGTTGCCTTCTTCTCTGTCTTTGCCTTCTTTCGGGGCTCTTTCAGGTCTTGCCATGTTCTTTTTCCTTCAATCTCTTAAAACTGCAGACCGGCTTCGCGTGCCGCATCTGCCAAAGCCTTGACGCGGCCATGGTAAGCATAGCTTCCACGGTCAAACGCCACCAATTCAACACCAGCTTTTTTCGCGCGCTCGGCAACCAGTTTGCCGACGGCTGTCGCTGCATCCTTGTTTGCCGTCACTTTCAACGACTTTTTCAGGTCTGTATCCATCGTCGATGCGGCAGCCAGTGTCAGGCCCTTGGCATCATCGATAACCTGCGCATAGATATGCTGGCCCGTACGATGCACGGACAGGCGCGGACGGTTGTTCTTTTCCGACGCTTTCTTGAGAACCTTGCGGACGCGCCATGCGCGACGTTGCTTGGATGTGGATTTTGCTACTGTCATACCAATAACCTTCCGTTCTTACTTCTTCTTGCCTTCTTTGCGAAGGATGCGGCGGCCTTCATAGTTAATACCTTTGCCTTTGTATGGCTCTGGCTTCTTCAGGTGGAAAATCTCTGCCGCCACCTGGCCAACTTTTTGCTTGTCGATGCCGGAAACCTCGATCTCGGTCGGCTTCGGCACTTTAATTTCCACGTCCTGCGGCGCTTCATAACGAACATCGTGGCTAAATCCCAACTGCATAACCAGCGTCTTGCCCTGCATTTGCGCGCGGAAACCAACGCCGTCAATAACCAAGCGCTTTTGAAAGCCTTCGCTGACGCCCTTCATCATGCCGCGTACCAGCGAGCTGGTCGTGCCCCACATGGCGCGGGCAAATGACGTTTCATTCGCCTTCGTCAATACAACGGCACCATCCTTGACCTCTGCGTTGATATCATTGCAGACCTCAAGATGCAGTTCGCCTTTTTTACCCTTAATGGTCAGCTTCTTACCGACGAGCTTTGCATCGACGCCTTCCGGAAGCTTAATCGGGTGTTTTGCTATACGTGACATTTCTTATTCTACCTTTTTTGCCCTTTAGCCTATTAGAATACCCGGCACAGGATCTCGCCGCCCACGTTCGCCGCCTGCGCTTCCTTATCGGAGAGAACGCCCTGCGGTGTGGACAAAATCGAGATGCCAAGACCGTTGTAAACACGGGGCACATCCTTGATACGCGAGTAAACGCGGCGGCCCGGACGGGATACACGCGAGATTTCGCGAATGGCCGGACGGCCTTCCGAATATTTCAACTCAACACTGACGCTGCTGCCGCCATTGTCTTTCTTCACCACGCTAAAATCGCGGATGTAGCCTTCGCGCTTCAGCACTTCCAGTACGTTCGCGCGCAGTTTAGACGACGGGCTTTCCACAACGGATTTGCCTGCGGACAAACCGTTACGAATGCGTGTCAGCAAATCACCAAGAGGATCGTTAATCATGTTTTTCTTTCTCCCTTCCTCTTACCAGCTGGATTTCGTGACGCCGGGGATCAGACCTTGCGAAGCCAGTTCCCGCAGCTTGATGCGCGAAATCCCGAATTTTCTGTAGTTACCACGCGTACGACCCGTGAGCGCGCACCGATTACGGACGCGTGTAGGGTGCGAATTGCGGGGCAGTTTTTGCATTTTAATACGCTCTGCAAAACGCTCTTCGACCGACAAAGACGGATCGTTTGCGCGCGCGAGCGCTGCTGCCCATTTGGCCTCATACTTCTTGGCCATTTTCTTGCGACGCTCGTTTTTCCTGATGGAGCTTTGTTTCGCCATGTCTTGTTCTGTCCTTTCCGACTATCCGACCTAAAATTAACCTTTTTTCCTAAAGGGCATGCTAAAGCCTTTCAGCAATTCACGCGCCTCATCATCGGTGTTTGCCGACGTACAAATGATGATGTCCATGCCACGGATCGTATCCACTTTGTCGTAGTTGATTTCGGGGAAGACGATCTGCTCTTTCAAGCCAAAGGCATAGTTACCCTTGCCGTCAAAGCTCTTGTCCGACACGCCACGGAAGTCGCGAATGCGGGGCATCGCAATCGTAATCAGGCGGTCAAGGAATTCATACATACGCGCACCGCGCAACGTTACCTTGCAACCGATCGGCTGGCCTTCGCGCAGCTTAAAGCCCGCAATGGACTTACGCGCCCTGGTGATGACAGGCTTTTGACCTGCAATCAGCGTCAGCTCGGCAACCGCACCTTGAATCTTTTTGCTATCCTGCGCATTTTCGCCAACACCCATATTGATGACGACTTTTTCCAGTTGCGGGATTTCAAAGTCATTTTTGTAGCCACGGTTCTTTTTCAGTTCCGGCTTTATTTTTTCTACGTACAGTTTTTTCAAACGCGCTGTCATTGTTGCCACCTGTTAGTCAATCGTTTCGCCGGAGCGCTTTGCCACGCGCACCTTGTTTTCACCAACTGTTTTGTAACCAACGCGTGTCGGCTTGCCGGATTTTGGATCCGCCAAAGCCACATTGGAAACATCAATCGGCGCTTCAATTTTGTCGAGACCGCCCGGACCAAGCTGCGAGGGCTTCTTGTGCTTTACCTTGACGTTTACGCCATCGACAATAACCTTCATTTCAGCAGGCATCACCTTTTTGACTTCGCCGGTCTTGCCT
>JAPPOU010000057.1:0-764 GCA_028817795.1 Alphaproteobacteria bacterium
CTTGAGATATGACCCAGTCCACATCCCCTCATAAGCCGGACAGTGATGCTGCGGAAAATACCCCTGAAACAGAGGCTCCTGAAGCCGCTGCAGCGCAGGCCGATGAAGCGCCAGCGGGCGATGATCCACGCATCGCGGCGCTGGAAGAGCAGTTGGCGGATATGAAGGATAGGCTGCTGCGTGCCATGGCCGAAACGGAAAATATCCGCAAGCGATCGGAGCGCGAAAAACAGGATACGGCAAAATTCGCGGTGTCATCTTTTGCGAAATCATTGCTGTCGGTGGCCGATAACCTTTCCCGTGCCCTTGCCGCCGTCACGCCCGAACAGCGCGAAAGCGATCCGCCGTTGAAAAACATTTATACCGGCGTTGAAATGACGGAAAAAGAATTGCTCCGCGCGCTGGAAAAAGAAGGCATTAAAAAAATCGATGCCATGGACAAGCCCTTTGACCCCAACCTGCATGAAGTGATGTTTGAAGGCGAAGCTGCCGATAAGCCGCCCGGCACCGTTATTCAGGTGATTGAAGATGGCTATACCATTTTTGAGCGCCTCCTCCGCCCCGCCCGCGTGGGCGTTTCAAAGGGCGGCGTGCCGGAAGAGGGCAGCACGGTGGATCAGGAAGTTTAAGGCGGGAAAGGCTTTAATCGGACCTCCCCCCGCCCCCCCCGGGGGGGGGGGTGGATTAGCAAGGCGAGCGGGGGGCGGCGTGCGGGGGGGTGTTGGGGGGGGGGGGGGGGGGGTTAAAAAAAAAAGGGGGGGGGG
>JAPPOU010000057.1:774-64060 GCA_028817795.1 Alphaproteobacteria bacterium
CAAGGGTGATCATGTAGTTTTATGCGGGAAAGGCTTTAATCGGACCTCCCCCCGCCCCCCCGTGTGGAGGTCCGCCTGAACCGTCTTAGGTTTTCTAAGTTTTCTACTTTTACTGCCGCTATTTTGGGCCACGTATGTTCGTCAGGAATTTTTCCTTCGCCTAATACCTGCTTGTCAGGAGAGCTGTGCTTTTGCAGGTGGGGAAGTTCCACCGTTACCATTGCCAGTGATGGATAGGTTTCTCCCAAGTCTATAGCTTAAGGATGGTGGAAGTGCGTCTCTATCTTCTGCTGTTGCCTTTAGTGTAAAACCATCAATATCTTTGTCTGTGATTTGAACGGGACTTCCTCCTGAATGGGGTGTAAAAGTGGCCTCTCTAATCTCGCCTATTGCAAGCTGGACAACAAAGTGCAAAGCAGGGCATTCACCTTTTGCCTTGTCGATATTTTGCAGGACAACGGTTTCTCCATTTTCCATGGCGCGAAGGAGTTCTCCTTTTACGCTTTTAAGGCCTGATTCTTCCTGTTTTTGCTCGAATGTAAGTTCTTGCAAATCTATGCCCGCACAATCGATGTTGCGCGTTTTTTTTGAAAGATCCTGCAAGTTTGTCGTTGTCCTTGTCCATGTCAGCCCTCGTTTCTCTGTTTCTCTACGATGCTGCGAGAAAACCTTTAAATTTTCCTTAATTATACAATGGGACCGCTGTGTTTTGAGAAAAAACATATAAAAACAACATGTTAAGGTGATTGGAAAACCGGGTCTGCCGGCAATTCTGGATAGGGTTGCTTGGGGTGTATATCTGCAAAACTTGTCAGGGAAAATCTGGATAATCCGAATCATCTCTTCACGCGTACAAACTTTGAAACCCCTTCACATTACGGGAGATCGGGTGTAATTTACCCCCGATCCTCCCCTCAAAGAAGGGTTAGGGAATTATGGGCAATGCTTCAATGAAGGTTGTCCTATACAATTTGCCGCAAGAAAGGAACTGCACAATGAGCAAGATTATCGGTATCGACTTGGGTACAACCAACTCCTGCGTTGCCATTATGGACGGAGACAAGCCCAAGGTTGTTGAAAACGCGGAAGGCGCGCGCACGACGCCTTCGATGGTGGCCTTTGCCAAGGACGGTGAACGCCTGATCGGCCAGCCCGCAAAACGCCAGGCTGTCACGAATCCCGAAAAAACATTATACGCGATCAAGCGCTTGATCGGCCGTCGCTTCAATGAAGATGAAGTCAAAAAAATGCGCGATAAAGCGCCCTTTAAAATTGTCGAGGGCGAAGGTGGCGCGGCATGGGTCGAGGTCGATGGCGAAAAAATGGCGCCATCACAAATTTCGGCCATGGTGCTGCAGAAAATGAAGGAAACTGCGGAAAGCTTCCTTGGCGAGAAAGTTTCGAAGGCGGTCATTACCGTGCCCGCTTACTTTAACGACAGCCAGCGTCAGGCCACGAAAGATGCGGGCAAGATCGCGGGGCTGGAAGTTCTGCGTATCATCAACGAGCCAACGGCGGCGGCGCTGGCCTATGGCCTTGATAAAAAATCATCCGGCACCATCGCGGTCTATGACCTTGGTGGTGGTACGTTCGATGTATCTATCCTTGAAATTGGTGATGGCGTTTTTGAGGTGAAATCGACCAATGGCGATACGTTCCTTGGTGGTGAAGACTTTGACCTGCACATCATTGATTATCTGGCCGAAGAATTTAAAAAAGAAAACAGCATCGACCTGCGCAATGACAAGCTTGCCTTGCAGCGCCTGAAGGAGGCGGCGGAGAAAGCCAAGATTGAGCTGTCATCCTCGACCTCGACTGAAGTGAACCTGCCATTTATCACGGCGGATGCATCGGGGCCGAAACACCTTGTTTTGACCATGACCCGCGCCAAGCTGGAACAGATTGTAGGCGCGTTGATCGAAAAAACGCTGGCTCCTTGCAAGGCGGCGCTGAAAGATGCGGGTGTTGCGCCGGGCGATATCGACGATGTCGTGCTGGTCGGCGGGATGACGCGTATGCCCAAGGTTGTCGAAACCGTTACGAAGTTTTTTGGCAAGGAACCGCATCGCGGTGTGAACCCTGATGAAGTTGTGGCCGATGGCGCAGCTATTCAAGGTGGCGTTCTGGCAGGTGATGTCAAAGACGTTTTGCTGCTGGATGTAACGCCGTTGTCGCTGGGTATTGAAACACTGGGCGGCGTCTTTACCCGCCTGATTGATCGCAACACGACAATCCCGACCAAGAAATCGCAAGTGTTCTCGACCGCCGAAGATAACCAGAACGCCGTGACCATTCGCGTTTTCCAGGGCGAGCGTGAAATGGCGTCTGATAACAAGATATTGGGCCAATTCGATCTGGTGGGCATCCCACCCGCGCCGCGTGGCGTACCACAGGTAGAGGTGACGTTCGATATTGACGCAAACGGTATCGTCCATGTATCGGCCAAGGACAAAGCGACGGGCAAGGAGCAGCAAATTCGCATTCAAGCCTCTGGCGGCCTGTCCGATTCCGATATTCAGCGCATGGTGAAGGAAGCCGAGGAAAACGCAGGTGCGGACAAAGAACGCCGCGAAGCAGTCGAGGTGAAAAACCGCGCAGAAGCTTTGGTGCACACAGCTGAAAAAACGTTGAAGGATGCGGGCGATAAAATCTCTGCCGAGGACAAGACGGCGGTGGAAGATGCTGTCGCTGCTACGAAAGCCGCGCTGGAAAGCGATGATCTGGAGGCCATCCGCGAAAAGACGGAAGCCCTGCAGGAAGCCGCCATGAAACTGGGCGAGCATCTTTATCGCGCAGAGCAAGAAGAAGCTGCCGCCAGTGGCGAGGCTGCCCCTGCGGATGAGGGCGCAGAAGATGCAAAAGATGCGCCTGATGCCGAAATTGTCGATGCTGATTTCACGGAAGTTGACGAAGACGAAGGCAAAAAGCGTAACAACAACTAATTTGAAAGTGCCGCCCCGCTTATAAAAGCCGGGGCGGCTTTTTCGGTTTCGGTCACCATGGCAAAAAAAGATTATTACGAAACACTTGGCGTGCAAAAAGGCGCAGGCGCGGACGAGCTGAAAAAAGCTTATCGCAAGCTGGCCATGCAATATCACCCCGATAAAAACCCGGATGATAAAAGCGCCGAGAAAAAGTTCAAGGAAATTAACGAAGCCTATGACGTCTTGAAAGACGACCAAAAGCGCGCCGCCTATGATCGTTTCGGTCATGGCGCGTTTGAAGGTGGCATGGGCGGCGGGGCAGGTCCGGGCGCGGGTGGTTTCTCCGGCTTTGGCGGTTTCTCCGATATCTTCGAAGAAATGTTCGGCGATTTCATGGGTGCGCAAGCCGGTGGCGGGCGTGGTCGCGGTGGCGCGGGCAGTGCGCGGCGCGGCAATGATCTCAGCCATGAAATGGAAATCACGCTGGAAGAGGCTTTTGCAGGCAAGGATACGCAGTTAAAGGTATCAAGCTGGCAGCCTTGTGGCGGTTGCGAAGGGTCCGGCGCGGAAAAGGGCACAAAGCCCGATACCTGCGATACCTGCCGTGGTGCGGGCCGTGTGCGCGCGCAACAGGGTTTTTTCACGGTCGAGCGGACCTGCCCATCCTGTGGCGGCGTGGGGCAAACCATTAAAACGCCTTGCAATGCGTGCAGCGGTTCAGGGCGCACGCGCAAGGAAAAAATGCTCAAGCTTTCCGTGCCTGCAGGCGTTGATGACGGCACGCGCATCCGTTTGGCGGGTGAAGGCGAGGCCGGTTTGCGCAGCGGCGCGCCGGGTGATTTATATGTGTTTTTGTCGATTAAGCCGCACCGGCTTTTCCAGCGTGATGGCGCTGATTTATATTGTCGTGTTCCCGTGCCTGTACATACTGTCGCACTGGGCGGTGATGTTGAGGTGCCCACGATTGACGGCAAGCGTATTTCTGTGAACGTCCCGGCTGGCACGCAAACAGGCACGCAATTCCGCCTGAAAGGCAAGGGCATGACCATTTTGCGCTCGCAAAACCGGGGCGATATGTATGTGGAAGTGACCGTTGAAACGCCTGTGAACCTGAGCAAAAAGCAAAAAGACTTGTTGCGTGAATTTGCTGGCGACAGCAAAAATGCCAGAAACAGCAACAACCCCCAGTCTTCCGGCTTTTTTGATAAGGTCAAAGACCTGTGGGAAGATTTAAAGGATTAAGGGCATGACGAAAATCGGCATTCTGGGCGCGCGGGGTCGTATGGGGCAGATGTTGCTGTCCGAAATTGGCAGCGGCGCGTTCAAGGCTGAATTGGGTGCGGCGATTGACCGCGCAGATGGTGTTACCGATAATGGCATGACGATTACCGCAGATACGGCAGCAGGTTTTGGCGCTTCAGATGTTTTGATTGATTTCACCGCCCCCGCCGCAACGCGTATGCATGTAGAGCTGGCGGCAGACATGAAAAAGCCCCTTGTGATCGGCACGACGGGGCTTGAAGAGGTGGATGAATCTGCTTTGAAGGCCGCATCTGAAAAATCGGCTGTTTTTTATGCCGCGAACATGAGCCTTGGCGTCAATCTTTTAGCGTCACTGGTCGAGAAAGTTTCAAAAATTTTGCCGCCTGAAGATTTTGACATTGAGATTTTTGAAGCGCACCACAAGCATAAGGTTGACGCGCCATCGGGCACCGCATTGTTGTTGGGGCAGGCGGCGGCGCTGGGCCGTGACGTTGATTTGCAAGATGCCATGGTACCTGCCCGTTTCGGGCAGGTGGGCGCACGGCCCGAAGGGGCGATTGGTTTTTCGGTGTTTCGTGGCGGAGATGTTGTGGGCGATCACACCGTCACCTTTGCAGGGGAGGGGGAGCGCGTTGAACTGACGCACAAAGCATCATCCCGCGCCATTTTTGCAAGGGGCGCGATCCGCGCCGCCCTGTGGCTGAAGGACAAACAGGCCGGATTCTATACCATGCGCGATATGCTTGATTTATAAGGGAAAAGCAATATTTATTGACATAATTCAAGCGCGCTGCTATGCTTCTGTCTGTCTTCTTGTGCAACAGAAAGGTCATATAGCGTGAAACGTTCTGCCGTAAAAATCATGGGGCGCATTGCCAGTGCATTGAACCCTGCCCTATACTTGGCAAAGAATTCACAAAAAGCGGAGCAGTCCATGACTGAAGATAAGAAAAAACCGACACCCGTTCCAGATTCATTGCGCGACGCTTTTATGAAGGCCGTTGCGGCGCAAGATGACATGGCGCTACGCCAGACGTTGAAGACGGCAGAAGATGCAGGCATGAATGTGCAAGACCTTGCCAATACGACGGCAGAAGGCGGTGAAAATGCGTTTCACATTATTGCGCGCAGTGAAAAACGTGATCCTGTTGTGCCGTCTATTTTGCACCGCAGTGGTACAAACGTTAATCGTGAAAACCGCGAGGGACGCACGCCGCTGGATATGGCGCTTTATGCCCGTAATGCAACAGTGTACAACTTTTTGCAGGCTGTCGGTGCAAAGCCGGGCCACAACCAGAAAACGCCAAAATACGGTGAGCAAGGGTTTAAGGATTTCAAGCACCCGGCCCTGTCGCACAGGCACCGCCGTTAATGCATTGCGCCTTCGCCCTTTAACAGTGCGATTTTAATTTTTGGCCCCCAGGCAAAATTGATGCGGCCCCCCGTCTTGTTGACGACGCGGTGGCAGGGCACGACGATGGATAGCGGGTTTTTCCCAACAGCAGAGCCAACAGCGCGGACGGCATCAGGCTTGCCGATTTTTTTGGCGATGTCTTGATAGGTGACGGTTGTGCCGGATTTGATTTTTAAAAGCTGTTTCCACACGCTAATCTGGAACGGCGTGCCTGTGAGTACCAAGGGCACAGATAGTGTATCCAGCTTATGCGGCCAGCATTTCGTGATATCGCGTGCCAGTTTTGCCGTTGCTTTATCATCACGCAGAAAGGTGGCGGCAGGCCAGTTTTTTTCAAGCGCTGAAAACCCGCAGTTGATGCCCAGCCAGCACAGGCCCTGATCGTCTTTCGCGACCAATATTTTTTGCCCCGGAAACGGGTGGATGCCCCAGACAAGTGTTTTGCCCTGTCCGCGTACGGGTTTCGCGGCTGTATTCGTAATAATTTTCATGCTAAACAATTAACATGAAGCCTGAAAAAGTCAAAACCTTCTTTTCCCGCCTGCGCGCGCAAAATCCTGAACCAAAAGGAGAGTTGAACTATACCAATACCTATACGCTTTTGGTGGCCGTTGTTTTGTCGGCGCAGGCCACGGACGTGGGCGTCAACAAGGCGACGGAAAAGCTGTTTAAAACCGTCAAAACGCCCGAAGACATGGTGAAGCTGGGCGAGGCAGGCTTGAAAAAACATATCAAAACCATCGGCCTTTTCAATGCCAAGGCCAAAAACGTGATAGCGCTGTCGAAAATATTGGTGAAAGAATACGGCTCCAAAGTGCCGGAATCGCGTGATGAATTGGTCAAGCTGCCCGGCGTGGGGCGCAAGACGGCGAATGTGGTTTTGAACATCGCCTTTGGTCATGAAACGATCGCGGTCGATACGCATATTTTTCGCTTGGGCAACCGCACGGGAATGGCTCCCGGAAAAACGGTGGATGACGTTGAAAAAAAGCTGGAAAAAGTCATTCCCAAGCCGTTCCGCCACCATGCCCACCACTGGCTGATATTGCATGGCCGTTATGTGTGCAAAGCCAGAAAGCCTCTGTGCGGAGACTGTATCGTCAGGGATGTATGCGGGTTTAAAGAGAAAACGGCTTGAGTACCGCGCTTAAAATCAAATATCTGCGCCACTGCTGATAACACGATCAAGGCACTGCGTGCGTTTTTGCGGTGTTTCCATGTTATCTGTTATTTTGCGGGGGCGCATATCCACGTGGGATACGTTGCGTGCTGCCGGGTGGTTGTCTGCGGCGTAGAAGTAAAAATCGACAACGCAGGAATCGGAAACATATTGGATAACTTCGGCATCCGCGTCACGGCGTGTCTGCGTGGGCGTGCCAAAAATATAAGTGATTTCGCGCTCCGACATTTGATGGAGAACGGCAGGGGTGGATGTTACAAAACTGCGCGCGCGAGAAACGTAACCAGCGGCGGGTTTATAGGAATCTTGCGCGGCATAGGCGCGATCGGGGAATAGCGCGGTACGTGTTTGTTCCGGCCCTGAGCCCATGCCGTAAACGGCGGGCAATTGTGACGTCATGCAACTGCCGACCAGCAACATCATCATGGGTACCATGGCCAGCGTCAGCCGCGCCAGCCGACGGGCATTGCGGCGCAGGGACGCATAAAACGCCATCATCGCTGCATCTACGATGCTGACAAGCGCGGCGGCGGGGTCGAATCCCGTCAGGGCTGTATGAAGGGGGTGATGCTTCATGGTTGTATGTGCTTAAACGCCTGTAGCGCGGCGGTAAACCTTGGGCCGGCCCTCTGACAGCGCTGGTGTTTGAACGCCGGATGCGGGGAAGAGCTTTTCGACGTTCGATGTTTCAGGCACAGGCAGCTTTTGCGCGCGTGGGGGTTGCGGCGCGGGTTCAATGGGCTTGTGGACCAGCGCGGCCTCGATTTTGGCGCCGGGTTCAACCTCTAGCGAGCCATAGGTGACTTTGCCTGTGATGCGGCCCGTGGCGCGGACCAAAAGGCGGCCTGTCACGACCAGTTCACCATCAAGATGGCCGGAGATGATGGCGTCTTGCGCTTCACCCGTGCCCGCGAAAAGGCCCGTGTCTGCAATATCGATACGGCGTGATTTCAGGCCGGCGGCATGCACCGTGCCTGCGACAACCAGATTTTCACACGATTCAATTTCGCCGCGCAAAACGATACCGGGGCCAATTAGCAGGCGGCGGTCATCTTCCTGTGTTTGTTGTGGCGTGGCCGGGCCAAGATAGGCCTGATGGCCGGGAATATCGCTGCGGATGGTTCTTTTTTCTATGGTCATCGTGTGCCTCAAAAGCTGCATGTGACAGGATGCGCCCTGCCGCCCTTTAGCCGGGCGTGGGGCTGATCCTTGGTGTCGTTGTTGAAAACGGTACGATTCCTACCATGATGCCGGGGGTGCGTCCAGCCGGGATTCTTTATTATTAACATAATATCTAGGAAAAAAACGGAATAGAGGCATGATTTATCTGAATTTACTTGTTTTTCCTCTTTTTATGATGCTTGAGTTATGTTTATTTATTGTGATTTAATGCCACCTTTGATATATACATAACATTAATAATTGAAAGAGAATGCAAGAATCGTCATGCCCGCGTTTTGGACCCGTGAAGGGCGGCTGAAATCAAAACTGGCCGCATACAATAAAAAGCCGACAAGCGAGTCTTTGGCGGCTGTTCGTGAATTGCTGGAAACAGGTCCGCCGGCACCGGTGAAGGAATTGCAAAGGGCTGTTGCGCGCAGGCAAGCTCATTTGGTGCGTGTTTTGGTTGAAACGGGGACGGACCCGTTGGAAAGAACGGCATATGCTGGCGGAAAAAACAGCCTGGAACTTGCTTTTTCATGGCAAGGTGGAGACGTGTTTGACGTGCTGTTTCAGGCGGCGGTTAAGGAAGACGAGCGCCCCGCTGCTGTCAGTGCGTTTTTTTTCAAGGCTATTGAAGACGGCAATGTGAGCATGGTGCTGCGCTTGTTAGATCGCTATGGCGCAGATGTGAATGCAAAGTCATTGGAAACTGGCGGCGAAACAGCGCTAATGGCCGCTGTGCGTGGCGGCAATCAACAGCTTGTGCAGCAGCTTTTGGATTGTGGCGCTAACGGGAATATCGTGAATAAAAGGAATGAAACGGCAGCTGATATAGCGGCCAAGAAAAAGAACAGGAAAAGAATTTTAAGACTTTTGGAGAAACGCGGTTATAAATCATCCATCCCCGTGCCAGACCCAAAGAAGAAAAAAGATGAAAGCTGGATATTGCTGGATAAAACTACGGTCGCGCAGGTGCAAGATTTTAAAAAGATCGATACGCGCATCTATACAGTCTTTAATGCGAAAGCACGCCAGCAATACATATTGTCTGAAGATATGAAGACGTGCAAAAAAACGCCCTCTGCGCCCGTGTCGTTTGATAGTGTACCGCTGGAAACATTGCAGGCAGCTTTCAAGGCCTATGGAGCGTTGGGTGGCGATGCGAATGGTTGGACAGAACTGGCGGCAAAAAAGTCTGTTCTTAAACCCATGACAGGGGTGCCGCGTGGATAGAAGTATTAAATACCGCACGCATTTTGTGGCGCAAAATCTCTCAAA
Organism: Alphaproteobacteria bacterium; assembly: GCA_028817795.1. Taxonomy (GTDB): domain Bacteria; phylum Pseudomonadota; class Alphaproteobacteria; order Micavibrionales; family UBA2020; genus JAPPOU01. The sequence continues at coordinate 9,998 of JAPPOU010000057.1, forward strand.
CCCAAATGAAGAGGCGATGTGCGTTGCGGCTGTTGAGCAAGGCGTTGATTTGTTATGGTGCGCAGAGAAGGATGGTGCAACGCTTTTGCATCTGGCTGCAAGAGAGGGCCAGGAAAAACTTGTGCGGGCCCTTATTGGTGCAGGGGCGGATATGGAGGCGAGAACAAAGGATACTCTCAGAACACCCTTGGGTGAAGCGTTTCCAGTTTATGGAGCTGGAAAGGTTGACAGGCCTGCGCCCCGGTTATCTGTTATGAAGATGCTTCTAGAGGCTGGCGCTGACCCGGATGTGAAAGATAGTTATGAGAGTACAGAGCTTATGTATGCAGCTGCAGGGGGCTGTGCGCCTGTTGTGAAGCTGTTACTGGATAAAGGCGCGGATGAGCGTGCGCTTAACCAGAGGAATAAAACAGCCGCGCAACTGGCGGCTGAAAAGGGCAAGATGGACATCGCGGCCTACATAGAGGCTTATGCACAGGTTAAAAATGACGGCCTGTTGGTTCAGGGCACGCCTGCGGACAGTTGGCGGCTTTTGGATGAAAACCGTATTGTGCGACAGACACTGGACATTGCCATGGGAACGTGCGTTAGCGATATTTTTAATTTTAAGGCAGAAGACAGGCAGGTGCAGGTACGGCGCCTTGATGCAGCGTCAGGCGCTTTCTCCGCAACGGCCCCTGTGGCCTTTCACGCTGTTGCGCCGCCGTGTCTTGAGGAGGCGCATCAGGCCTATGAAAAGCTTGGCGGTAAAGAGCCGTTGCACGTGACCTTGCCCGGTCGCGTGACCCGGCTATTGCCCAAGCCGCGCATCAGCAGCAGTTGAGGGCGCGTACCATGAGAAAAAAAGTAAAGCGCTTTAATACGGATATTGCCACAAAAAAGAATATCGCGCAGCGGACAGAAGAATTTATTTCTTATATTGAAGAAACACCGCATGAAGATATGGATGAAAAACGATACCTGTCCATGATCCGCCAAGGGCTTGATCTTCACTGGCGCGGGGATAGTGACGAAACGTTGTTGCATGTTGCTGCCGACTGCGCCCTTCCGCGTGGCGTGGAAGAGCTGGTCAGGTCTGGGATTGGAGTTGATGCCGTAGATGCTGACGGGCAAACGGCGTTGATGTGGGCAATTTCTGAATATCCGTTGGAAGAGCTGCAGGCAGAATCTTTAAAAATTATGAGCACGCTTTTGGGGGCAGGCGCAAATCCTGACCATGCGAGTGAAGATGGCTGGACCGAATTAATGCATGCTGCAGAAGGGGGGTGCCTGCCCGCCGTCAGGCTTTTGTTGCGTGCGGGCGCGCATGTGCTGTTGCAGAATCATGAGGGGCAGACGGCCCACAGTCTGGCAGAGGGAAACGAGCACGATGATGTTGCTGCTCTGTTACGGGTCTACGAGGAAGAAGCGATGCGCCCTGATTGCATGGGCAAGGCTGGTGATAACTGGTACTGCCCGGATGACAAGCGCGTGACCCATGTCACGATTGATGTGGATAGCGGCACTGTGTTGCGTGATACGTTTAATTTCGCAACAGAAGAGCGCCAGACGATTGCCCGTGGCCTGCAGGATGATGCGGCATTGTCTGTCACGCCCGTACAGGCCTTTCATGCCGTTTCCGCGCCTGGCCTGATGGCGGCGCATCAAGCGTATCAAAAACTGGGTGGCGAGGAGCCGTTGCATGTCACCCCGCCGGGGCGCGTAGCGCAGCTTTTGCCCAAGCCAAAAGTTCTTAAAACATAAAAAAAGCCCCGCAATTTCTCGCGGGGCTTTTTTCACGAAGCGGTTTGTGTCGTCAGTTGGCCTGACGGCGCAGGAATGCCGGAATATCCAGCTCGTCCTCGTCCTGTTGTCCGCCATCCTCGACCGACAGGCGTGTTTCGGCCTGAACGGGCGGGGCTTTATCGTCCTTGCGCTGCATGGTAAAGCGCTCGAACAATGACGGTGATTTTTTCGGCTTGGCCGCAGGCGCCTGTTTTGCAGGTGCGGACAGTGTTTCTTCTTCCGCAGCGCCACCGAACAGGTCGCCCGTGGCGGGTGTGCCTGCTGCATGCGGGTCAGCCGGTTTGGGCGGAATGAACGTATCACCCATGCGTGTGCCGCGCAGTTGCGCGCCGCCGCCTTGCGCCGGGGACGGCACGGGGCGTTGGTACGTTTGCGTGGCGGCAGGGCGCTGCCATGATGCCTGTTCAGCCGTATCGAACTTACGTGCCGTTGCGGCCTGTGTATAGGCAGGTTGGGATGCTTCCGCGTGGCCTTTTTGCTGAGGCTGTTGCGGGGCGTCTTCCTGTGTGCCGCCTGCCATGACAGGCGCTGCGCTACGGGCAACCGGTTGTGCCGGTTGTTGTTGCGCAGACGGCAGGATGGAGGCCGGAACGTCGCCCTGAGCAAAGTTCTCAGCGCCGCGTGGCATATAGGTTGGCGTGACCTGACGCGGACGTTCCGCGCCTGCGCCTTGATAACCGCCTTGTTGCTGCACAGGCGATGGCTTCAGGCCTGTGCCAGTGCGGCGGTGGCTTTCGCCCTGCTGCTGCTGTTGAACCTGCTGGACGACAGGGCGGGGCTGCTGGCCTTCCGCGATAAGGTCGATGCCGGTTGCAACGACCGAAACGCGCATCTTGCCTTCGAAAGACGCATCGAGCGTCGAGCCAAAGATGATATTGGCATCGGGGTCCACTTCTTCGCGGATGCGGTTGACGGCTTCGTCAATCTCGAACAGCGTCAAATCGCCGCCGCCAATGACGTTGACCAAAATACCGCGTGCGCCCTTCATCGAGACATCGTCGAGAAGCGGGTTCGAGATCGCGGCTTCTGCGGCCATGACAGCACGCTTTTCGCCCTCGGCCTCGCCCGTACCCATCATCGCTTTGCCCATTTCCGCCATAACAGCGCGGACATCCGCGAAATCAAGGTTGATCTGGCCGGGCATGACCATCAGGTCGGTCACGCCGCGCACGCCCGATTGCAGTACTTCGTCTGCCATGCGGAACGCGTCAGAGAACGTTGTTTTCTCGTTCGCGATGCGGAACAGGTTCTGGTTTGGAATGATAATCAGCGTATCGACATGCTTTTGCAGTTCGGCAATGCCACTTTCTGCAAGCTTCATGCGATGCGTGCCTTCAAAGTGGAAAGGCTTTGTGACAACACCGATGGTCAGGATGCCAACAGAGCGTGCGGCCTGTGCAATCACGGCTGCTGCGCCTGTGCCTGTGCCACCGCCCATACCGGCTGTGACGAAAACCATGTTGGCGCCTTCCAGATAACCCATGATGTCATCAATGGATTCTTCTGCCGCCGCACGGCCAATTTCGGGGTTCGCGCCCGCGCCCAGACCGCGCGTGACGTTCACGCCCATCTGGATTTTATGCGTTGCCGCGTTGCCTTCCAGCGCTTGCGCATCGGTGTTGCACACCAAAAAATCGCAGCCTTCAAGGTTCGAATAAATCATGTTGTTGACGGCATTGCCGCCGGCGCCACCAACACCAATAACGGTGATTTTCGGGCGTAGTCTGTTGCTTTGACTTTGCATTTTTACGTTTATCATGGATGTTCCTCCGCTTCGTGATTTGGCGATTCTATCCTGTCACACGCCGTCTTTCCAGAGTCGTAACGCGGTTTTTTGCATTTTTTTTCATCCAACCTGTTGATAAATCAGCAGTTTTTTGGATGCCGCCTGGAAAAATCCAAGTCTATTGAGTCAGTTACCAGTTCTCCTTCAACCAAAGTGTCACCTTTTGCAGTAACGGGCCGCCGATCGGCACGTTGAAGACAAAATTTTGCGGCTTTTCAAAGACGGGAACTTCGTCCGCATGTGCAACGGCATAGTGCAAAAGCCCCGCGCAGGCTGAAAATGCAGGCCCGCCAGTCGCTTCTGCAAGACCGCGCATTTTTTGCGGGCGTCCCAAACGCACCTGTTTATCCAGAATAAGTTGCGCGATATCGGTGAGGCCGGAGAGCTGCGATGCGCCGCCCGTCAGCACCACGCGGCGCCCTGTTTTGGCATCAATACCGCTGTCGACCAGTTTTGCGCGGACAAGTTCGAACGTTTCCTCGATCCGGGGCTGGATGATGCCGGTCAAAAGCGATTTCGGCACGTAATTAGGTAGAGCATGTTCTTCTTCGCCGACAGGCGGCACATCAATAGTGGCCGCATCGTCCGCAGGTGATGTTTGCGCGCTGCCATAGAGCGTTTTAATGCGCTCCGCATCGGCAAGCGATGTGGTCAGGCCTCTTGCGATATCGCTGGTGACGTGTTGGCCGCCAACAGGAATGGCGGCGGTGAAAATCAGCCGTCCTTCGGCAAAAACGGCGATGGATGTCGTGCCGCCGCCCATATCGATCACGGTGCAGCCCAGGTCTTTTTCATCATCGACAAGGCAGGAAAGCCCCGCCGCATAGGGCGCAGCGCAATAGCCTTCGATATCCAGATGGTTTTGCGCGGCGACGTGTGAGATATTGCGTAATGCCGTTGTATAGGCGGTGACGGCGCTGATATGCACGCCGATCTGCTGACCCTTCATCCCGCGTGGGTCGGCAATACCGCGCTGGCGGTCCAGCGTGAAATTGCCGGGGATGACATGAATCAAATCATCGCGTCCATGCGCCCCGGCGGCGCGGGCATGGCTGAGCGCGTTGCGCACATCGCGGTCAGTCACAATACCGTTGGTGACGCGGGCATCGACGTCCATCTGGTGCGATAGGGCCTGCGTGCCGGGCACGCTGACGTAAACGGATGAAATGGGTCTGTTTTGCAGGCGCTCGCGGGCCATGTTTTCGGCGGCTTCCACGGCATAGCCAATGGCGTGTTCGGCGGCTTTCAGGTCTGTAATTTTCCCGCTCTTGACGCCCCGCGCGGCCTGATGACCAATGCCGATAACGTCCAGCCCGCCGTGCGCGCCGGTTTCTGCGATAAAACAGCACACCTTGCTGGAGCCGATATCCAGCGCGGCAATTACGTCACGTTCGTTCTTGCGCGTGTTCTCAGGTGTTGGGGGTACTGCCTTTTTATCGTTTTTGTTTTGTGCCATCGTGTTTCGCCTCGGTCGTGCTTTGTTTTATTGTTATGTGCGTTTTTTGTTATGTGCATCTTTTTATTTATTGAGTCATATGCTGTCCTTTCCTTCGCCCTGCCCCGGCGTCATGACCATGCGGTCCGGCAGGCGCAGGTCGATAACGGCAATGTTTTTCTCAAAAATGCCCTGTTCTTTATCCAATCGCGCCAGCCGTGCCAACGCAAAGGTTGTGTCTTGCTCCGGCAGGCGGGCGACAATGCCGTTGTTCAGGTGCAAATCCCAGCGTCGTGCGCCGACATGAACGGCAGATTCCGTTTTTTTGGCAATGGCAGGCTCGGCGTTCAAAAGTGTCAAAAGGCCGTTCGCCGCAGTAAATGCTTCTGGCCCGACGACAAGGGGAAGTTGCCGCCACGCTTCAATGTCTTGTGTATCCAGTACAGCGCCATTGCTGTCAATCAGGCGCACGGTCTTGCCGTGCTGCCATAGGGCGGCGGGCGTTTTTTCGGTGATCTCGATAATAATTTTATCCGGCAGGCGGCGGGTGATGCGGGCATCTTCCACCCATGACAGGGCGGCAACATCGGCGCGTATCTTTTGAAGATCAAGACTGAACATGGGGGCGTGGCGTTGAATGTTTGCTGCGTTCAACAAATCATCTTGCGGCAGGCGCCTTCTGCCCGCGATCAAGACATCATCCACGCGAAAGCCTGCGGCGGCGGACAGGGCCGTGATTTCTGCTGTCGCACAGGTGTGAAAACGTGATAGGGCGCTGGTTTTCCATGCGTAACCGCCCGCGCCGCCAATCAGGGCGGCAAGGCCGGTTAAAATAACCGCTTTTTTCAGCTTGTGCCGCCGGACTTTCCCCCGGCGCCGTGCGGCGCCACGTCCAGCTTTACGAAAGAACCCCAATTTTAAAACCCCTGCAGCTCAAAAGCCCCCTTCGTCTTTTATCTTACGTGTGAATGGTTGCGTTTTCAACCATCCATGCGACAAGATCCCCAAAACTTATCCCCTTATGCGCCGCTTGTTCAGGAACCAACGATGTTGGTGTCATGCCGGGCTGCGTGTTTGTTTCAAGGTAAAAAAGCCCGCTTGTCCCCGGCATGTTGTCATTATACCTGAAATCCGTGCGCGTAACGCCGCTGCAGCCAAGTTTTTCGTGCGCCGTAATGGCGTATTGCATTGCGGCATCGGAAACAGCGGTGGGAACATCCGCCGGAATAACATGGCGCGAGCCGCCTTGCGCGTATTTTGCATCGTAATCATAAAAATCGGGGCTGATAATATCGGTGACGGCAAGGGCCTGTGCCTTCTCGTTTTTGGTTCCCATAACGGAAACAGTCAGTTCCCGTCCCGGAATAAATTGCTCAACCAGCGCGATTTTGCCGTAGGCCCATTTCTCCAATCCCAGCGGCGGCTTGTTATCGCCGTCGCGCACGATGTAAACGCCCACGCTTGATCCTTCATCGTTGGGTTTGACGACATAAGGTGGTTTCAGGGGGACAATGTTTTTCCGGATATCGTCAATAGTGACCAAATGCCCTTCGGGGCAAGGCACACCTGCCGTCATCATGATTTCTTTTGATTTTTGCTTGTTCATCGCCAGTGATGACGCCATGGGCCCGGAATGGGTATAGGGAATGCCCATAATTTCCAAAACACCCTGAATGCAGCCATCTTCCCCGAATTTGCCGTGCAGGGCGTTGAAAACAACGTCGGGGCGGGGGGTGAGCTGTGCCGTGAGGTCGTCAAGATCACGCTTCACGTCAATTTCTTTCACGTCATAGCCTTTTTCGCGCAGGGCGGCGGCACAGCCCTTGCCGCTGACAAGGGAAACCTCCCGCTCTGCAGACCACCCGCCCATCAGGACGGCGACGGATTTTTTTTCTATGCTCATGCCTTGTTATCCGGCGGGTTTTGCATCCCGCGCCATAAATTCTAATATATCTTTATCTTCGGGGGCGGGCACGCCAAGGCGTTTGACCTCCCAGCGCAGCATCAAGCCGTCTTTTTCAAAGACGCGCTTTCTCACCTCTTCGCCCAGTCGTTCAAGATCGGCGGCAGTGGCGTTATTTTCATTCAGCATGAAATTGCAGTGCATGGTCGACATGGTCGCACCACCAACTTTCAGGCCGCGACAGCCTGCATCGTCAATAAACTCCCATGCTTTTTTCGTGATCTTGGGGTCGTCGAGCGATGGGTTGGCAAAGGTTGAGCCACCCGTTTTTGTGCGGATGGGCTGGGTTTCGGCGCGGCGGTTTTTAATGTCGCGGATTTTTTCCTCAATCGCCGGTGTGTCGCCGGCAGTGCCTTTGAATGTTGCGGATAAAAAGACAACGTCATCCGGCAAGTGGTTCTTGCGATAGGTCATGCCCATATTATCTGCCGTCATGGTTTTGATCGTGCCGTTGGGGAACATAACCTCGGCAGAGACAAGCATGTCTTTTGTTTCGGTGTTATAGGCGCCCGCGTTCATGCGCAATGCCCCGCCGATGGTACCGGGAATGCCTGAAAGAAACTCAAGCCCCGCAATACCGTGCTTGGCAGCGGCAAGGGCAACATTCATGTCAATAGCGCCTGCGCCTGCGGTAATCGTGTGCGTATCTTCCTGTACGTCAATCGCGGAAAAATCGCGGCCAAGGCGAATGACGACACCCGGAATGCCGCCATCGCGGATAATACAGTTTGACATCACACCCAGAACGGTCACCGGAATATCATCGGGGCAGTTTTTAATGAATTGCTCAAGATCGGCGCGGTCTTCGGGCCGGAACAAAACTTCGGCAGGCCCACCCACGTTCAGCCAGGCGAATTGGCGGAGCGGCGCGTTCGGCGTCATGCGGCCACGGACTTCGGGCAGCTTGTCTGTCAGGCCGTGCTCGAAATGGGGGGTGTTGATGGTGTGCTTGATAATACGTGTCATTGCGTGCCGCTCTTTCTCGACATTTCCTCTAGCGCGGGGGGCAGGGCATAGGCCCATTGCGTGATATTGCCCGCGCCCAGGAAAATCACAAAATCGCCGGGGCGGGCAATATCGCGGATTAACGCGGGCAGTTCATCCGGCCCGTTGATGGTGCGCACGTCTTTTATGCCTGTTTTTTTAATGCCTGCGGCCAGTGTATCGCGGTTTGCGCCCTCTATCGGGTCTTCGCCTGCAGGATAAACGTCTGCCACGATAACGGTGTCGGCATCGGTAAAGCAGGTGCAAAATTCATCAAACAGCGATTTCAGGCGCGAATAACGGTGGGGCTGGGCAATGGCAATGACGCGCCCGTTACTATGGCCTGATACCGCCTGCCGCCCGGCTTTTAAGACAGAGATGATTTCAGCCGGGTGATGGGCGTAATCGTCGATGATCGTGATGTCGTCGACAATGCCTGTCGTCGTAAAGCGGCGCTTGACGCCGCTGAACTTCGACAAGGCTTCCGCCGTTGTTTCCGCCGGAATGCCGATATCGTGCCCCGCTGCAAAAGCGGCCAGCGCGTTCAAAACGTTATGCGGGCCATACATGGGCAGGCGCACATCGCGCAGGCATTTGGGATAGTGCATCAGGTTTGGCGAGAATTTTATATCGAACAGCAGTCCTTCCGGCGTCATGCGGATATTCTCCGCCTTGACCTGCGCCATATCATCCGTGCCATAGGTGATGGTCTTGCGTTTGAACTGCGGCAGCAATTCGCGCACGACGGGATGGTCTGAACAGGCCACTGCGATGCCATAGAACGGCAGTTGCTCCACATAGTCCAAAAACGCCTGTTTTAAGGCATCAAACGTGCCGTAGTAATCAAGGTGTTCGGGGTCGATATTGGTGATGACAGAGACCATGGAGGGCAGCTTGGCAAAGGTGCCGTCACTTTCATCAGATTCGACCACCATCCACTTGCCCATGCCCAAACGCGTGTTTGACCCATAGGCGTTAATGATCCCGCCGTTAATAACGGTGGGGCTGAGCGCTGCTTGTTCCAACATTGCGCCGACCAGTGATGTCGTTGTTGTTTTGCCGTGCGTGCCGGAAATATTGATGCACCATTTGTTCCGCATCAGCTCTGCCAGCAGCGCGACACGCGGGATGACTTGAACGTTCATTTTCCGTGCCGCGATAATTTCGGGGTTGCTGTCTTTTACAGCAGTTGATTTCACGACAACGGCGCAGGGGCTGCCCGATGCATCGCGTACATTGTCTGGCGCATGGCCGATCATGATGCGGATGCCCAGCGTTTTTAAGCGATCCGTATTCGCGCTTTCCTTTTGGTCCGATCCCTGCACGGCATAGCCAAGGTTGTGCAAAAGCTCGGCATAGCCGCTCATGCCAATGCCGCCAATGCCAATGATATGCACGGTCCCGATGGGAAAGGGGATGGTTTTGCTCATAAATAATCCTTTAAGTCCGTTCTTTGGCTGCGTCAGCCAGCGGTCTTTTCAGCCAGATCCGCAAGGTACGCCGTCGCGTCGGGCCGGCCACAGCCGTGCGCCTTTTGCGCGGCGTCGGCCAGTATAGCAGGGTTTTCAACGAATTCGCGGATTTTTTGGGCCAGATATTCAGGCGTGAAATCAGCCTGTTGCACGACCCATGCGCCCCCGGCCTCGACGAGTGTTTTTGTGTTATGTAATTGCTGTTGATCCGCATGGCCGGGCAGGGGGATAAAAATGGCAGGCCTGCCGACCACAGCCATTTCCGTGACCGTCGAGGCCCCGGACCGGCCAATAAACACATGCGTTGCCGCAAGGCGTTTTGCCATGTCCGGGAAAAACGGCGCAACGTCGGCTTTCGTGCCGTTTTGCGCGTAGGTTTTTTCCACAGCGTCCAGCGTTTCCGCGCGCGCTTGATGCATCAGGCGTATCTTGGCGCGAATTTCGGGCGGTAAAAGATTTGTCGCTGCGGGGATCACATCGCTAAGAATGTTTGCTCCCTGACTGCCGCCGGTAATCAAGATGACGGTTTCACCGTTGTGCGCGGGATAGGGCTGGTCACGCAATGCGATGATGGGGGCGCGGACGGGGTTTCCAGTGATAGTGACCTTTGGATTTTTTTCGAGGCTGATTGTTTTTTCGGCAGATGCCCCCACGGCGGTGGCCAGCCGCAGCAGGACGGCGTTGGCCTTGCCCAGAACAGCATTTTGTTCATGCAAAAGCGTTTTACGGCCCAAAATTTGTGCGGCAAAGACAGCAGGGAACGACGGGTAGCCGCCAAAGCCCACAGTGACATGCGGCCTGTATTTCAGAACAAGGCAGAGCCCTTGCAAAATGCCCATCCCCATATTGAATACGGCGGTGATTTTCGAAAGGATGCCGGGTTTGAGCGTCGCAGCCCTCACGCAATGTACGGGCACGTTGTCCCCAAGGCTTTTAAAGGCATGGCCGCGCTTGTCGGTGACGATTACAACCTTGTGCCCGCGCTTTAAAAGCGCTGTTGCCAGCGCTTCGGCGGGAAACAGATGGCCACCTGTGCCGCCTGCGGACAGCATGAAAGTTTTTTGTGGATCAGGCATGGGCTTTTTTACCCCTGAATACAGGCGACCATGACGGGTCTGGCGCTGTGCCGGCGCGGCGGCGCGTTAGGGCCAGTAACAGCCCTGCGCTAAAGCCTGTCGCGATAAGAGAGGAGCCGCCATAGCTGATAAAAGGCAGCGTCATGCCCTTGGCGGGCAAAAGCTGGAGGGATGATCCCATGTGGATGAGGCTTTGCAGGGCAAGCTGTGTGAGAAGCCCACCTGTTGCCAGTACCACGAACAAATCATCGCTATGACGAATGCGCATGAAGCTGCGCACGATGATAAAACAAAAAACAGAGACCAAAAGCAGCGTTGCGATCAGCCCCAGTTCTTCGCCGATCACGGCAAAAATGAAATCGGCATGGGCATCGGGTAATTTCAGCTTGACCTGCCCATGCGCGGGACCTGTGCCGAATAATCCGCCATTGCCAAAGGCATCCAGCGATTTTTGGACCTGATAGTTATCTCCGGCAGCGGGGTCTAAAAAACGATCGATGCGGCTGGCGACGTGCGGCAGCATGATATAGGCACCGATAATCCCTGCCACGACCAGCCCACCCAGTACAAAGACCAGCAGCAGGGGCAGCCCTGCCATGAAAAGCTGCGCCCCCCAGATGCAGGCTAGAACAAAGGTCATGCCGAAATCCGGTTGCACCAGCAAAACCCCGGCGGCAATCAGGAATGCGGTAATGGAAAGCTGGTAGCCGGGAAAATTTTCACGGTCATGATGCCGCGCCATCAGCCATGCCGAAACAATGGCAAGAGAGGGCTTTAAAAATTCTGATGGCTGCAAGGAGACACCGAACATATGGACCCAGCGCGTTGCGCCCTTGATTTCCGGCCCCATAAAGATGGCTAGAATGCACAAAAACAGTGACCCGCTGAAGACCAGTGTGGAAACCCGCCAGAGCGTTTGGCGGCTGGCAAGGGACATGGCCAGCAACGCGCCCAGTGCGGGGAATAAAAAGACAATGTGGCGCTTGACGAAATGAAACGGTGCAAGGCCGATACGCTCTGCCACCGAAGGGGAAGCTGCGCTGACAAGAAAAACCCCGGCTGCGATCAGCGCCATAAAGGCGGCAAAAGTCCAGCGGTCGGTGTTGCGCCACCACAGCCCTAAAACGGACTTATCGCTGCGTGCCATCCGTCCCGTCATTTCTACCTCAGTTTCAGTGTTGCAAGTCCGGCCAGCGCGAAAATAATCGCCAAAATCCAGAAGCGGATGACGACCTTTGTTTCCGGCCAGCCCTGTTTTTCAAAGTGGTGGTGTATGGGGGCCATTTTGAAAATGCGCTTTCCCGTTGTTTTGTACGACACGACCTGCAGGATCACGGACAGTGTTTCAATGACGAACAGGCCGCCGATAATGCCCAGCACAATTTCGTGCTTTGTGATAACGGCCATAATCCCCAGCGCCCCGCCCATGGATAATGACCCGGTATCGCCCATGAAAACCTCGGCGGGTGGGGCGTTGTACCATAGAAAGCCCAGCCCAGCGCCAACGAGCGCCCCGCAAAAAACCGCAAGCTCACCCGCATCCTTGACGTAGTGAATTTGCAGGTAAGATGCGAAAACGGCATTGCCGACCAGATAGGCGATAATGCCAAAGCATCCTGCCGCAATCATGATAGGGCCGATGGCAAGGCCGTCCAGCCCGTCTGTCAGGTTCACGGCATTGGCCGCGCCCACGATCACGAAGACGCCGAAGATGGCAAAGAACAAGCCCAGATCGACCAGCAGGTTTTTAAAAAACGGAAAGGCAAGGCTGGAGCCAAGGGGGGGCGCGATCAGTGTCATAGCGCTTAAGACCCCAACAAGGGCAATGCCGCCCTCCAGTGCCAGGCGTAATTTGCCGGGAATGCCGTCGTGGCTGGCTTTGGTTAGCTTGGCGTAATCATCTGCAAAGCCGATCGCGCCATAGCCCAGAAACACCCAGAGTACAATCCAGATAAAGGGGTTGACCATGTCGACCCAGAGCAGTGTTGACAGCGTGACGGTAAAAATCACCATCAACCCGCCCATGGTGGGGGTGCCTTTCTTTTTAAAATGTGTCTCCGGCCCGTCGGCGCGAATGGGCTGGCCTTCTTTTTGTTTCTTTTTCAGCCAGCGGATCACGGCAGGGCCGATCATGAAAGATAAAAACAAGGCCGTCACCATCGCCCCGCCGGTGCGAAAGGTAATGTACTTGAACAGGTTGAGTATCTGCAGGTCGCTGGCAAGGGGGGCGAGAAGGTTATACAGCATGGCGGGCGTCCTTTACGGCCAGTTGTTCAAGCGCGTGCACGATATATCCCATTTTACTCCCCAAAGAGCCTTTGACCAGTACAACATCGCCGGGCTTTACAAATTCTGCGACCAGTGGGGCCAATGCGGTGCTGTCCTTGGCATGGGCGCCGCGCCAGTCTTCGGGCAGGACGTTATACAGCGCATCCATCTGCGCGCCGCAGCAAAACAGGATATCCGCTTTGGCGTGTAAAAGCGGGTTTGCCAGTTCCGCGTGGATTTGCGGGCCTTTCGGTCCCAGTTCCAGCATATCACCCAACACGGCGATGCGGCGGCCTTCCCCCTGCGGCGTCACCATTTCAAGGACCGAAAACGCCGCCCGCATCGAGGCGGGGTTGGCGTTATAGCTGTCATCGACAATCATCAGCGGTGGCGCGCCATCTTCGATAATAATGGGAATGCGGTTGCCGCGCCCTTCGGGCGGGTTCAGGTTGCCAAGCGCCTGCGTGGCGCGGCTGATATCTCCACCGGCCGCATCTATGGTTAAAAGCGCGGCAATCGCGTTCATGGCGATATGGTGACCGGGGATGGAAAGCTTGAACGATATACCCTGCCCCCGAATATTGCCGGAAACTTTGCTGGAATCGGCATGAAGGGCGCAGTGGGTCATATGCGCATCGGCGTCTTCTTCCTCCCCGAATCCCAGAATGGTGGATAGCCCTGCGGCTTCAGCGTGTTTTTTCAGGCGCTCGAAATGCGGGTTGTCATGCGGCAATATGGCGATGCCGTTTTCATCCATCCCCAGAAAAACCTCTGCCTTGGCATCGGCGATGGCTTCGATGTTGGGGAAGTGTTCAATATGTACAGGTTCGATGCTGGTAATCAGCGCGATATGGGGGCGCACCATTTTTGTGAGCGTTTCCAGTTCGCCCGCATGATTCATGCCCATTTCAAAAATAGCATAGGGGGCATCGGGCGGCAGGTTTGCCAAAGACAGCGGCACGCCCCAGTGGTTATTGTAACTTTTCTTGCTGGCATAGGCATGCAGCATGGCGGCCAGCATGTCCTTGGTTCCCGTTTTTCCGGCAGAGCCGGTAACGGCGATAATTTTTCCGGTAGCGCGGTTGCGGCCTGCTATGCCAAGAGCTTCCAGCGCTTTTAATGTATCAGCAACGTGTAACAAGGGGCCTGTGGCTTTAAACCCTTCGCGCACGATGGCAGCGGCTGCGCCCGCTTTAAAAGCGGCATCAACGTAATCGTGGCCATCTTTTTCAACGCCCTGCAGGGCAATGTAAACTTCGCCTTTTTTCAAGGTGCGCGTATCAATGGAAATGCCTGTCGCAGTGAAGTCTGCCGTTGTTTTTCCGCCTGTGGCAGAAATCATGTCCGCTGCCGTCCATAGTGCCGTTGTCATCCGCTTATCTCCTTTATTGCTTTTTTTGCTTCGGTGACGTCATCAAAAGGCAGGATATCCCGCCCGATAATCTGCCCTTGCTCATGCCCTTTGCCCGCAATCACTAGTACATCGCCGGGTTCAAGGGATTTGATGCCTTCAAAAATGGCTGTGCGCCTCTCGCCGATTTCGCGGGCGCCCTTTGCGGCTGTCATGATGTCGGCGCGGACGGCTTTTGCATTTTCGGTGCGGGGGTTATCGTCGGTCACGATGGCATCATCGGCAAGGCGCACGGCAATTTCGCCCATCATCGGGCGCTTGCCTTTGTCGCGGTCGCCGCCACAGCCAAAGACAACGCGCAGCTTGCCATGCGTGTGCGGCCTAAGGGCGTGTAGCATCGTTTCAAGCCCGTCCGGCGTATGGGCGTAATCGACATAGACGGCGGCATCGTTGATGGTGCCCGCCAGTTCCAGCCGCCCGCGTACGCTTTTTAAGGATGTAAGCGCGGTGATGGCTTTGTCTTGTGCAATGTTCTGTTCCGCCAGCACCATGCCAAGGGCGCAAAGCGCATTTTCCGCTTGAAACGCGCCGACCAGCGGTAGGTGCACGTCATGGGGCGTGCCAAAAATTTCCAGCGATAAATACTGCCCTGCGGGTTCGGGCGTTTGCGAAAGAATACGAATATCTTTTCCTGCGTGGCCATAGGTGATGGTTTGCCTGCCATGGCAGGCGGCCAGTACTTTTTCAGCAGCATCGCTGTCGGCATTGATGACAGCCGTGCCGTCTTTGTGCAAAAGCTGCGTGAATAAATACAGCTTGGCCGAAAAATAAGCCTCCATTGATCCGTGGTAATCCAGATGGTCGCGGGAGATATTGGTGAAACCTGCTATCTTTATTTTCAGTCCATCCAGCCTGTATTGATGCATCCCTTGGCTCGAAGCTTCAAGGGCCAGATGCGTGATGCCCTCTTTTGCAAGTTGGGCCACGTTTTCCTGTAGGGAAACGGGGTCGGGCGTTGTGAGGCTGCCTTTGCGCAGGCCTGCGTCCGTGACAGTACCGATGGTGCCCATGGATGCGGCATGAGGGCCTGCTTTCTTCCAGATTTGGCGGCAAAAATCGACGGTAGAGCTTTTGCCGTTCGTGCCTGTAACGGCGGCAATGGTATCGGGCTGTGCGCCGTAAAATTGTGCCGCCAATTGCGCCAGTGCGCGGCGTGGATTTTTTGTGGCGATAATTGGCGCATTGGCGGATACATCATGCGTTGTCAAAATGGCGGCGGCGCCCTTTGCAATCGCATCGCCGATAAACGTGCGGCCATCAAGTTTTAATCCCGGCAGCGCGGCAAACAGATATCCCGGCTGCACGGCCCGCGAATCCGCCGTCAGGCCACGGATATCCGTTTCCGCATCGCCTGTGACGGTCAGGCCGTCGATATCAGCGGTGAGCGCTAAGAGCTGCAACGTTCTTTCCTTCTTTTAAATATTTTTCCATGCCTCTTGTCATCATGCCGTCGGCGTCAAAATCGGGATCAATGCCGTAAAGAGGCGCCATCTGCGCGACAACTTCGCCCACAACGGGTGCGCCCGTCCAGCCGCCTGTCGCATAGCCGTGACTGTTTTTGCTGGGTTTTGGTTCATCAAGTGATGCTAAAACGACATAGCGCGGCTCGCGCATGGGGAATGCCGCCAGAAAAGATGATATCAGCTTGTCGCGTACATAGCGCCCCTTGATATTTTTTTCCGCCGTGCCCGTCTTGCCGCCGACATCATAGCCTGCCGCTTTGGCCTTGCCGCCTGTGCCTTCAACAACGGTGAGAGACATAAGCTTGCGCATGGCTTCAGATGTATCGGCAGACACGACGCGCAGGCCTTGCGCTACCGGAGATAATGACGTTGCGTTATCCTTGATGATATGCGGCGTCACCAAAATACCGCCGTTGACCAGCGCTGCTGCCGCCCGCGTAATGTGAAGCGGCGTCACGGCAATGCCGTGGCCGAATGATCCTGTGAGCGTGTGAATATCTTTCCATGGGCGTGGATAAAGGGGCTTGCCACGTTCCGGCAGGTCGACGGGTACGGGCGTAAAAAAGCCAAGCTTGGCGTAAAAATCCCGCAACCCCGTTTCGCCCAGCGTTTGCGCAATGCGTGCCGTGCCTATGTTTGATGAGTAAATAAAAATTTCCGGCACGGTCAGCCGCCGCCGCTTGGCGTGATAATCGTTGATGCTGAAACGGCCATAGCGAATGGGTTCTTTTGTGTCAAATGACGTACTGAACGAAACCTGTTTGGCCTCCAATGCCGCTGCCGTCGAAAACAGCTTGAAGGTCGACCCCATTTCGTAAACGCCCAGCGTGGCGGTACTGAACCTTTGCCGGCTTTTTGCATCGCCCGGTTTATGCGGGTCAAAATCGGGCAGGGAGACCATGGCAATAATCTCGCCCGTATGCACGTCCATCACGATGCCTGTCGCGCCCACCGCTGAAAATTCCTTCATGCGTTTTTGCAGGGCGTTTCGCAAAATATGCTGGACGCGCAGATCAAGGGTAAGCTGGAGAGGCGCGTTTTTATCGCGTAGCGAGGCATCAAAGGATTTTTCAATTCCGGCAATGCCGATACCGTCAATATCGGTGTAGCCGACAATATGCGCTGTTAACGCGCCGGCAGGGTAAATGCGCCTGTCTTCCGATTGAAAGTTGATGGCGGGACTGCCCAGCGCATTCAGCGCGTATTCCTGTTTTGGTGTCAGGTCACGTCGCAGCCAGACGAATTTTTTACCTGATGACAGTTTTTTAACAAGTTTATCTTTGTTTTCATCCGGCAAGATGGCGTGGATATCATTGGCGAGTATGCTTGGTTCCTTAATCAACGTCGTATCCGCATAGGCCGCCGCCATTTCCAATGCGCTGGCCAGTAATGTGCCGTTGCGATCAGTAATATCGGCGCGGCGGGATTGCGCAATAGCCGGTTTTTGGGGTGTGTGTATTGCGGTGCCATCGCCACCGCGCAACAGCGTTAAATCTGCAAGCCTGAGGCCAACGGCCAGATACCCCACAAGAAAAAGGCACACAGCAAACCCCATGCGCGATTTTGCGATGCGGATATTTTCAATAGGGCGGGGAATAGCGTTCACCGGCGCACCCCCAGATTGCTCATGAGCGCCGAGAAATCCCCCGGCGTTGCTGTATGTGCGTTTTTAATAGCAGGCTGTTTTGGGCGCGCGGGTGGTGGCGGCGCTGGTTTTTTGATAACGACGGTTTTAGGTTTTGGTTTTTGCGGCACGGCTTTTGTAACAGGCTTTGCAGGTGGGGGCGGTGCGGCCAGCGCGGCGTCCAAATCTGCAACTTTGACCATGTGTTCCGCTGTTGCGGGGGTGAGATCAAGGTTTTCTGCCGCCAGTTTTTCAAGGCGTTCCGGCTGGTTCAGGTAGCTCCATTCTGCTTTGAGCACATGCAGAGATTCTTTTTCACGCGCTGTTGCGGCAGACAGGTCAGCCACGCGCGCGCGTTTTTCCAGCACCTGCTGGCTGGTGTGAAACAGTAAAACGCTGGCAACGGCAGCCAGAAACATCCATATCAAAGTAGATTTACGCATGCGCGGCCCCCGGTGGCGCATCTGTCCTGATAGCATAGCGCAGACGGGCGGAGCGTGCGCGAGGATTTGCCGCGATTTCGGTCTCAGATGCCGCAATGCCACTGTTTTTCTCCATGCGCAGCGGTGCGGGCGCGATGTCGCTCTGCATGGGCATGTGGCGCGAGACCTGTGGCGTGCGGCCACTGTGGGTTTTTAGAAAGTTTTTTACGCGTCTGTCTTCCAGCGAATGAAAACTGACAACAACCAACCGCCCCTCCGGCCTTAAAAGATGCAGCGCGGCGTCAAGGGCGCGGTCCAGCTCTCCCAGTTCATCGTTGATGTAAATGCGGATGGCCTGAAACGTTTTTGTGGCCGTATCCGTTTTGATGCCGCCATGCATGGGTAAAACATCATGTACAACGGCGGCAAGGTCTTGCGTTGTTTTAAGCATTTTTTCCTGCCGGGCTTCAATAATGCGCCGCGCAATGCGCCGGGCCGCATGTTCTTCGCCATAGGTATAAATAACATCCGCCAGCGTTTTTTCATCTGCCGTGTTCACAAAGTCACCGGCGCTCTGCCCGTTTTGCGACATGCGCATATCCAAAGGGCCGTCGTGGCGAAAAGAAAACCCACGTCCCGCTTCGTCGAGCTGCATGGAAGACACACCGATATCAAGAACAATCCCGTCGACCTGCGCATGGCCCGCACCGTTAACCAGCGTTTGCATGTCGCCAAAGCAGCCGTGCAAGGGGAGCAGCCGCCCGTTTAAACCTGTCGCCATGTCCTGTGCGCGGCGGATCGCATCGGGGTCGCGGTCGATGGCGCAGACTGTGCAGGCCGCGCTGTCTAAAATGGCGCGGGTATAGCCGCCCGCGCCAAAGGTGCCGTCAACATAAATGCCGCCATCGCAGGGCGATAGCGCGGTCAGCACCTCTTGCAGCATGACAGGCACATGCGGCGCTGCGTTGTGGTCTGTGGTATGCGTCATTGGCAAAATCGTATCCCAAAAGCGGCCCGTAAAGGCTGCGTTTCCCCCAAAAGTTCCCCCTTCATATCCTGCCCTCAGTCTACGACAGGCGGCTTTCGGGCGTCAATGACATAAATAAGGTAAGGGGCGTTGATTTTCTTTTTATTTTGGGGTTTTTAGCATGCTCATTCTGCGGTCGGCAGGGGTGCTGTTTTTTTCGATATCTTTCCACGGCGGTGGTTTGCCGCCTTGCTCAACCAGCTTTCCATGGCAAAACTTCACCTCGGACAAAGACGGCAGGTCGGAAAAATTCTGGACATGCATTTGCGACGTCGCGGCAGAGGCTGCGGCATGGTAGGCCCCTGACCACAGGGTGTTATCGTAAATTGTGATAATCTGGCAGGAACAGAAGTTGAAAAGCCGGGTGAGCGATTGCACCTGCTCTCCGGGGTATTTATAGCTATCACTGCGCGTGCTCTCCTGCAGGAAGTTCTTTTTCTGCCCCAATGTTTGCACGACCTTCAGGGTATAATCATCTTCTTTTACGTATTCCGTCATTTAGGGTGTCTCCGCTGTACGGGCGCGTGGTTTTGCAAGCTGTGTCTTGCGTTTCGGGTGTTGCATGCAGGCCAGTTCATCCAGCGGGGGTGGCGTACCACCGCTATTGACCAGCGCTTTGTGCATAGCTTCAATTTCACGTGTGGAGTCAAAATCTGAAAAGTTTTCAATTGTCATGCTCTGCGTCACCGCGCTGGACCCACCGCTCTTGTAGCCTCCTGCTTGGGCAGTGACATCGCGGGCGATGGTCGTGACTTGTTCAGACAGAAAGTTAAAGGTACGTGTGATGCTAGATGTGTACTTTACCTCTCCCACCTCTGATTCCTGTGCGCGCACGATTGATATTTCTGTCGCGGTGTCTGTTTTAAGGGATGTTCCGGGTTTGTATGACATGCTCATTATCCTTGTTTTGGCAAAACGTTTAGCTTTTTGGGCTTTGGCAGGGTGCAGCTTTCCAGTACCTCATCCAGCGGGGGCGGTGTGCCGCCTGTCTCTTTTAGCTTTTGGTGCATCAATTCAATTTCGCGTGTCGAGGTCAGGTCATTGAAATTGCGGATATGGCTGCTGGTGCTGACGGCCAGACTATCTGCGCGACTGCAGTTGCGGTCTTCTTTCGATTCCGTAACAATTGTGGTGATTTCTGCAGACAGGAAATTAAACAGGCGCGTGATGACCTGATTGTTGTTGCTGCCGCCGCTCGTGGTTGTGACACGCAGGGTGTAATCGTTGTCTGTTTCGTAATTTGTGCGTGTCATAATATTACCCAAGGGGTCTTTTGTTAATTTTGACATAATATACAAAACTCTATGCAATATGTCAATAAGAAGGGGTGTTGTTTTTAGAGTATTGTTTTTAAGGTGCTGAAAAACAATAAAAAAATGCCAGAGAGCCTGTAAGCCGGGTTCTGTACGCTTTTAAGGGCGTGATGACCATTCCTCTGGGGCGGCGGTTACCCGCTGCCTCTAGCAGCCGACCCGGAAGACAAGCCGAAAACAGCTTATGCGCCTTCCCTATTTGGCCTTGCTCCCGGTGGGGTTTACCCTGCCAGCCCCGTTACCGGGCCTGCGGTGCGCTCTTACCGCACCATTTCACCCTTACCCCATAAAGAGGCGGTATATTTTCTGTGGCACTGTCCCTGCGGTTACCCGCGCCGGACGTTATCCGGCACCGTGTTTTCGTGGAGCCCGGACTTTCCTCCCGTTAAAAACAGGCGGCCATCCGGCTCTCTGGCAAGGGCAGGATAGCCCATTTCCCGTATTTTGGCAAACAATGCCGTACCCTTGGCAGCTATCCCCCTTAAGGCTATAAAACTAAACAGGGATAAGTTGTAAAAGAGGCGCGCAGTGACAGCCTATGAAAGCCTGAAAAAGCATTTTGAACTGGTGGCGGGTCTTCGCAATGCCACCGGCTTGCTGCAGCACGATGCCGAATTGTTCATGCCCACGGGCAGCATGGAGGACCGGGCGCATCAGGTCGAGGCGCTGGGCACCGTATCGCACAGGATGATGACCGCGCCCGAAGTTGCGGGCTGGTTGGATGCAGCGGAAAAAGACGCGGCATCACTGCCGCCTGCGGACAGGCGAAATTTACAATTAATGCGCCGGGCTTGGGTGCAGGCGACAGCCCTGCCCGAAGAGATGGCGGCGCAAAGAGCGCTTTTGGAAACGAAAGGCAACGAAGCGCATATTAAATTCCGCAAAGGAGAGGCTGGCTGGGGTGATGTGAGGCCCTTTTATACCGAAGCCTTTGATCTTGCCCGCACAGCGGGTGAAATGACAAAAGACGCGCTGGGGGTGAAAACGCCCTATGATGCCAGCCTTGCTTACTGGAATTCCGATATTGACGATGCCGATGTTACAAAGGCTTTTGATGTACTGGAAAAAGAATTGACGGGGCTGATACAAAAAGCTGTCGCGCAACAAAAGAAGAAACCCGCGCCGCTGCCGTTAAAAGGTCCCTTTCCCCGCGCACAGCAAAAAGAGTTGATGAAACGCCTTGCCGGTGCCATGGGGTTTGATTTTGCAAGGGGGCGCATTGATGTGACTGCGGGGCATCCTGCCAGTAACGGCACGCCGGATGATGCAAGATTCACGCTGAATATTGATGAAAACGATTTTTTAAGCCAGATGGTCTTTTGCGTCACGCACGAAGCGGGCCACGCGCTGTACGACCAGAACCTGCCTGCTGCATGGCGCCACCAGCCTGTGGGCGCAGCGATGGGGATGAATATCCATGAAATGTGTTCGCGCATCATGGAATTGCACATCTGTCGCAGCCTTGAGTTTTTCCAGTATCTGGAGAAAGAGGCGCGGGATGTCTTTAACCGTCCTGACGATCCGGCGCTGGATGCAAAAAATCTTCAGGCCCTTGCCTACCGGGTGCAGCCATCACTGGTGCGATTGGATGCGGATGAAGTGACCTATGCCGCGCACATCGTTTTGCGGCACAGGATCGAGCGTGACGTTATCAACAACGGCATGTCTGTTGATGACATTCCTGCCGCTTGGAACAAGGGCATGAAAGAGCTATTGGGCATTACCCCGGCTTCAGCGCAGGAGGGCTGCGGACAGGATGGCCACTGGCCCACGTACGGTATTGGTTATTTCCCGTCCTATACATTGGGTGATATGGGGGCGGCGCAGGTTTATGCAGCAGCGCTGAAAGCAAAACCCGAAATTCCATCCGAAATCGCAAAGGGTAATTTCAAGCCTGCGCTGGACTGGATGACGGACAATATTTACAGCAAGGGATCATTGCTGACGACGGATGAGCTGTTCACGCAGGCGACAGGCGAAAAACTGAACCTGAAATATTTTTTGGAACACCTGCGCAAAAGGTATTTGGGTATGCCGCCCGCTACCGCCGCACCACATCCGGCGCCTTAAACGGGAATACGAAAAAGATTTTTGGGGTGAAACGTAAAGGCAGTTTGTTTATGCTGGATATCAGCAAGCGGGGGCGATGATGGGGGATAAACACAATCAGGCAACACAAAAAACGGGCAGCGGCGCGGGCGCGCTTTTCTTTGTTGTGCTGTTGGTCATTGTTGCGGCGGGCGCGTCTTTCATGGCATTGCAGGCCAGCCAGCGGGCATCTGCACTGGCCACGGTCTCGGCGCAGCAAAAAATGGCGCTGATACAGGCCGGTTGGCTGGTCGATCGTTACTATGGCCGCCGTGAAAGCGATGTATTGGGTCGTTTAAAGGCAGTGAATGCCGAAATTTCCACCCGCCACCAGCACTGGATGGCCACGATATCTGCAGCAAAATCCCTTGGCGGCGGTGAGATGCAGCCGGCAAGAGAGCTGGATGTACAGTTGCGGGATTTTGTGAACAGGATTTTCAGTTTTGTTGCGCCCACAACGCAGGGCGAAGGCCGCAAGTCGCTGTGGTATGCGATTACGGCGATGGCAGACAAATCATTGATGATGGCGATGGATGCCGCCGTTATGCCGGTGCAGGCGGGTATTGCGGATATGGCCGAAAAACTGCGCAAGGCCGCCATGGGGTTGTGGGGCGCGGTTGTGCTGGCCTTGTTCTGGTTGTCATCTTCTGCCATCGCACCGTTGCGGCGGCAGGTGCAGAAACTGAACGATGACATGCAGCGCTTGGCGGCAACTGATAACCTGACAGGTATTTATAATCGCGCCATGCTGTTTAAATTGGGCGATATGCTGTTATCAAGCGCGCGCCGCCACAAAAAAACCTATGC
Source organism: Alphaproteobacteria bacterium (assembly GCA_028817795.1). Taxonomy (GTDB): domain Bacteria; phylum Pseudomonadota; class Alphaproteobacteria; order Micavibrionales; family UBA2020; genus JAPPOU01. The sequence goes on from JAPPOU010000057.1 coordinate 32,922, forward strand.
CGCGCTGATGATCGAGGTAGATGGTTTTAGGGATATTAACGATAAATACGGCCGCGCTGCGGGTGATGCCGTGTTGAAAACGATTGCAGGCTCCTTGACCAGTGTCTTACGGACCAGTGACGTTTTGGGCCGCGTGGGTGGCAATGAATTTGGCGTGTTCCTGCCATCAACAGACGAATATGGCGCATCGCTGGTGGCTGAAAAGCTGCGCGCCGCCGTGGGTGAAGCTGTTTTCGCGTTAAAGGATAACCAGCTTATTTTAAGCGTCAGTATCGGCGCTGCAGGTTTAAAGGAAACGCATAAACGGTCTGGCGATATGCTGCGTGCGGCTGAAACGGCCGTGGAAGCGGCCAAGGCCAAGGGTGGGAACGTGGTCGTGAAATATGACGATGCGCATGCCGCGCTGCAGGGCGCGGCAGATAATGCGGAAGCGGCGGGGTAATTTACGCGCCCGCCTGTTTCAAAAGGTTTTGCAGGATATGTACGGTATTTGTTGTCGGCACACCCGCGTGCGCCGGTGTTTTTAAAATAACATCCGGTTCGAAATGGCGCTGAAAAGCGGCCACAAGCGTTTTGATATCGACAGCAGGATCATAACCGTATTCAACTAGTAGCGGCATGATATCTTCGGGGTGTTCCAAGGGCTGCGCGTTTTTTTTATGCGCATCCACCCAAAGGCCAATACCATCCTTTGCCAGTCGTACCCATGGAAAATGTGGGCCGGGGTCTGGTTTGCGTGTTGGGGCGATATCGGAATGCGCGAGCACATGGCGGGGCAAGATACCGTGCCGCGTGATAATATCCGTGCAGAGCGCCGTTAGGGTGTCAAGTTGCGTATCGGGGTAAGGCTCTTTCCCGTCATTTTGGATCTCGATACCGACAGAGAGGGAATTGATGTCTGTTTCCCCTTCCCAGTGCGACACGCCTGCATGCCAAGCACGCATGGATTCATCAACCATGCGATGCACTGTGCCATCATAATCGATCATGTAATGCGCGCTGACTTTTGATTCAGGGGGCAGGGCGGCTTCTAGCCATGCCGCGCCTGTCGGGTATTCCGTGTAATGAAGAATAAGAATGCGCGGCGTCATGCCGTTGCGGCGCGGTTCAAAGTTTTGCGATGGTGTGTCGACGATGTTCACAGCCGCCCCAGTGCTGCCGTGACAAGTGTTTCAAAGTTCGCAGCGCCTTTGGCCGCCATTTCCATGGTGTGATCGTGCGAGAGGTGCTCGTCCGACAATCCCGCGCCCATATTGGTAATGCAGGATACGCCCGCGACCAGCATCCCGCAGTGCCGTGCAATCAGGCATTCAGGCACGCTTGACATGCCGACGGCATCCGCGCCCAATGTTTGGGCCATGCGAATCTCTGCAGGCGTTTCAAACGACGGCCCACGAAACGCCATATAGACGCCTTCGTGCAGCGTAATCTTGTTTTCGGTCGCGACATCTTTAATCGTGGCACGCAGGGCCGGGTCCCATGCATCCGTCATCGAAAAGAAGCGCGGGCCAAAGGTATCATCATTGGGGCCGGTCAAGGGGTTGAGGCCCAGATAATTGATATGGTCCGTAATCAACATCAACTGGCTCACGCCAATCTGGGGGCGCAGGCTGCCCGCTGCGTTCGACAGAAACAGTTTTTCAATGCCTGCCAGTTTTAGCGTGCGGATCATGTTGATAAGCGGCTGCGGATCGTTTGTTTCATAGAAATGCTTGCGGCCTTTGAGCATGACAACGTCTGTGCCGCCCAGTTTGCCTGCGATCAACGCGCCTGCGTGTCCTGCAACAGTGGGCACGGGAAAGCCCGGTATTTCGGCATAGGGGAGGGAGACAGCATCTTCTACCTTATCGCCCAATCCGCCAAGGCCGGAGCCGAGAATGACGGCAACGGAGGGCTTTCGCCCATCAAGGAGTTTTAATACTGTATCGCGTGCATGCAAAATGTCGTTCCCGCTGTCCGCTGTTTTTTGCTGGGCAAGGGTCATTTTGTTATTCCTTTCGTCGGTTTTTTTATGCGTGTTAGGGCTGGCCGGGTTTGGGGGGGCTGGCTGTTTTTGTCTTGCGCGGCGCGTGTCTTTTGGGTGTCGAGCGCCGTTTTCAGCATCCACTTTCCAAACTGCATGCCAAGAGATTGCGGTTCTTTGTTGGGTGCAGGTGTTTTGACGGGCGGCGTTGTTGCGGGCGCGGCGACTTTTGGGGTGGCAAGGGCTTTGGCTTTGTTCTTTTCAGCTTTCTCTGCCCATGCGCGGTGCATTTCAGATACTTTAAATTTCATGTAGTGTCGTGTCATGGCAGTTTTGAACTCTTCTTTTACGCCGTGCCACCCCTTTTTCATGACATAGGCCCCGCCAAGACTGGCAAGGCCCAGAGCTGCGAATCCCATGACGACCGGGGCGGACAGGGGAAGAGCCACGAAAAGCGCGGCACCTGTGGCCAAACCCAGTGTGCTGCCCATGCCGCCAGCAATTGTTTTCAGCGCGGATTTTTGCAAAACCTTGTTTTGTTTTGCAATGTGGCCCAGCGTGTCGCGTACCCATGAGTCGGGTGGCAATAGGGCTGAATCCTTGGAAATATCTGGCAAAAAGATATGTGCGAGCTTTTTATCGTCTTCTTTATCCCGCAAGATGGATGCAATACGCATCATGGGCGATCCTCCTAAAATATTGAAAATATTATCATTTTGAATATGGCAGCGTAAAGGCGTAAAAATCGCACTGAAAAAAGGCAAAATCTGGCCAAAAATATAAAAGTCTATGCAGTTTTTTGCGGGCCGATATGTATATTAAGAGATTGAATTAAAATGCTTTTTTTTGGACCTCCCGACCCCCCTGTTTTTGGTAACGATTTGTTAACTTTATTTGCATAAAGTCAATAGTATCTGATTTTCTAAAAAGCAGCACCGTGTGGAGGATGCATAAATGAGTACAGATGTAAAAAATGATAAGCCGCAGTTTGAATTTGTGGGTATCCGCGAAGTTAATGAAACGGCACGACTGGTGGACAAGCGTCATTTTGATGATGCGGCTATTCAAAACATGCGCCGTGGTCTTGCGAGTGAAAATGAAAAGTTTCGCAAGGGTGATTTAAAGGCGGACAGTCTGGCCAGCCACTTCACCGGAAAATCTGCGCCGGGCTTGATGGAAGTGGATGCAGAACACCTCTCCAAGCGCAAGGGCGCTTTGGATAATGCGGTGGCGCAAGGAAAGCTTTCGGAAGATGACCCAAACTATATTGCCTATCAACAGGCGGATGCGGCAATGTCTGCGTTGAACGCGCCTGCGCAAGGTTCCAGCCCGACGCGTCAAATGACAGCAGGCATGTCAAGTTAAACTGTTTCATCCCGTCGTTTTTGGCGCAGCATCGACATCAAGCCCAAAAAGCAGAACAGCGCGAAAAGCAAAAGCCCGCCAGATATGGCCCAGTTCCATATGCCGCGATCAATAATGGCTGTTTCTTTGGGGTCTTCAATAAGATAAAGCACGGTGACGTCATCGCCCCGTTTGTTGAGCGGGGAGCTTGAGCCAATGTGATCCTTGAATTTATAGACGCGACCTTCCGTATCTTTAAATTTGGCGAGCGCGTAATAGACAGTGCCCCCTTCAGATCCGCTTTGGCTTTTCAGGCCCGTTACAACACCGTCAGCGCGTAGGCCCTGGGTTTCAAGGGTGTACATTTTCTGCCCCATGTAAACGCCGCCGCCACCAAGCCCCAGCGTTAAAAGAAACAGAATAGGTATGGCAATGCGCCGGTTTTTCTTTTCCTGTGCCCGTAATTTTTTGCCAGTGGGTGATGTTGACAGGCTTTCCAAGGTCTGTATGGGGATGTTGTCCCATTTTTTTTGCCGCTTTTCCGCCATGCGTGCGCGGAACGCATCTTTGTGCTCCCATTGGTCGCGGGGTTTAACGGCGGATTTGATTTTCAGGCCGATAAAAAGCGCAAAGACTGCCATGACGCCCCATGTCATGGGCGGAATGCCGCCGTCTTTTAAAGCGATGCCGCCAAAAACGGCCCCCATCCCCAAAAGAAAAAGGCCAATGATAGATAGAATATAACTGCCAGAGGCATTGACGTCATCGGGCCTGTCGGGGAAGACCATTAGCTCTACCATGCGCCCGGTTTCGCGCCCGTTCAGGCTGGTGGAACCGCTGCTGGCCGTGGCCTCCACCGTTTCCCCGGTTGTCGGCATGATATAGCTGTAGACGTTATAATGGTATTGCCCCTTTTTCCGGATGCCGATGATGGTGCCTTCAACGCGCTGTGCTTTTGTGCGCCAGTATACGGCATTGCCAAATAAGGCCCCGCCCAGCAACAGGCAAACCCCGGCCCCCAACAGAAATCCTGCCTGATGAAAAGATGACATCGCATCGAAAGCCAGATCAAACACAGCATAACTCCCTTGTTATCTTGCCCATACCCCTATGGAAGATTATCATGGCGTATGTAACAGATGCCAGATGAAAGGAAGACGCTCATGTCTTATGACGATAGCAATATTTTCGCGAAAATCCTGAAGGGGGACATTCCATGCAAGAAAGTGCATGAAGATGACCATGTGCTGGCATTTCACGATATTAACCCGCAGGCCCCGGTCCATATTCTGGTGATTCCAAAGGGCGCGTACAAAGATATGGACGATTTTACAAAGAACGCGTCTGCTGATGAGATTGCGGCGCTGTTCCGCGTGTTGGGCGATATTGCGCGCGCGCAGGGGCTGGATGAAACAGGATACCGCGTCATTTCCAATTGCGGCGCAAACGGCGGACAGGAAGTGCCACACTTGCACTTGCACCTTTTGGGCGGGCGCAAGCTGGGCCGTATGCTGGCAGCTTAAAAACTACCCGCAGCAGCCTTTTTTACTGCTGTCGCCATCGTTTTTATCACAGCAGCCTTCTTTTTTCTGCGTAGGGCAGCAGCCTGCCTTTTTGCCTAGAACGCAGGTGGCAATAGCCATACCGGCAAGCGTGATGGCAATAACGCTGTCTGCAAAATTTATAAGCGTGAAATCCCATGGGAAATGCCACCAGATGGCCAATGGGATGTTTTGTGCCAGCGCGACCAGCACGGCGATTTTGAATGAAAATGCGACAGGGCACCCTGTGCTCTGTTTTTTCAACAAACAGGTCAACAGCCCTGCAATCAACAAGCAGAGAACAAATTGCGCGGCCAGTTGCGGCCCCATGGCCAGCGGCGCGCCCTCCAGCGTGACGGACAAAAAGGCAAAAGGCTTTTCAAAGGCAGGTGCCGCATCCGGGGAGATAAACGGCAGTGTGAAGATGCCAGATGTTTCAGCGTTGTCTGTCAGCGCCTTTGCAACAGCGGCTTCATCTTGAAATGTATTGAGCGTGGCATTGTGCCAAGGCAGGACCATCCAGGATACGGCATTCCAGACGAACATGATGACAGCCCCCAGCAGCATGCCCTTGATCGCGATACCGCCACAGCAGGGTTTTTTCTCTGCATCTGTGTCGCATGACTTTGCTGCATCGCAGCACTTTTTTTGACCGTCTGACATGACATACCTCCTTGAACGTTCTTGTTAAATATGGAGCGTATGCCGTAAAAGGCAAGTGGCAGGAAACCTTTTCATAAGCGGTTGATGCAAAAGGATGTATGTGCTAGTTTCGGCTATCTGTCAAAACCGGGATATTCATTGCATGGCGCATAAACCAGACGACGATTCACAGCATGCGGGCGCAGCGGACGATAACGCGAAAAATGCGTTATCCCCGCAGAATGTGATGGGGCGTTTATCGGCAGCGTTTTGGAAGTCCGTTGAAAACTCGACCACCGGCAAGGCCCCGCCGACCACGGAAGCACCGGCCATGGAGGCCACGATGGCCAGCCGGAAATGGCGCCGAAACCTTTTTCAGGCCGCGCAGAAAAACGACGTTACAACGCTGCGCCAGCTTTTGCAAAACAAGAAAGAAGATATCAACAACACGGGCGGCAAGGGGCGAACGGCCCTGCATATCGCGGCCCGCGCCAATGCGCATGACGCGGTGCAAATGTTGCTGGAAAACGGGGCAGACCCATTGCTGCGGGATAAACCGGACCGTGGCCAGGGGCGGACCCCCTTGGAATTGGCCATGGGGTTTTCCGCGACAGAGTCTGCCGTTACGTTGATTGAGCACGGTGGATATACATCGGATATTAAAAACGAAATGGGCTGGAGCGTGCAGCATGTAGCTGCGGAAAAAGGGCAGGCAAAGGTTTTAAAGGCGCTCTCTGCGATTGGCGTCGATATGGATGCCCGCCTGCCGGACGGCACAACGCCGTTGTTATTGGCCGTGCGTTATCATCGCGTTGGGGCCGCGCAGGCGCTGTTGGATGATCGTCAGGCGGTTTTGAGCCTGAATACGGCGTTTTCCACCAAAGACGGCCATCGCCGCACAGCCTTTCAAACGGCGGTAGCGCGCGGATTGACGGAGGTTGTGGGCAAAATGCTGGATGTCGGCGCCTTGCCGGCGCAGCCGGATGTCAAAGGCATTGTGCCGCTTGAGATCGCGCTTCACCAAGGCCATGTCGCGATGGTGGATATGTTGGTGCGCCGAGGTGCGGATGTGAACGTTATCAATGCGCAGGGCGAAAGCATGCTCTCATTGGCGCAGCGTCAGCAGGCATCGCATGAAGAGGGAAAGGGCTATGCTGAAAATGTGCGCTTGTTGGAAAAAGCGGGCGCGGCTCCGCAGCTTGGCAAACAGGTCTCTGTGATGCCGCGTGCCCCGAAAGGTCCGCGTCGATGAAAAAAAAGCGTGATGTTGAAATCAACAAGATCAAAACAGTCTTTGGTGAAAGCGCTGTTCCCGCGCCGGAAAAAATAAACGCTCCCATTGACGGGTGGCACAACACGTTTTTACACCGTTTAAGCGATTCTATTCATACGTCCGCTGCAGAAATACGCACTGCCGTTGAGATGGGGGCGGATGTGAATATCCAAAACAAATCCGGTGAAACGCCCTTGATGCTGGCGATCAGCAAGGATAACGGGGATGTCGTGCGCGCGCTGTTGCAGCAGGGGGCCGATATTGTTGTGCCATCGGGCAAGAAAAACGAACTGCCCTTTAATGCCGTTACGCAGGCGATTTGCGCCGGGAACGTGAAGATGCTGCAAATTGTGCTGGAAGAAGGTGGCGGCAGGTATGTCAATTACCAAGGCAATACGAAATGGCGTGAAGCGGATGGCATGTCAGGGGTAGCGCTGTTAGCGCGGGCCTATAAAACGCAAGGCATGCGTTTGGAAGAAGACAAGTATATAAAAATGGCCCGCTTGCTTATTCAGGCAGGTGCATTTCTGGAAGGGGAGAGCGGGCCGAGTGATTTGACGCCGCTGATGCATGCCGCAACGGCGGGCAGTACGGCGCTGGTGCACCTGATAATGGAATCGGGGGCTGATCTGAACTATCAGCATTCCAAAACGGGCCATACGATATTGCACCACATTGCGGATACGGAATATCATTTGATGGCAACGCCCTTAATTGCGCGTGGCGCACGTACGGATATTCGTGATCGCGAAGGCCGTTTACCGCTGCATATTGCGGCACGGGATGCCCGGTTATATATGATGAAGGCGTTGTTGCAACATAGCGCGGCAGATGTAAATGCGCGCGTTGTCGGCGGGCGTGAAGAAACGCCCCTGCATTTGGCGGCGCAGGCGAATAGCCTTATTTGCGCTGAAACCCTTCTTGAAAAAGGCGCCGATCCGGCGGCAACGGATTTGAGCGGCCATACGCCCAAGCAGCATGCCGACCCAAAGGCCGCTGTCTATGCCCCCCTTGCGCGGGCCGAGGATGCGGCGCTTCGCCGCCGTCATGATGAGGGGTATCACAAGGCGTATAAGCCGCCATCTCCGTGAAGTAAAATATGCATTGCAGAGAATAATGCGCAAAAAAAAGCCCCGCATAAATATTGCGGGGCTTTTTTGCCGTCTACGGTTTCCCTTGCTTTAGAGGCTGGGGCCGTTTCTTCTTTTCTTTTGTTTCTTCTTGGCCGGTTGCGGCTTTGGCTTGTTCTCGTTGGCCGCAGGCTTGGTGGCTGGTGTTGCCGCTTTGACCTTTGGTGCAAAGCCTTTGTCGCTGTTATCAAGAACGATTTTAACTGTGCCGTGCTTTTCTTTCGCAGCTTCAACGGCAGCCTTGTTCTCGTCTTGCAAGAGCCATTTGCCAAGGGGATTTGCGATTTTCTCGCGGATGACCTTGCGCAGCGGGCGGGCGCCCATGGCGGGGTTATAACCGTCTTTGGCCAACTTGTCCTTCATGGCATCCGTCACTTCCAGTGAAACGCCGGACATGCCGGTTCCGGAGGCTTTGGACAGGCGGTCATTGACCTTGTCCACTTCGCGGTCAACCAGGTTGCGGATAACCTGCTGATCCAGCGGGACGAAGGTGACAAAGCCGCCAAGCTCTTCAATCCTGTTTATCATTTCAGGCTTGTTAAAGAACTTTTTGCGCGCTTTGGCGTAGTCTGCTTCAAGGTCGCGGGCCTGTGCGTCAGTATCCTTGCCTTCAAGGTTCGACAAGGCAGAGCCAAAGCCTGCGCCGCCGCCTTCCAGCGTTTTGGTGGCGTTGGCAGCACCCAGGTTCGTCGTCATCACGATGATGACGTTGTTGAACTGGACCGTCTTGCCTTGGTTGTCCGTCATTTTGCCGTCGTTCAACGGGGCCAAAAGGACGTTAAAGACATCAGGGTGCGCTTTTTCAATTTCATCCAGCAGCAGGATAGAATAGGGCCTGCGGCGGATTTTTTCGGTCAACGCGGGTTCGGCCGAATCAAAGCCGACATAGCCGGGAGGCGCCCCTGTCAGACGGGACACGGTGTGTTTCTCGCTATATTCCGCCATGTCGAGCTTAATCAGCGCATCTTCCGTGCCAAACAGGTGGCGGGCCAAAGCCTTGCAAAGCTCTGTCTTACCTGTACCTGTCGGGCCTTGCAGGACAAAACAGCCCCAGGGCTGGTTCGGATCCGTCAGGCCGCTGCGGGCACCGACGATGCCGTCGACAACCTGCTGGATACCGGGCTGGCCCAAAACTTCCTGCGGCAGCTTTTCTTCCATGAGGCGGAATTTCTCGCTGTCTTTTTTGGACAGGAAGTCTGCGGGCAGGTTGCTCATTTGCGCAACAGCGTCAATGACGTCTTGGCGGCTAATGACCGTTTCGTGACGGAAACGCGCCGATGCGGCCGCCATGTCGAGCACTTTTTCGCTCTTGCGGGGCTGGGCTTCGTTCGGGGCATAACGGTTGGTCATGTCGGTGATATAGCCGAAATCGTCTTCGGTCAGGTCTTCTGTCAGGCCATGGTGCTCCTTAATCAGCGGCCATGCGCTGTGCAGGATCGCCAGTGTCGCGTCCCTGTCGGGCGGCAGCAGGGGCAGGCGTTCAAAACGGCTGGAGAGCGCGCCATCTTTTTCGATGTGCTTTTTGTACTCTTCGTCCGTGGTTGTACCCATCACAGAAATGCCTTTGGCAGTCAGGAACGGCTTCATGATGTTGCCGGCATCCGTGCCGCCTTCGGCTTTGCCCGATGTGAGCTGCGAGTGGATTTCATCGATACCCAAAAGGATCTTGCGACCCTTCAGGTAGCCTTCGCGTTCTTTCAGGCCGTCGATCAGGGGCTTCAATTTTTCTTCAAACTGGCCACGGAATTTCGCGCCTGCGTTCATGGCCTGCAGGTCAAGCGACAGAACACGTGCGCCTTCCAGCGTTTCAGGAATGTTTTCGCCATTCACGATGCGCTGTGCAATGCCAGAGAACATGGCTGTTTTACCAACACCGGCTTCGCCCGTGAAGCACAGGCTTGCTTGCTTGCGGCGTGACAGGACTTTCAGGGCCTGATCCGTTTCAGCATCGCGGCCCACAATGGGGTCCAGATTGCCAGCGGCGGCTTGGTCCGTTAAGTCTTCGCAGAACTGCTTGATAACGGATTCAATCGCCATGTCGGGCACGCGGTATTTCTTTTGCGGTTGCGTGCGGGTGCCGGCCTTGTTGAATGTTTTAGGCAGTTGTGGCTTATGGCCCGGTACAATCGGTGTATTGGGGCGCGGGCGTGGTGTCGTGTCCCCTCTTTTGGTAGGGCGGGGTTGTTGCTGGGGTTCAAACGGAACCGGCGGCTCGTTCAGCGCCTCAATATTCATGCGCGCAATGGCGGCGCGGCCAGATGTATGCTGCGGCGGGAATGGCAGGTTGCCGATCACGTCTGAATCAATGCTGATGCGGCCTGCAGCGCTGCGGGCCACGCCGGGGTCATTGGCGTCGATTGTGTCGGTAAACGAAACGGGAAATTGGGAGACATCGATATCAACGTTCAGCACACGCGCAATGGAATCTGCCGTCAGGTTATAGTCAATGTTGATGTCGCCGTTGACCTTACTGCTAAAGGACATTTCGTATGTGACGGGCACACCCTTCAGGTTTTTGGGGGTGCCTGTGAAGTCTGTTTTGATCTGGAAAGCCATTGTGGTGTAACCAAAACCACCGCCCGGCAGCTTGCCGATTTCAGGCTGGTCCTCAAACGCAAAAATGGTGCTGTTGGGCTTCAGCGAGGGATTCGTTTCCGTTTCCGAAAAAGCGAGAATCTGTCGAGGCCTGCCATTGTCATAGCGTACAGCGTATTCGCGGTCGCCGTCAGCATCAACAAGATAAAGGTAGCCATGGTAGTTATTATTATGTGCCATTTCTAAAGAATCTCCCTTTTACGGTGTCAAGTACGTTTACGTAAGGTAAAGAACCGTATAGGGGCGTGCAAGATAAAAATTGCTATAAAAGGGAAAAACAGTACCGAAAAATACCCACTGAATATACATAATTAAAATATTGTTATGGATGTTTTAATGTTATGGCAATGTAGTAGCTGCTGCTGTCTGACGCATCTAATCTAGGTTCATTTATTTTTCGGATAGAATCACTTTTTACGCTTGGCTTGAAAGCGCTGTCAAAATTTTACTGTAGTGCAGGCCGGTAATCATTGTCCCGTTCACTTGTGCGTAAAAGGGGTTTTTGCCCCAGCAGGTGAACCCAGAGGCTTCAAATAACGTAATGGCACCGCGCTGCGTTTCGCGAATATCCAAATGCAAAACCTGATACCCCATGGCTATGGCCAGTTTTTCGGCGGTGGCGACAAGCATCTGCCCGCAGCCCATGCGGCGGACGTGCGGCGCGACGAACGTTGCGATCAGCGTGGCGGAAAAAGCCTGCGCTTCGTTGTGGCGGGTGGGTTCGACAAGCTGCGTTGCGCCACATACAGCGCCATCAACGCGAGAGATTAACAAGTGTCGTTCCGGCACGGCCAGCACGCCTTTCCAGTATCTTTCCAGCGTGTCGATGCCGGGGGATGTGACCCAGCCAAAACCGCCGCCGCCGTTAATGGTGGCTTCCGTGGCTTCGGCAAGATCGTGAAGGTCGTTGGACGACAGCGTATCGACAATATCGACGCTGACGTGTGGCAGGGCATTATTAAGTAGACGCATGGCTGTCATACGGGACCGCTCCTTTGTCTTGTGAATAGTTTACCTTGAAACGGCCTGTATCACAGCAAAGAAATGTAAATAAAGTGTAAATGGAATTATGGGCCGGACATGGGCGGGGGTGTTGTACGCTTTGATTCCTGCAGCAGGGCGCGGTCTACGTCTAAAAGAGCGTCGTTTTCAACCTCTGCCCCCAGATAGGGCGGCAGTTCGGTCATAATGAATGTTTCGATATCGCCGTTGTCTTGCGGGCCAACGCTGATCCAGAAATCATCCAGCGCTTCGCTTTCATAGGGCGTGTACTCATAGAAACCATAATCTGGCAGGGGTGCGAGGGGAGATAGCGTGTCTTCTGCCGGCATAAGCCACAAATCATCCGTCTGGTTGTCAAGGCTAAGGGTGTTATAGCCGGGGTCCGCATATTCGTAAGATGGCGCGATAGGCGTATTATCGGTGTGCGACTCATCATTGAATGTGGTGGACAGCGCGCCCCCTGTAACAAAGCTGAGCGCGGCAACGGCGGCGACAAAGGCTTTTCTGATGCGTGATTTTTTGGGCTTGCGCGATGACATGGTGTGGTCAGTCCTTCAATTTAGTGGAAATAAACAGAAGTCCAGACCATAGGGAAAAACCTGTCTTGCGTCAAATACAGAAGATAGGGCTGCTTGTTTACGTATTGTTTGGGCGTATTGCTGTGATGAAAAATTAATATTTGTTGTGCTATGTGTTAGAAGGCGTGAGGGCAAAAAGAGGATTGCGGTATGGAAAAAAAGGTAACGGCGCTGATATGCGGTTTTGCAGCGATGTTGATGCTGGTCCTTCCGTGTCGTGCTGATGCCGCGCAGCTTCAGACATCGCAGAGCAAAGAGTCTGCCGTGCAGCGCGCGCGTAATCTTGACGTACCGCCCGGCCTGCGCCGTTTGGTCGGAGCAGGTGGCGATATTGAATATGCAGGGCAATACTATGGTCTGGATGCTTGGCGTATCATCGATAAAAACAAAGAAGGGCCGCAGCGCGATAAATATGCTTACGTGACAAAAGAAGGCGGCATGCTGCTGGGTATTTTGACGCACCCTGACGGCACCGTTGTGACGGATGTGAAACGGGCCGTGCATGGCAAAAATGTAGCGGGCCGTCAGGCAGCTTTACCCGGCGCAGCTTTTGCGCATTCGCAATCCGCGCGCACGGAAAAAGTCTATGCGCAGGTCGAAGCGGCGCATTGGGTGTCATTGGGGCAGCCGGATGCGCCTTATATTTACGCCTTTATTAATACGCATTGCGACCATTGCAAGGAGTATTGGCGGGCGCTGGAAAACGCTGTCAGCCTTGGTCAATTGCAAGTGCGCCTTATTCCCTTTGGCCGCATGGGGCAGAACCGCCATGCAGGTGCCGCGCTTTTGGAGGCAAAAGATCCTTTGAAAGTGTGGTCTGATTTTGTGCGCGGCAATGAATCTGCATTGGCAGCGGTGCAGCCTTCGCAAAAATCATTGCAGAACATTGACCGGAACAGCGCTTTGTTCACGGATTGGAAGATTGCCAGTATTCCCTTTACGCTGTATCGCCGCCCGGCAGATGGGCGCATTTTGGCGGTGCAGGGCGTGCCGGACAATATTCTTGTGCTTTTGTCCGATTTGACGGGTAAGGGATAGGAATAATCGCATGATTTCAGCGCAAGCCCTTGCAGTATGTATTTTTACGGCGGCGCAGACCTATGCCGTTCCTCCGTCCGTTCTTCTGGGGATTCTCAGCGTGGAGGGCGGCAGGCCCGGCCTTGCGGTGCGCAATACCAACGATACGTATGATTTAGGCCCCATGCAGATCAATACGATATGGATTCCACAGTTGGCCCGGCATTGGCGGGTTAGCAAGGCCGAGGCCAAGCGTCTGGTGCGCGACGAGCCTTGCGTGAACATTGGGGTGGGGGCCTGGATTTTGCGAACCAAGATCAATGACTCCGGCAGTTTGTATAACGGTATTGCGTGGTATCATTCCGCCACGCCGCATATCGGGCAGCGCTATCGTAAAAAGGTTTTGGCCGCCATGAAAAAGTATCGGCAGGTGCGCCAGCCCAGTGATTTGCTGGCCGCCTATCCGCAGCCGCGCAAGCCCGGCTGATCGTATGTTTCCAGATTATTTAAGCCGTCATCAGGGGCAACGGGGTTTAAACGCTTGATTCGCCCCCGGATAGCCCCTAGTATCTGGTAAGACGATTTTCATCCGGGGGTATGGATATTCTCATGAACAAAAAATCCTTGGCACTTGGCGTGATGCTGATTGCGGCGGTATCTGCCTGCGGTCCGATCACGAAACTGGACCAGCAGTTGGTGGCGGAACCTGATCCTGTGGCCCTGCGCCTTGCCAATGCGGTGGATCGCGCATCTGCCGCTTTGCAAACGCTGGCATCTGTTGAGCAAGCGCGTCATCCGGGCGTTGCTGTACAGGCTGTGCCCTATGCGCCGCAAGAATTGCGCCGGGCCGTGTCCGTGAAGTGGAATGGCCCCATTGAACCCATCACGCGCCGCATGGCGGATCGTGCGGGGTATCAAATGCATATCAATGGTGATGTGCCACCCGTGCCCGTTATTGTCAGCTTGCGTGCTGCTGAAAAATCAGTCGTCGAGGTGTTGCGCGATATTGGTTTGCAGGCCGGGCGTCGCGCCACGATTGCCGTCGACCCTGAGCGCCGCATTGTAGAGCTGAATTACGCACCCCTGTCAGGGGAGTAACTGAATGACGTTGCCGCGATTGTCCTTTTTGTCTCTTTCGGCCCGCGCCGGTGTTGCAGTAGGCGTTGCGCTGTTGTTGTCAACGGCGCCGCAGGCCTGGGCGCAACAGAACGACTCTGCTTCGGTTGCGGCGCAGCAGCAGGCGCTGGCACAGATGCTGAGCGGTCAGGTGCCGCCGGCCCCGACGCTGTCAACAACGCGGGGACGTCAAGCACCAACGTCTTACTCCTTGCCCAAACTAACGGGCGGCGGATCGGGCGTGCTGACGCAAGATGAATTTGATATGGCGCTGGAGGACAGGGACAGCGCCCCCTCCAAAGCGTACAAGCTGTCACAGGAACGCAAGCGCCAGCGCGAGATCGAGCAACACGGCAATAGCGACCTGCCCGAAGAAAACGAATATGACGCACCGCCGGGTCTTTTGGATTTGATGGTCATGGATCGTCATGAAGAATCTTTGGCGTTGGCCGATGCGGCAGATGGCGACGCGCCGGATTCAGCATTGGACCTTAGGCGTGATGCGCAAAAAGAGGCGTCCTTGTCTTTTGGTGCGCGCGGCGGGTTGGCGCATCGCAACTACGAGATCATGCAGCGCCTGCACGGGTTTGAAAACACGCTCGATAAAGTCTTTAATTTCCGCATGCTTTTGGTCAATACACCGTCAGGGCTGTTGATTGAGCCGCCGATTATCCGGGAGTCGCTTGATTCCATGGTGATTACGGCAGGCGGTAACGAAGCTGCTGTTGCGGACCGTGTGCTGGATATTAACAAGCAGGCAAAAATTGTATCCGCGCCGCGTGACTGGCGGGAATATTTGTTCCAGCCGTGGACATCCGAAGTGCCGCCACCGCCGCGCATTCTTTGGCCGGAAAATAATTTGGAGCGCGCACGCTGGAAAGACTGGGTCAAGCAAGGCTGGGAAGCTGGCGTGGCACAGGCAGATTCAATGTTCGAGGTTAACCTGAACAGGTTGACAGCGGATTATAACGGCATGGTGCGTTATCGCATGCTGTTGGCAGAGGGGATGGTGTCCCAACCCTATGCCATGCACGAGGATCGCGGGGTGACGGGCACAAAAACTGTCATGCGCGTTGGTGATCGCGCGCTCCGCATTACGGGACCGTCTCAATTTCTTGTAGAGTCTGATCTATGGAAGCCGGCAGACCGGTAAGTCTTCTTAAAAAGGGTATCGACGACCTGAAAGAAACCTGGCCGGGCGAGCCGGACAGGTTTTTGGAAACGCACGTCGATCCGTTTTTGTTGTGGTGCGTGAAGCAGGGATCGTCCGATATCACCTTCCAAAGCTCGCGCCCCGTTTTTAACGAGATTCACGGCACGTTGTACCCCGGCACGTATCGTTCGCTGGATGCGGCGGATATGGCCTCGATCGTCACGCGCCTTTACGGGACGGAAGCGCTGGCCATTCTTGCGGGTGGCGCGGATATTGATATGTCGTACGAGGTCATGGTTGACCGCTTTAACCGCACACGCTTTCGCGTCAACATGACGGCGATTTTGACGGACGGGCGTGACGGCATCCAGATCACGATGCGGACGTTGCCCTCTGCGCCACCCACGATGAAGCAGTTGAATATCGAGCAGGAAATTATCGACGCCTGGCGTCCGCGTCAGGGGCTGGTATTGATTACGGGGCCGACCGGTTCGGGTAAGTCAACATTGCTGGCGGCAGGGAACCGCATGTTGATCGAAGACCCGCATGGGTGCGGTAAAATGCTGACCTATGAAGCGCCGATTGAATTCACTTACGATTCCGTGCAAAGCCGCCGCAGTCTTGTGGCGCAGTCTGAAATTCCGCGCCATTTGCCCAGCTTTGCCGCCGGCGTGCGTAACGCGCTGCGGCGCAAACCTGAAATTATCCTGGTGGGCGAGGCGCGTGACCGGGAAACGATTTCCGCCGCGATTGAGGCGGGCCAAACGGGCCACTGCGTTTACGCCACGTGTCATACGACGGGCGTTGCCGCAACAATCCGCCGGATGGTTTCGACCTTTGAGCCTTCGGAGCGAACGGAGCGTGCCTTTTCCCTGATGGAAACCATTCGCCTGATCGTGACGCAGACGCTGGTGCCGAAAGTGGGCGGCGGGCGTGTCGCTTTACGTGAATATATGGAATTTTCAGAAGAGCGCCGTGAAGAGCTTCTCGATATGTCCTTTGAAAAATGGCCTGTTGAGCTGATGCGCATGGTGGAACAATACGGAAAAACAATGGAGGGGTCAGCGCGTGACGCCTTTAACGCGGGGTTAATAGAAAGACGCTATTATCTGCTGTATGCAAAAGGGTCAAAGCTGAAAGAGGATGACCCGGCGGTGGCGCCGATTGCGCCAGAAGAAACAGCGCCCGCCCACTAGGGGACGTTTTGCGGGGAAAAGGGGAGCGTAAATGGCTAATCAGTACGAAGAGGCGGGCTGGCACTGGCGAAATTCCATGAAGCCTGTGCGGTTTTTTAATCTGGATGGCCGTGCCGGTTTTTTCGTGGTGGTGTTCATTATCCATGCCCGTTTGTACACGTTATGTTTGTTGCTGACGGTCTTTTTTGTATTATGGTTGCTTGAGCGGCGCGGACTTTCGTTTCCGGCGGCGTTGCGCTCCATAAGGGTCTGGATGGTCGGGCCGTATCGACCGGGGTTGATGCGCCTGCGCCGTGCGAAAATGAAGGACACGGGATCGACTTGATTCTCCGGCTGTTATCAGGCATATCTATAAAGCAAAGTAGTTGGCTTTTTTTGTGCCCTTTGGGTGCGGCACGCTTATCAGGATCAAAGAGATAACCATGGCATCTTCCTCAACCCGTTTGACTGCAGCTCTTTTGACCACGGCCTTGATTGCCGGGTTTTCTGTTTCCACGCACGCCGCGTTTGAGTGGCGCGGTCCGCTGGTGCCGCCTGAAATGCCGGCGCCACCCGCACAGGTCGAGGCACCCGCTGCCGCATCACCTGTTGTCGACGGCATGGGTGGGCTAGAGCCTGTTATCATGTGGGATAAAATTCAGGCACCCGTACCGGCGATGCCAGCTGTTCCGGCAGCGAATGTAGAGGCCTCTCCCGTTGTACAACCTTCTGTTGCGGTTGACCCTGCTGACATGTTGTCCGGCTTTGGATCGGAACTGCCATTGGTTATTGCGCTTCGGCAGGTTGTGCCCGCCGAATATCAAATGTCTTTTTCCACTGGCGTCAATCCCGGCACGGTCGTGTCATGGCAAGGCGGCAAGGCGTGGCAGGATGTTTTGTCTGACATGCTGGCACCACATGTTTTGTCATGGCGGGTTGAGGGGCAGACCGTGATCGTTGGTTACTTTGAACCCGCGCCGCATGTGCAGGAACAGGCCGCGGTTATGCCTGCAGCGCCGGTGCCGCAACAATCGCCCGCACCGATGCGTGACGTGGAAAATGTAGAAGCTGTACCTTTAACGCCGCCGCAGCCCGTGCCTGCGCAGGTAGTGCAAGGCAGTCCTGGCAAGACGCAAGACGCCACGATGACGCCCGGCCGCCGTATTCTTTTGGGGCGGGCTTCCCCCGTCGGTGTTCAGGTGTCTGCTTCCGCGCAGCAGCAAGAACAGCAGCAATTGCAAAAACAATTACAACAGGTGGAGATGCAAGAGCCTGTTCATATCCGGCGTACGCGCCCCTCGTCTTTGTTAGAGCGCTGGGGGCTTGTGAAGCCGAAAGACGCTGATCCGGCTGTGACGGTATCTGGCCCCGTTGATGCTGTTGCGGATGACGCAACAGACCCGGTTGCACCTCCTGTTTCACTGACGGCGCCTGAAGGCGTTGCCGCGCAGGGTGAGGCATCGTTGGAGGGACAGGGCGAAGATGCTGCTGTAGATCTGGACGCATCTGAAATGGAAACGAAAACATCTTCCTCTTCCGCAGACTCGCAATGGCAGGGTGGTGAGGGCCAGACCTTGCGCGCCCTTTTGGAAGAATGGTCTGATACTGCGAACGTAGAATTATATTGGTCTATAGATTACGATTATCGTCTCGACCAAGATATTGCGTTGTCCGGTACCTATGATGAGGCTGTGAGCGCTGTGTTGGACAGATTTTCCGATGCGCGGCCTCAGCCCTATGGGCAGTTGCACAATTCCGGCGCAGATAAACGGGTTTTGGTTGTCAAATCCTATGACATATCAGGTTAAGTTTTCGTAAATCTCTGATTTTCCTTTGAAAAAGGCGACTGGTGTTTCTAAATCTGTCGTATTTTAGGCAAATATGATACAATGAAAGGATGCAGCCGAGGCGGGTTTTGCGGCGCGGGAGTCGTATGGATTCGTGTGGCTTTTCAGGGGTGTTTTGGTCATGCGCAGATTTGGCGGTTTTAAGCTTTTGTTTGTGGTTTTCGGGTTTTTTGCCCTGTTCACGCTTGGCTATACCGCAACCAGCGTTGTGACCTCCGACCAGGCGCAGGCGCAAATCCCCAGTTGGTGTTTTAACATGTCGTGTACCAGCCCGTTTACGGGGGTGGCGGTTGAGCTTGGGATTATCATGGGCCGCACGTTTACAACGGGCATGTTCTACGTTGTAGGTTCGTTGTCCGTTTATTTTGCCGTGGCGATGGCGTCATTTGATTTGCAGGTGATACAGGCCATCAGCGCAACCTTGAACAAATGGCTCGATTTCTGGAACACCATGTGGCGATACAACATGGAACCAGCCTTTCAGGATATGACGGACCAGTTGACGACCATGAATACCGATCAGGCCCGTGCCATCGGTAGCTTTGCGGACATGATGGATAAAAACCGTGCCATCCGCAAACTGCGGGAAGAACAGGTACGCGCGCACCGCGAGCTTAGCCCCGGCGAGAATGTATGCGTTGCGGCTTCGACCATGGGGGGGCTTGTGCAAGCCTCAACGTTCTCGCGTACATATAACGCCTTGGCCCCACAGGATATGCTGCGTCGCCAGCATGTGGGTGGCGGTTCCGCGCAGGCGGATATGGCGGGCCGCGTAGCGCGTTATGCGACACGTTATTGCGATCCGGCGGAAAATGCGGGCATTACCCTATGTCCGGGCGGTCCTGCCGTGCCGGGCTTTATTGGGGCAGACCTGGATGTCGCGGGGCGTGTTTTTGCAAGGGATACGATTGATATCCGTGATCCGAACGTGAAGCAGGCCGTTGATGATCTGGTGCAAAATATTGCAGAGCCGTTTGTTCCGGACCCTGTGCCGGAAATGTCCTTGACGGGGACAGGGGGCGCGGAGGCTTTCTTGCAGCGTCAAAGCCGTCAGGCGAAGAGGCAGGTGATCTACGATAATCTTTATCACATTATTTCACGTCGTATTCCGGGGTCCGGATTGGAAGTTGGTACATACGTCAACGAGGTGCGGCTGGAGGCGGGCATGGACCCGGCGCTGCTGGTGAACAACCCCAGCCGTCATGAGGTTTTGGAGGTTATGGCGAATGAGCGTTACCGCACGGGTAAATATGCGGTGCGCATGATGACAGAGCCGGAACATGTTGAGCGTGAATTGGCGGTGCAAGAAGGCATCAAGAGCATGCAAATGGCCGATATGCTTGATTTGATGGATCGGTATTCTCTCTTGGTCGCGGCGCGCGTGGGTGACAGCATTAATAAAAGATATGGCCGTGTAAAACAGGGTCAGTATCAGGAGGTCGGGCAGTAGCATGAACGACGATAACAGCAAAGAGCAACCGCGGCAGCGGCCCGCAGGCGTAATGCGCATGGGCGTTGCCGTTTTCCTGCTTGTGGCGTTCCTGTCCGGGTATGCGACGGCGCCTGTTATGAACATGCCCCCGGCTCTGGCGCAGCTTATGGATGACCCGTGGCTGATTGATGATGATTTGGGCATGCTGGGCACCGTTATTGCGGATTCAACAACGGTGCTGTCAAGTATTCCGACATGTGTTGCAACACCACCTGTCACTTATGGATGGCTTTGTGTTGCGCCATGTTCGACGAGTTTGTTGACACAACCTCTTTTAACATTGCTGCAGTCGCGCCTTGAATCGGCGGGAGATGATTTGCGCGTCTTTATATCGCAAAATATTGTCGACGGTATCGTCGCTGTTTTGTTAAACGGGATTAACCAAACCGAGTTAAACCTGATCGATTGGTGGGATACGTTTTGGTATTATAACCTTCATCCTGCCATGCAAGACATGACGGAACAGTTCCAATTGTCGCTGGCCGACCAAGTGCGTGCCATGGCGATGGCGGCAGATACGCAAATACAGAACGAAGCTGCAAAAATGCAAAGCAAGGCGGAAACGGCTGACGGCGCGATGCTGCCATCTGAAAACGTTGCCGTCGTCGCGACAATGATTGGCGGGCAACAACGGCAGAGCGAGATTGCAGAAGCCGTGCGCCATGCGCAAGAACGGCGGACGCAAGATCGTGGCTTGAATATGGTGGGAACACCGGCGGCGCGGGATGGGGGACTGGCGGAAACGGAGCGCCATAACGATTATGACGCTCTTTTCTGTGATCCCGCTTCCAATAATGGCGTGAACAATTGCGCGACCACGCGTGTTTCGACAAATCCGGCCTTGCAAAATGCGGATACGCAGCCGACGCGTGTTATTATGAACCGGCTCACAATTAACGTTGATTCAGATGACGCGAACGGTGACGGCGTTGTTGATGATGCCGATGCTGACGGGCAACCTGATCTGGTCGAAGCCGTAGATGCGGCGATTGACAACATGCTGCCGCCAATAGAGCTGGACCCTATACCCGAAAAGATTTTGGAAGCTGCGCCGGGGCAAGAGCGTTATCTGGAGCGTCGTTCTTTGCTGGCGCGTGACGGCGCCATGCGCAGCGCAACGCGGTTGTCAACAAGCTGGCGCATGCCGGGAACCCAGATTGGCCAATGGGTCGATGAGCTCCGCCAGACCGCAGGCGTGCCGCCGGGCGATATTTCCAGTAACCCCAGTTATAGGGAAGTGATGCACGCCATGGTGGTGGATCGTTTTAATAACGGTAAATATGGCATGAGCATGCTGGATAACAGTACTGTGGCGGAAAAAGAAAAGCTGGTGCTGAACAGCCTGACATTAATGCAGTTAAGGGATTATCACGAACTGTTGCAAAGGACGATCTTGACATTGGCGGTGCAAGTATCCTTGACGGCAGAGGAAATAGAGCGTTCACGTCCTGATATCATGCAGCGTATGCCGCAATAGCAATAATTAAGAACCGGGAAAGGGAAGAGATGAAAAAACCGGTGAAGAAAAGGTACAAAAAAGACAAGCGTAGAACCGTTGGTGTACGCATGTTGTTCCTTGTTGCGCTTTTCTCCTTGTCTTTCGTGGCTTCTGCCCCCCGTGTGTCGCATGCGCAGGTGTGTGAAATGCCCTTTGTGCCGCCTATTGCGGCAGGGGTTTCGGCAGGCGTTATGGAGTTAATGATCCAAACGATGCTGTTCCCTAGCAACCCCGGCAGTCCGCCACGATTGTCAGGCAACATTGATGGTCTTGCGGACATTGGCCTGGACGGTGCGACGGGCGGCTGCATGGCTGATTTTGATATTTTGGCCCCTATTCGGAGCGTGCCGGTTGTAGGCAGCATTATTTCAGGTGTTCTTGGCTCACAGCTGGGGTTGCAGGGCGATGCGGGCTATGTCTTTGGCGGCACAAACTGCTTGGATGAACGTGTGCGTGACAGGATGTACCAGTTCTGGGATCAAGAGCTGGGGCATGCCTTCAGGATGATGACTGCGCAATTGGCGTCATCCGATGTCAACACAGCCCGTATGCTGGCATCGATTTTTGATGCCAGCAACTTGTCTGATAGCGGCGTTGCACACCAGTTAAATGAAGCAAAAGCCCGCCGTGACCATTTGGTGAGTGATGAAATGTGCCGTTTCGATACGGCGGCTGTGTCCCTAAGGGAAACACAGTATATTTCAAAAGGCGTGGCAACGGCCTCTGCTGTCGAAGTGAACCAGTATGGTGATAACCGGCAGGGTGGGCCGGCGGCGGCAGGCACATCTTCGTTTGTACCGGCACGGATGCAGAACTATAGAACGGCATTGTGCGATCCTGCGGCTAATGGTGGCACGGCACCTTGCGCTGCTGCAGGATCGCAGCCAAATGCGGGTGTCTTGCCCAGTAAAACGATATTCGGCCACGAAACCATAGACCTGACCGATGCCGATACGCGCACGGCTGTATCGGAGCTGGGCATGAATATTACGGGTTTTCATCCGCCTGAGCCGCAATCATCTCGTGTGCAGGCTTCGACGGCTGGAAGGGAGGGGCGGCAGCGGAATAGAGAGTATTTGGCGCAGATGGATGCCGTAACAGGCCTTGTGGGCAGTGTTGTGGGCGATCGTGCACCCGGCCCGGTTAATACCGATGTGCGTGATAGCCGCGTTAAATCCGGCGTACAGCCGGCAGATGCATCTAGCCGCCCTAGCGAAAAAGAAACGTTGCAGTCAACGCAAGATCAGTTGGCAGATTCTAACTTTTACGTGAACATGAATGACGTAAAGGGCACAGTTGCGCAAAAAGAAGCTTTTTATAAAGCCTATAATGCCCTGATGATCTACAAGATCATCGAGAAACAGGAAAGAATATCGAACGCCTTAGCGATTGAAACGGCAAACATGCTGGAAATGCGCTATGCGAAGGACGCATTGCCGCAGTTTGCGCCGCAATAGGAGGAGGAAAGGAGTGAAGACAATGAGTAACGCTATGAACAAGGTGTGGCGTACATACAGCTTTTTGATGGCAATCATGGTATTGCCCTTCATGCTGGTCTCATCCGTGCCTGCATCTGCGCAAACCTGCGGCCCTGTGACATCGGCATGTGAAACATCCGGCTCTGCTGATCCGATCCTTGAAGAGTTTATGGAGCATATGATCGATTATTTCGATTATTTTATTACAGAAGTTGGAAAGCATATTGAATATGAGTTGGAGAGTGTTGCCGCCGAAGAGGTCAACGAACGCCTGATTCAGTTTGATGAATATATGTATCCGCCTGTCGAAGACTGGTGGGATGATGGCAGTGATCCTGATATTAACGCGACATCAACATTGCCGGCCTTAAAGGCTATGGCGCACCAGCTCAGCTTTGCCAAAGTGGACCAGACGCGTCAAATTGGCTCATTTTTGGATGCCTTGATGGTCAATGAACGCATTCGCGCGCGCCAGTCATCGCGCGCGTCGGCCAGAAAACGGTACAATGTTTCTGAATCTTCTTGCCAAATGGATTCTTTGGCCTTGAGCGGCGGTCAGGGGCAGGCTTATCGGTTGTCTCACGATTTGGCACGGACCATGGCATTGGTGGATACGAAGCGGCGAAACAACCATTTGGATGTAATTAGCCCGCCCGTTGTGGCCTCAGCGGAAAAAGACTGGTCTCTCATAAAAAAGGCGCATGCGGCACCGGGCGCGCCGAGTGGCGGATTTGCGCTGGACCTCACTCAGCGCTGGGGGGAGTATACGGCTGATTTCTGTGATCCGTCCAAGGGCGATCAGGGGTGCGCTGCAGCAGGCACAATGCCGGGATGCGATCGTGACATTCCGGGCCTCATCTGGGGTGACAGACAGACGATAGATATGCGTGATAGCCAAAACCGCCAGTGCATTGAAGCTGCGCTCCGAAACTTGGTCTCACCCTTTGTGCCGGACCCCTTGGCGCGCACGGTTCTAGATTCTGATGCCGGGCGGCGGGAGATGCTGTATCGTCGTGCGCGTGATGCGCGTTTAAATGCAATCATGAACGGCATCAAAATGCTGGCCGAGCGTGGCGGCGGCGGCACCGGAGCGGACGTGCGTGACGTGCGCGTGGCGGGCGGCATGGTGGATTACGGCGGATTGCCCTCGAACGTGGCGGCGCCGGGCGATGCCAGCTACAGCGAGATCAGAAACGCCATGCTTCGCTCGCGTGTCATGAACCCGGCCTATATCACCCGTCTAGTGACGCAAGGGGATGCGGTGGCGCGTGAATATACATCTGTCAAGGCAGCGGGGCATCAGTTGACAGCCGACCTTATCAAGAGGGTGGAGGAAATGATGTTTATGGAAGCTGCCGCCTATGCCCATACGCTGGATATGGAGCCAGAAGCCGGGGCAAGCAAAGATATACCGGGATAAAAGTTACATAATATTTTAATTGGTGTAGGTGTGTGACTATATGTTGCGTGCCGTATCGACATAAGGGGCTATATCTGGTAGAAGTCTCTCATGCGTTACGATTCATCGGAAAAAACCCCATCTGTCTTGACGTGGTCTGACACGGCAGGTCTTGCTGCGGCGCTGTGCGCTGCTTATCCCGATGCAGATCGTTTGTCCCTTGACCCGCAAGCGCTCATTCCCCTTGTTCTGGACTTGCCCGCATTTTACGACCCGGCCCCGCCGCCGGGGCAGCGGGCGCTGCAGTCTGTGTTGTGGACATGGATGCGGTTGGCGGATGATGGCGGCGTGACGGTGGTATAATCATGTCCTTTCCCCCGCCGCCAGAAACAAAAGAGCCAATGCCAGTGGAGGAAGGGAAAAAATTCCTGCATTGGCATATTCTGGGCGGCAACAATAAACACAGGATTGGCGCGAATTGCGGCCTTTGTACTTATACTGAAACAGATGCAGACGGGCGGCGGCGGACCAGCACCGTGATGTTTGATGCCGGGTTGATGTTCGGCGATGCCAAAACCCCGGAAGACCCTGCATTGGCAGAGAGCGATACGGTTATTCCCGACCTGTCGCGCTTTTTTGAAAAAGTTGATGATCCTTCGCATGTGCCGGAGCAGAAAGTCGATGCGATTTGCCTGACGCACAGCCATAGCGACCATTTGGGGGCGCTGCCGTATATGACGTTGATGGGGCATAAGCTGCCCCGCATTTACGCGACGCCCTATACCGTGAAACGGCTGGAGCAGGAATACAGCAATATGGGCGTGCCTGCAGACGAATGGCCTGAAATTCTGGAGATTGCACCCGGTAAGCCGGTGCAGGAAGGTGATATTTCTGTGACGGCCTTTTGGGTCAGCCATTCAACGCCGCAATCTGTTGGGTTCTTTGTTGAAACGCCGGAAGGGAATATTTTGAACCCTGGCGATTTTAAACTGGACCAGACGGTCGTTTGGGGTCCGGCCTTTAGCCCGGACCAGTTTGAACGCGTAGTGTCAAAGCCTGTTGATGTTCTCTTGCTCGACTCGACGGGGGCAGACCGTGATATCAAGCCGGTGACGGAAGGAGATATGCGCGATACCTTGCGCGAGTTGATGGAAAAACACCCCAAAAAGCGTTTTGTCGTCGCCGTGATGGGTGGGTTTGAGGAAAACACGGCCTCGGTCGCGCAGGTGGCGGCGGAAAACGGGCGTACACTATGGGTTAGCGGCTGGTCGCATGAACAGGCGTTATCGGCTTTAAAGGAAACGGGCATGACCTTGTCGGATTCAATCGGGCAGGATGTTGATTTGCGTATTGTCAGTGGCGCGCGCGCCGTGCGCGATTTGGAAGCGCAAAAACCGGGGGAGGGCGTGATTGTCGTGACAGGCGCGCAAGGAAAACCTAATGCCGCCCTAACACGCGCCGTTGATGGACGGCACAAAGATTTAAAACTAGACCCGAAAAAAGACGTTGTTTTATTTTGCGCGCCCAATATTCCGGGGCAGGAAGCGGGGCGCTATCGCCTTCTCTATAACCTTGCCGCGCAGGGGTTCAAGGTTTATACGCGAAAAGAGGCGGATTTATACCCGCACGCCCATGCCCGCCTGCCGGAAATCCGCGAAATGGCGAAAATGGCACAGGCAAAAACCGTGGTGCCCATTCATGGCGATGAAAATTTGCGTCGCCACAACGCAGCGGCGATGGAGGCCATGGGGCAAAAGGCGCTTTTGGTAGAAAACGGCGATGTTTTGCGTATCAGCAAAGATGGCTGCCATTCCACAAACCCTACGACAAAGGGCGCGCCAAAGCTGATTGGCTTTAAAACCCTGCAGGGTAATCACTGGACGGACCGCCATTTCATGATGACCCGCGCGCCGCAAAAAGGCCCGGCCCCTGTGAATGACAATACGGGTCGCCGTCCGAAAATATTTGATATTGGCCCTAAATAGATTGTGGCCCGGATGTTTTTGACTTGGTGCGTATGATCTTGCGTTTTTGCGTGGTGCCTTTTTTCGCAGCCTCTGTGAATGATTTGATGGTGCGTTTTTTGTTTTCCTGCCGGATCATGCGGACGATATTGTTAAAGCCGTATTTTTGTGCGAGCTGTTCTGCGGTTTCCCCTTCGTTGTCTCTCAGCTCTGTTTGCGCGCCTTTATCTAAAAGCTTGCGCACCAGTTTTTTGTCGCCATCGTATGCGGCAAGGCTAAGGGGGGTGTTGCCCCAGTTGTCCTGCAGATTCACATCGGCTCCATGTTCTAAAAGAAGCATGGCGGTATCGTACATTCTATGATTGATGGCCTGTAGCAAGGGGCTGGTCTCATCGTTACCCACTATATTCACATCCGCCCCGCTTTTGATGAGTGTTTCTGCCACATGTTTGCATTCTTTGTCTATTGATACGAATAGCGGCGTGTCTCCGTCGTCGTCTTTTTCATTTAGGTCAGCGCCCCTGCATATAAGCTCTTGCACAAGGGTGTTATGCCCCATCACTGCTGCGCAAGATAAGGGCGTTTCGCAATCATCATTTAGCTTTTTTGTTTTTGCGCCTTTATCTAAAAGGAGCTTAAGACTTTTTAAGTCCCCATTATGAGCAGCGCAGGATACAGGCGTCTCGCCGGACTCATTCATGGTATTGACACGCGCCCCTGCGTTTAACAGTTGTTGTACGATAGACGGTGCCTCATGCGTAACAGCATAGCTTAAAGCTGTATCTTTTTCGTCATTCACGGCATTGAGCTGCGCCTTATGCTTTATCAATGTTTTGACGATATCAAGTTTGTTATCGTGTTTGCTGGCCAGCATCAGCGGTGTTGCATTGTATCTGTTTTTTGCATTCACACGCGCCCCTGCCGCAATGAGGGCCTGAACCACAGGCAAGGCGCCGTTTTTGTGGACAGCATAATGCAGGGGGGTGTACTCATTCTCATCCTTTATATTTACGTTCGCCCCGTCTTTAATTATTTGAAGGCAAAAGTCGATGTTGTCTGGGCCTGGTGTTTTGAGCGCAAAAAGCAATCTTTCGCCGTTGTCTTTGGCTTTTTGTTGTTCGGGGGTCATGGGCCAGCCTCTTGCGCGGTTTTTTATTAAGGCACAAGAATAAAGAGGGTTTTGTATTATGTCAATATAATTATATACATAATAATATCAGTGATTTAGACTCATTTCCTATTTTTGCCCTCGCTTTGAGCGCCAGGGGTGCTGTTCATAGCTGCCCAGAATCCGGACGTTTTTGCCAAAGAACGATATTTCCTCAATCGCTTGTGCCAGTGGCGCATCGTGCTGGTGGCCCTCAACCTCGCAATAAAAAAGAGTGGAGGTAAAAGCGCCTGCGGGCATATAGCTTTCGATTTTCACCATGTTGATGCCATTGGTCGCAAAACCGCCCAGCGTTTTATAGAGCGCGGCGGGAATGTTTTTGACGCTGAAGATAAAGCTGGTGATGTATTTTTTCTTTTTATCAAATTTGGGCACCGCCGTTTTGCGGGCAAGGCCCAAAAAGCGGGTGACGTTGTTTTTGTTATCTGCAATGCCGCGTTTGAGAACTTTCAGGCCATAGAGCTCTGCCGCCAGCGGCCCTGCGATTGCGGCGCAGGATGTATCGTTCATTTCGGCAACGCGCGCGGCGGAGCCTGCTGTATCGCCATAAACAATCGGCTCCCATTTATTGGCGCGGATAATACTGCGGCATTGCGGCAGGGCGTGCACATGGCTGTAAACTTTTTTAACGTCGGAAATTTTTGCGCCCTTCACGCCCAACAGGCAGTGATCTACAGGCAGGAAAAACTCGCTGACGAAAGACAGGTGGTATTGCGGCAAAAGGTGGTGAATGTCGGCCACGCGCCCTGCGATGGAATTATCAATGGGAATCATGGCCAGATCGGCCCGGCCCTTTTCAACGGCGATAAAGGCATCCAAAAACGTGGGGCACGGCAGGGTTTGATAGCTGGGGTAGGCTTTGCGGCAGGCGATATCGGAGTAAGCGCCTGTTTTGCCCTGGAAAGCGATTTTTTTGGACGTCTTTTTCGTCATGCCTTGTCTTCCTTTTGGGTGAGATGCCATACGGTGTTCATACGTGTTTTTTGTAAGCGTGCATACCCTGCGTTTTGCAGCGAGGCGGGCAGGTCGGCCTGCCACTGGTTATTTGAATTTTCAAGAATGATATATTGCGGCAACAGGGCTTTGGGCGCACTGGCAAAGAATGGAATTAGCGCTTTATCTTCCGCGCCTTCAATGTCGATTTTTAGGGCGCGTATGGTGGTGACATTTGCATCGTTTAAAATATCCAGTAGCGGGTAACATGAAACAGATATGGTTTTATCTGACCGCGCAGCGACAAGGCTGGAGCCGCCAAGGTTTGTTGTATCTAGCGTCAGGTCGAACGTGCCTTTGGTATCGGAAACCCCGGCCTGTACGGTTGTAATGCGGTTTTCAAAACCGTTCAGTTTTGCATTGAAAATCAGACGTTCCAGCACGGCGGGGTTTGGCTCAATGGAAATAACGCGCCCTGTATCGCCAACAGCGGCGGCGGCGGTCATCGTATAAATGCCTGCGTTTGCGCCGATGTCGATAAAGGTATCGCCATCCTGCAGCTTTTCCTTTAAAAGGTCGCGCTCAAAACGGTCAAAAAACTGCGGCATGAACAAGAATTTACGTTCCGAGACGTTGTCTTGCATGTAAAGCCGCAGGTTCAGCCCGTCAACGGGCGCGTCCACAACGCCAACACCGCTGAGCAAAACGATTTTGCGCAGGATTAATGCCCCTCTGCGCCCGGCCCAGCTGACGGGCATCCGCTGCGCTGTTTTCAAGATACGTTGCGCTGTTGGTTTTAAGGCATAGCGGCCATAGCTGTTTTTCGTATCGGTTGCCGTCATTTGTTGTAAACCGTTGTTTGCGGCGTGCCGGTTTGCAGCCTGTGCCACCAGCGCCATGTTTTGTCTTTGGGAATGTCCAATGTTTTGGGAAG
Organism: Alphaproteobacteria bacterium; assembly: GCA_028817795.1. GTDB lineage: Bacteria > Pseudomonadota > Alphaproteobacteria > Micavibrionales > UBA2020 > JAPPOU01. Next base: position 62,164 of record JAPPOU010000057.1, read on the forward strand.
GAGGATATAGGCCTGCCCCGTGCTTTTCATGATGCCTGCGTTGTTTGCGGCCTCTGCGCCCGCACCCCAAAACACATCGCCCCTGACAGCGCCCTTAATGGCACCGCCCGTATCCTGCGCGACCATCAGGCGCGTCATGCGGCCTGTTTTATCAGGCGTTTCTGCATCAATATATATGGGTGCGCCATAGGGAATCTTTTTGCGGTCCACTGCCATGCTGCGCAGCGGCGTTAAGGGCACGCCTTCCGCCCCCAACGGGCCTTCACCATCAATAACGCGAAAGAAAACATAGGATTGGTTGATGTTCATGATGTCTTCGGCGTCATCGGGGTGCGCCTCCAGCCAGGCGCGGATGGCTTGCATCGACATTTTTTCGCGCGGAATTTCACCGCGTTCTATCAATGGTTTTCCAATCGCAGTATAGGCATGGCCGTTTTGCGCGGCATAGCCTGCGTGTACGACCTCGCCGTTTTCAAGTTCTACGCGGCCCGACCCTTGGATATGCAGGAAAAACGCATCGACAGCATTATCGACCCACAGGATAGGCGTGTCTTCCAGCTTGCCGTCTTCAATGTCGGCGCGCTTATAAAAAGGCACAAATTTTTCGCCCTCAACGCGCCCTGTGATCGTGCGGCCCTTCAGGTCAGGGTGAAACGCGCCAAGGTCGGCCGTGTACATATTCGATGGACGGCCATAGAGTGGATAGATATAGGGCGGCCTTTTTTCGTGTGCACCTTTTAAAAGGGGTTCATAGTAACCGGTGAAAAGGCCATCGCGCCCCTTGTCGCCGTAAACGGCATAGGGCGTAAAATGTTCTTCCACATATGTTCTGGTTTAATCATCCGTACCAAGCAGCAAAAGGAACAGCGGTGCACAGGCATCCTGCCATGCTTTTGCGCTGCCCGCCCAATCAACACGGCTGACGGCATCATCGGGGTCTTTTTTGGCGATACGCCCGCAAGATTTCATGAGTGCGGGCAAAGTTTCGGCGGTTTTGTCGTCACCCCAGCCGGGCAGGGCTTTATATGTCGTTTTTTCCAGCCCCACGGCCTCCGGCCCCGCAGCGCAGGCAGATAAAAGCAGAGCTGCCAGAAACGGCGCTGCATGTCTGAAAATCTTCATGGGTGCATATTACGCGTCTGCGGCGCGGGTCTCAATCAAAATCCAGTTTGGATCGTCAGCGCGTGTATCGCGGGTAAAGGTCCATATATCCTCGACACTGAAAATTTTGTCAGGATCGCCGTCGATCACGTTCCCGTCGGCATCTTTGGTAAAGGTTGTTTCCTCAACATCGAAATCAACCGTGACATAGGCCATGGTGCCGCCCAGGTGCGCTTCGATAATGCGCGCGGCCTTGATACGGTGGATAATCGTTTCGGCCACGTGGTTTTTTGCATTGCGGTCATCAATGCCGGATTTGAAATCGGCATATAGCTTATGGCTAAGAAGCGGCTTTAGCGTGTCAAGGTCGCCCTTGGCATAGGCGGTGACGATCATTTCAAAGGCGGCCTTGGCACCCTCTACAAACCTGTGCGCTTCAAAACCGCCATCCGCGGCCCCGATTTCCGCAAGGCCGGTTTCAACGCGTCCGCCCTCATTGGCTTTGGCGTCAATCAGGCTTGAAAACGCATCCGATTCGCGCGGCGGCATGATGGCAGGACGGGGCATATCGACGGTCTCAACGCGGCTTTCGTGCGTGGCCTGCTGCCCGTGATCCTGTGGCACATAAGGATTTTGCCGTGTTTTTTCATCACCATGGCGTGTGCCCAGCACCGCGTTCAGGCGGTAGATAAGAAAAGCCGCAATGACGGCGAAAATCAGGATGTCTACATGCACGGTAAAAGGCCCCTTTTACTCCTTATCTGTATATTGTATCGTGTTTTTACGCATTATGCCA